>DHJA01000047.1:4090-31450 GCA_002404095.1 Planctomycetaceae bacterium UBA4732 | reverse complement strand
AAACCAACTGAAGTTTTTGCCGGCATTGGGTGCCATCCTAGCGCTCCCTGGCAAACCGGTTGGATCGTTACCTCGATCCAGATATTATAGGCTTACCAGCCGCTTGGGAAACGTCTCAGTCTGGACCATGCGGAGTATAATAGAGCGCGCCGACGCCGATTCTTACCGTGTCCAACACGGGCTCGCCCCGTAAGAGGCGGAGGAGGCCGCACAGGTTTTGCGCGCATCGGTCCGACACAACCGACGCATTTTCGGGCGTAGCCCAGCGCGACGCTACCGTTCATCAGTCGATTGCGGCGAAAATGGCGACTGGATTTGAACTCGATAACTCGTGGACCGGATTGGCGGATCTGCAAATCTGGCGCAAAACATTGGTGCTAATGGAGAAACATCTCGCCAGAAAGTGCTTGCGACGAGCTGTTGGTGATTTAAGTCGGGGCGACAGGATTTGAACTTACAACCATGCTCCTAGTGCACTGTCACTCGTCGTTTGATGGGTGGCGTAGGACGGATTTTCAATCCGTCCGGACGGTTTAGCAAACCGTCCTACCCATCAAACGACGAGTGACAATGCACTAGGGGAGTCGTCAGTAGATTTCGATCAGCATCGTTCGCATGTTGCACGTCTCGGTTATTGATTCGTGACGAGAATGCGAACCTGTTGAGTTGACATAAGCTCAAGCCATGGAGATGGTTGCGTCTAGAGATTCAGGTTCGTATTGAGACCAAACCTGTCAAAGCTCCCCGACTAGGACTCGAACCTAGAACCTAGCGGTTAACAGGCGATGTTTCGCCCTTGCTGAAAGCCCCCGGAAGTATTGCCAGCAAACACTTTACAGCGATTGGCCTCCTATTGCAAGCCTTGCAAAGCGGTGCGAGAATCTACGGGGAATTGCGGTAATCGGGCCTTGGCGCGGCAAGAAAGCCGGTAGTAGTTTGCCGGGCCGGTTCATGCGCAGACGCCTGTATCTACTGCCGTTTCCTTCAACGCCCCTTCCGGCGCCGCCTCTGCCGCCGGTAGACGGCGATAAGCCCGGTCGAGGGACTGCAACACTGCGAACACGGCCGATTCCTCCCCCGTGTTGTAGATGCCGCCCTGGGGCACGGTGAGCGTCCCGGACCACATCACGGCCTCGGCGTCGAACGCGACATGAAACGTCGAACCGTGCGGCGGTCTGTCGTATAGCCGGGGCTTAGGCCTCGGCGGCTGCGTCCTCCCCGTTCGATACCCTCCTGGAACTCACGCTAAAATATGCGCGCAGATTTAACAGGGGAAGATATTCGTAAGAGCCTGTCCGCGTGAGCAATGCTGAAAAGGTGTCCCGCGATAGGCTAAAAAACCGTCTAAGTTCGCGTCCAGTTTGAGGTGGTGTGTGAGGAACGGCCGGGCGGGTTGCTCAACCATTCCAGCCGCCGGGGGGCCTGACGCGGGCCGGGACAAGGTTTTTGACCACCGCCGCGGGCCGCGTTTTCCAGCGGGGCGGCCCCCGGCCTAGGGAAATACGGGGCCGGGCCGGTCGCCGCGACTCAGATGAGCGGCCTTCTCTTGGCCGCCGCGGCTCAACGTCCGCCTGAAGCGAACCGCCCGCCCTTTACCCCCACAGGACAACAACGATGCGACCGAAGCGAGCCACGCTCCGACTGCCGGCCGACTTGCGCCGAACGCCAGATTTGCACCGGAAGAGATTTACACCGGAAGTCCTTTGACGTTAAGCTCCTACTCTTAGCTATGTCTCTTTCCTGTATACCTGCGAGCGCAGAGACACAATTTGAGGAGTTTTGCACTTGAGAGGAACGCTGTCCGAGAAAGTCAGTAGGCTCGTGTTCGCGGCTGTCCAGGGGCGGCGTTTGATCTACAACAGTTGCTGGGAAGACCCCGCCGTGGACCGGGCCGCTCTCGACCTGCAGCCGGACGACCGCGTGTTGGTCATCACAAGTGCGGGCTGCAACGCTCTCGATTACCTTCTGGCCGGCGCGGGGCAAGTTCACGCCGTCGACGTCAACCCTTGCCAAAATGCGCTGCTGGCGTTCAAGGCGGCCGCCATAAGGCGTCTGGACTTCTCCTCTTTTTTTGAACTCTTCGGGAAGGGACGCTCGTCCAGAGCTAGGCAGATGTATCACGATGCCATCCGGCCGCTGCTGCCCACGGATGCCCGCCAGTTCTGGGACGGGCGCCTGGGTTACTTCGGAGGAAAGGGCTGGCGGGACTCCTTCTACTACCGGGGTACATTTGGGCTGCTGGCCCGGTTGCAATTGGCTAACGCCCAGCAGCTCCTGGGACTCCGGCGGGCGATCCACATGTTGCTCGAAGCCCCCGATATCCATTTGCAAGAGGAGATCTACCGGGCCGAGGTCCGCGACCGCTTGTGGACCCCTTTAACGAATTGGCTATGCTCGCGCCAGGTGCTCCTCAGCCTTATCGGCATTCCGTGGGAACAGCGCAGGCTAATCAACGAGTATCCGGGAGGCATTCTTCAATTCAGCCGCGACATCGTCGAAGCGGTTTTCACCCGCCTGCCTCTCAAAACCAACTATTTCTGGAGGGTTTATCTACAGGGCCACTATGATCCCGACTGCTGCCCTGAGTACTTGCGGCCGGAAAACTACGCCCGCCTTCGCGGTGAACTGTTAGAGCGGCTGACAATAGACACCCTGTCGGTGACCGATTTCTTGGAGCGCGCCGGGCCGGCGATTTCCAAGTTCGTGCTGCTTGATCATATGGATTGGATGAACGCCCACGACCGCCGAGGCCTCGCCGCGGAGTGGACCGCTCTTCTGGCCAGGGCGCGGCCTGGGGCGCGGGTCATCTTCCGCAGTGCGGGATTGCACGTCCCCTACCTCGACATGCTGTCCGTTTCCTATCGCGGCCGACAGGCAATGCTGGGCGACCTACTCCAGTTCGACCGGTCCCGCGCCCAGGAACTGCACGCCCAGGACCGTGTGCATATGTACGGCAGTTTCCACATCGCCCAGTTACCCTGAGGGAGGACGCCGTAAACAACATGGGATGGCTCCAAGACCTTCATGTTATGGCTCACAGTACGCTTCACCGTCAACGGGGCGGAACTCACGCGGAGCGTCTGCAAGGATACTATGGCCCGCAGGCCGCCTACTACGACGCCTTCCGGCAGCGCCTATTGCACGGCCGTTTACCCCTGCTCCGCGCCCTGCCTCTACCGGCCGGGGCGCGCGTTCTCGACGTGGGAGGCGGTACCGGTTTTCTGTGGGAGTTGGCCGGAACCCGACGCGCGGAACTGGACAGCCTGGTCGTCTTGGATCTGTGTCCCGCCCTGCTGGAACAGGCGCGGGCACGGGTCTCCCGCCTCGGTTGGAGCAACGTTCGTGTGATTGAAGGGGACGCGACCTTACAGAATTGGCATGACAAGCCGTTTGACGTGGTGGTGTTTTCCTATTGCCTAACAATGATCCCGGATTGGTTCCGCGCGATCGACCGGGCGGTGGAGTTACTAAGGCCCGGCGGCCTTGTGGGGACGACCGATTTTTACGTATCTCGGAAATGGCCGGACTCAGGAATGCGCCGGCACTCCGCTTGGCGGCGCTTCTTCTGGCCGTGCTGGTTCGGCTGGCATGGCCTCTCTCTAAATCCGGACCACCTTCCTTATCTGCAGTCCCGGTTTGACACCGTTCACCTGGAAGAATCACTCGGCCGCGTTCCCTATATGGGCGGGCAGCGGGCGCCGTACTACGTCTTCGTTGGTCGCTCGCTTGGCCGTCAGGTTAACGCCTCATCTCCGGTATAGAAACATTCTCTTAGCGCGGGCGGAAGGAAAGAATGAGATATCGGAGCAAGCCGATACGCGAGGCGAATTCGACGCGCCGAATAACTTCCTCCGCCCCGTCGGGGTCGGGCGCAATTCGACGGATGAGGGGACGCAGCGCGCGATAGGTCGGCATAGTGTGCCGTGTGACGTCCAACCGTCGGTCTAGCCTCAGGCCGCAGCTGCGCGCTACGCGCCGGTAGTCGGCCAAAGTGCAACGCGCGTCGTTGTGGCCGAATAAGCGAGTGACCATCGGTTTGAAGCGGCGGTCCAAGAAATCCCAAAGCCAGGGGACCACGAACCGCGGCACGAAATCACATAAAGTCAGTCGGCCGCCCGGTGCCAGCACACGCCCGACCTCGGCGAAGAACTTCGTCCGCGAAGAGAAGTGGAAGACGGCTTCTACGCACAGCACCTGATCGAAAGACTTATCCCTAAACGGCAGGAGGCAGGCATCCGCCGCCACCAAAGCCAGGCGGTTCTCATTCTGTAGAACGCATTGCGCGCGAGCGCGAAACAACTGGCGAAGGTCGATATTCAGGCCGACCAGTCCCAATCGACTGTGGCGCTGGTTTAGCAAGTCCAAGGTCCCGCCGAAACCGCAACCCACGTCAAGCACGCGCTGGCCGGAACGAATCTTCGCCGCCGCGAGGACCGCCTGGGTGAGTCTCTCGGCCGCCTCGGCATAATTCCTCACGGAGCCGGCCGCCCTTGTTGGGTCGGGCCAGTAACCCCAGTGAACGTGACGACCGAAGAATTCGATTACTTCCGAATCCCCATCTCCCAGCAACGTCAGGATGTGATCGAAATAGGGAAGATCCCAGGTCGCCGGGGCAATATCGGGAGTTTCTTGAGTCACCGATAGCCCCAGTACAAGAGGGCGAACATTGCAGAATTGAGAAGGCTATGCGCGGTCCACGAAGTCAGCAGGGATCCAGTACGAAGATAGAACCAGCCCAATAACCATCCCATGCCGACGTACGCCGGGAAGTTCCAGGCGTCCAAGCGGGACAGGGCGAACAGCGTGGAAGACACGAGCAGACCGCTCTGTGGCTTGCCTGCTTCCGCCCAGCGGTGGAGGACTAGTCCGCGAAAGAAACATTCATCGCCGAGGGGCCCGACCACTATCCCAAGGAAGAGGATGCCGCCGGCCAGGCCAGAGCCGACGTCACAGACCGCCGCCCATAGGCCCACCGTCGGCGTGCCGGCGCCGAAGAGCCAACGGAGCACCTCGTCATAGCATAGGCCCAGCACGACGCATATCAGCATTGCCAGGACGCCGGCGATGAGGGGTCGGACCCGGGACGGTCTTCCCTGCCCCTTTGCGGGCTGGCGCCCGCGCACTGAAACCGTGAGAAAACCGAGCTGGTTTCCCAGCACGATCATCAACAGATAAAAGCGTTCTGTAAATGAGGGAAATGCCGGGAATGCGGCCGTCGCCAGCCAGGGCAGCCAGAAACAGCCGCCTAAGGTAACAGCGGCGCACACGTGCAAGGCCGTCTCGCGCGCCAACGGCCCGAGCGCTTTGTGTCCGTCTGGCCGTGTGGCGAATAGCATATATCTGAACCTCTGAAACAACCGCAATTTCCTGGCAGTATATCGACTGGAGATACCTTGCAAAGTACAAGCCAACCTCGGGGGAGCGAAACCCGCGCGCTTTCAGAGGCGGTACATGCTCCTCCTGCCGAGCGATTCCCGACCTACCCCACGGCGTGGTATCCGTTCGGCCAGGCCCGTGAAATCCGTCACCGACCAGTCTCGAAGGACCTCCTCGGCCGTCGCCTTGTCGCGTTTCGCACGGCTGGAGGTCAGATCGGCGTCCTCGACGCCCATTGCAGCCATCTCGGCGCCGACCTGGGCCGCGGCTGTGTGGCCGGCGATACGGTGCAGTGTCCCTTCCACAACTGGCGGTACGGCGTGGACGGCCTTTGTTCCCACATTTACACCGGGGATCTCATCCCCCCCGCCGCCCGCCAGCGCAGCTATCCCGCCGTCGAACGGCATGGCTTGGTGTTCTTCTTCAACGGCCCGGAGGCTCTGTACCCACTTCCCTTCTTCGACGGCGCCGATCCCGACGACTTCATCCGGGCGCGGCCGTTCGGCATGACGTTACGGTGCCCCTGGTGGCTTGTGGGCGCCAACGCCTGTGACCTCCAGCATTTTCTGGGGGCGCATGACCGCCGTCTGGCCGGGCCCGCGCAGGTGAGCTGCCCCACGCCCTATTCCCGGCGGGCCAGCGCCCCCTTCGCGGTGGTAGGGGCCTCCTGGCGCGACCGATTCACACGTTGGGTCGGCGGCCCCGAAGTAGAACTGTCCGTCACGGACTGGTCTGGGACCATGCTGTTCGTGACGGCCCGGTTCCGTCGCACCCGCAGCTACGGATTGCTCACCTCCCTCTCCCTGGGCCGTGACAGCGTCTTTGTTCGCGGCATCGTCTTTGTCAAGAGGAGTCGATTTTCGCTCGGCCGATGGCTGCTCGATCCCGTTAATTTATGGTTGCGCCGATACTTCATCAAGGAGTTTCTACGGCCGGACGCCGAGCTGGCCGCTCGCGGCCTGCGCTACGATCCGGATCGCCTGTTGCCCTGCGACGACGAAATGGCCAGCTATTTTACCTGGCTGGCACAAACCACAGGCGGCAGCGACGGTGGGATTGCCGGCTGGACGGAAGCATGAGTCGAGGCGGATCCGTTTCCTTTGGAGAAGTACCCTTGTCCAGCCTTGTCGCACCACCGGCCGAACGCTTCCCCACCTACCCGGCGTCCTGGTATCTGTTTGGCCGAGCCAGCGAGCTGCGCCGCGGGCCGGTCTCGCGCGATTTGCTCGGCCGGCGTCTGGTCGCTTTCCGCACCACGACAGGTCAGTTGAGCGTTCTCGACGGCCGCTGCGCTCATCTGGGCACTGATCTCGGCGCGGGTCGTGTGCGCGGGGAAGCCCTTCAGTGTCCTTTTCACCAGTGGTGTTACGGCACGGACGGCCGATGCGTCCACATCCCCGCCACTTCGGTCATCCCCGACTTTGCCCGCCTGGAGGTCTATCCGGCCGTGGAGCGCCACGGCTTCGTCTTTTTTTTCAACGGACGGCAACCGCTGTTCTCACTGCCTTTTTTCCCAGGCGTCGATCCCGACGATTTTGTCCCCGCGGACCCGTTCGACGCGGTGCTTCGCTGTCCCTATTGGATGATCGGGGCCAACGCCTTCGACGTGCAGCATTTCCGATCCGCCCATGATCGGAAGCTGCTGGACTCGCCCGTGGTCGAATGTCCGGCGCCCTACGCCCGACGGATCACCGCCACTTTCGCCGTCCTCGGGGACAGCCTGCGCGACTCCCTCGTCCGCCGGCTGGCCGGCGACCGCGTCGTCATGTCCTTCACGGACTGGTGCGGCAACATCATCTTCGCCACCCCGACCTTCCGCCGAACGACCAGCTACGGCATGCTCATCAACGAACCCGTCGGCCGCGACCGCGTTCACGTCCACGTACTCGTCTTCGTCCGGCGTCATCGCGGCCTGCTCGGCCGTTGCCTCGTCGATCCCCTGCGAGCGCGAGTTCGCCGCTACTTCATCAAGGAATTTCTTCAGTCCGACGCGCGCCTGGCGGCCAAGGGGCTTCGCTACAACCCCGCCGGATTGAGGGACGGGGACGAGGAACTAATCCGCTACTTCGATTGGCTGGCGAGGTGTTACGAGCCGCGACCGTTAGGGAGCGGTGACGGTTCCACCGCTCCCTAACGGTCGCGGCTCGTCGATGTCTTAGTGGCGGGGTGTAAATTCGGGAATACACTTGCCGGGCGGCCGCGCCCCCCTTATTGTATCGTCGTAATCCTCTTTCTTCAGGTTCCGCCCCATGAGTATTCCAGCGCCCGCGCCTGAGCTGATGCCGGCATACCCCGCTTCCTGGTTCCTGTTCGGGCTGGCGTCGGAGTTTCGCCGCGGGCCAGTGTCGCGGGACCTGCTCGGTCAGCGCCTCGTCGCGTTTCGGACGGCTTCAGGCAAGCCGGTGGTCCTTGATGCACGCTGCGCCCACCTCGGCGCCGACCTGGGTGAGGGCTGTGTCATTGGCGAAGAGGTGCAGTGTGCCTTTCATAACTGGCGCTATAAGCCCGACGGCCGCTGTTCGTCGGCCCCCAACGCACCCGAGGCGGCCTGGGCACGCTTGCGCTCGTACCCGACGGTCGAACGCCACGGCTACCTGTTTTTCTTCAACGGCCCCGAAGCCCTATTCCCCCTGCCGTTCTTCGAGGACGCCGAACCCGGCGCATACGTCGTCGCCCGGCCCCTGCGCTTCTACGCCGCCTGCCCTTGGTACCTGGTCAATGGCAACAGCTTCGACGTGCAACATTTCCGCAGCGGGCACGGCCGCGAACTGATCGGCGAACCGGTGATCGATTGTCCGCATCCCTTCGCGCGACGAAACCGTTTGACTCTGAGGAACGTGGGCGACTCGGTCGCCGACCGGCTGCTGCGTAGCCTCTTGGGCGACCGCGTGTGCGTATCGATGACCAACTGGGGCGGCTCGGTCGTCGTGGTAACAGGGGACTTTCGCAGCACGCGGAGCAACCTCATCACTTTCATCGAGCCGATCGACCGCGAACGCTGTTTTCTGAACGTGCTGGTATACGCGCAACGCGGCCGCATTGGCCGGCTGTTCGATCACCTCCGACTGTGGTTGCGGCGCCGGTTCACCAATAGCTTCATGGCCGAGGAGTTTCAGATGTTGGCCGGTATTCGCTATCACACCGGCTGCCTGGTTGAGAGCGACCGGCCGATGATCGACTATTTTCAGTGGCTAACCCACCTGCCGCGGGGCGCACCGGCCGCGGCCGCGCCCGCGGCAGATCGACCTTACTCCCTCCCTCTTTCACTATGCGAGGAACGCGTGCCATGACCTCCTCCCGTGCCCTCTTCTGCTTGACCCTCGCCTGCCTGGGTTTCGCTTCGTTCGCCCATGCCGGGACTCCACAGGAAGATGCCGCGCACCAGGAATTGCGGGCGCTGCTCAAGGAAATAATCGCGGCCTACAACGCGGGCGACCTGGACAAGCTGGCCAGCTTCTTGGACGACGACGTCGTCATCACCTGGCAAAGCAGCCGGGTGAACAAGAACCCGCAAGAGATGAAGGCCTATTTCGAGGAGTTGACCAAAGGCCCCAATCACATCGTCGAGAGCGCCGCCATCAACCCCGAGCCGGACGCCCCCTCCATCCTCTACAACGACGACAAAACGGCCGTCGCCTACGGCCACTCCAAGGACCACTACGAGCTGACCAACGGGAAAAAGTTTGACCAGGACACGCGCTGGTCGGCCACCCTCGTGAAAAAGAATGGTAGTTGGAAGATAGTTAATGCCCATATATCGGCCAATGAGTTCGACAACCCGATCCTGGACATCGCCGTGCAACGGACGATGTGGTGGGCCGGGGGAATCGGCGCCGCGGCGGGCTTCCTCATCGGGGCCGCGGTGGTGTGGCTGGTCAGCCGACGGCGCCCCAGGGCGGCGTGAAGGCGGCGAGAGGACGGCGTCATGCCTGAACCAGAAACGGAATTGCTACGGCAGGCGGCTTCCTGGCTGGAAACCTTCGCGGATCGCACGTTGGACGTCGAAAAGCTGCGGCGCCTGACCGAAGAGCGGGACGTCGATTTCGCCACGGCGGTTCTGTACCAGGCGCTGCGCACCTCGCCACGTCATGGTCCGTTCATCGCCCAGGTGGACGGCCTCGAGGTAGGCCCGACGGCGACAGGCGTCGAGGTCGTGATCGTCCCTGGCGCGTTCTACCGCGAAGCGCCGGATTCCGGCGCGGATGGGCGCCTGATCCGGGAGACGGCGGAGCGCCTTGGCTTCACGACGGCGTTAGTGCCGTTGCTCAGTTTCGGCCGGATCCACGCCAACGCGGACCTTCTGGCGGACTGGCTCCGTCGGGATAATGGTTGTGACCGGATACTCGTGACCCATAGCAAGAGCGCCCTCGAAGTGCGCGCCCTGCTCGCGCGGCTGGACGCGCCGGAGTTGCTGCGGCGAGTGGTCGCCTGGGTCGATCTGGCCGGGCTGTTCCACGGCACTCCGCTAGTGGGCTGGCAGCGGTCGCGGCCGATCCGCTGGCCGTTGACGCGCCTCTTGCTGTGGTGGAAAGGCTACGCCGTCGCCGCCCTGTCCGACATTGACCGGGCGGCCTGTCCGCCCTGGCCGGAGGCGTTGGCGCGGGCGTCCCACCTGAAGGTGATCCACGTGGTCGGACTGCCGCTGCGACGACACCTTGCCCTGCCGCTGTCGCGGCGCTGCCACCGCCGGCTGGCGCCGCTCGGGCCCAATGACGGCGCTTCCCTCCTGGGCGACGTTCTGGCCCTTCCGGGTCTGATTTACCCAGTCTGGGGGGCAGACCATTTCTTACGACCCGCCGGACGCGATATGGGGGAGTTGGTCGCCCGCATCCTGACCTATCTGACCGTGCAACCCGCCGCCCTCGTGGACGCTGAGCGGCAGTTGTTGACGTGATTCGGGGGCCGGCTCTCGATTGGGCCGCGGTCCTTGCCACTGCCGCCAGTATTGCCACAAGTAATTGATCCGCGACTCCGCGGGCGCGGGCAACCGGGGCAGATAGTACCACGAGATTTCGGGATAGCGGTGGTGGTTCAGATCCCACTCCCCGTGCAGCAACAGCCAGGACATCACCCGGTTATGCCGGAGGTTCCAGGCGCCGTCGATCACGTCGCGCCGTGAAAAGGCGTGGCCGACGTATTGCCGCGTGGACCAGTTGACGGAGAAACAGGCGTACATGATCAGCACGGCTTGCCAGTGCAGTTGCAGCAGCCAAAACAGGCCGACGAACAACATCGCGGTCAGGGCGACTTCGACACGGATAGAGCGGACCTCTTCGTTGCGGATGTCCCCGAGCAGATGGTTGGACGTGCGCGCCTGGCGAAAGACGCGGGTTCGTAACACAGCCGGACAGAGCGCGAAGAGCAGGGCGCCGATCGGCACCCACGGCCAGAACAACCCGCAAAGGATGCTGTACCACTGGACGAAGCGGATAACGCGAATGTCGGTGGGGTAATAGAGGTCGAACATCTCGTGATCGGTGCGGTTGCGGAGGTGGTGACCTTGATGCGTCACCCGAAACATGCTGTAGGGTATAGGGAATAACATGCCCGCGAGCGCGCCGAGCAGACGGTTGGCCGTGGCGTTGGAGTGTAGGTTTCCGTGGCCGGCCTCGTGGAGCAGGGCGTAGTTGGTCAGCAGCAGGTAGGAAAACAGAACGCCGACGCCCAGCGTCGCCCACCATGTTTCCACGTGCGAACCGAGCCAGAGCAGGCCGACCGCGCTGCTGAACACCAGGAAAACCAGGCAGACGTTGAGGCGGTCAGGGATCGGCATGTCCGCGGGCGGCTCACGGCGGAGGTCCGCGAACGCGGCCGCAACGGAGGCACTGGTATGGGACGGACTCATGGGGCAAAGCCCTCCGGTTTCCCGGCCTTGGTCGGAGGTCGAAGCGAGAGGATCACGATTGAGGGATTATAAAGAAGCGGTTGCCGCGACGGAAGTGGGGAAGAGGTTTCGGTCAGTTTTTCCTTGTTACCTCGCAATGGACCGGGTAGCATAATCCCATGAAGATTCAACTCCTATCCCCCGCCGGCGAAATTCATCGCAACTCAACGGGCATCTTCAAGACCTCGCTGCGCTACGCCCCGCTGACACTCACTACGCTCGCCGCCCTCGTACCTGCGGAACTCGAAGCCGACATTACCCTCCAGGACGAGGGCGTACAGCCGCTCGATCTGGATTTCGACGCCGACCTAGTGGGGATCACGGCGATCACCGGCACCGCCTTGCGGGCCTACGACATCGCCGACGAGCTGCGGTCGCGCGGGCACACCGTCGTCCTCGGCGGCGTGCATCCCACGCTTCTGCCCGAAGAGGCCGCGCCGCACGCCGACGCCCTGGTGTTGGGTTACGCCGAGAAGTCCTGGCCGCTCCTGCTGCGCGAATTCGCCCGCGGCGAGCTGAAACCGCGCTACCACTTACCGACCGGCCGCAGCCTGGCCGGCGTACCGCACGCCCGGCGCGACCTGCTCAAGAAGAAACGCTACAGCACCATCAACACCATTGAGGCCACGCGCGGCTGTCCGCACAAGTGCGACTTTTGCGTCGTGCCGACGGCCTGGGCCAACACGTATGCCCACCGGCCCGTTGAGGAAGTTGTCGCGGAGTTGGCCACGTTTTCGGGCCGCCACGCGCTATTCATCGACCTCAGTCCGACCGAGGACGTACAGTACGCCAAGGCGCTTTACCGCGCCATGATCCCGCTGCGCATCCGCTGGGTGGGATTGTCCACAACGCGGATCGCCCAAGACGATGAACTGCTGAAACTAGCGGCACAGAGCGGCTGCAAGGGTTTGCTCATCGGCTTCGAGTCGGTCAGCCAGGACACGCTCAACCAGTCGCACAAGCACTTCCACGCCGCCGCCGAGTACGGCGACGTGGTCAAGAAGCTGCACGACCACGGCATTGGCATCCAGGGCTGTTTCGTGTTCGGTTTCGACAACGACGACGAGAGCGTCTTCGAGCGCACCGTCGAGTTCGTGGACAAGACGAAGATTGACCTGCCTCGTTACGCCGTGGCGACGCCGTTCCCCAACACCGGGCTGTATCGACGCCTGGAAGCCGAGGGCCGACTGCTGCACAAGCGCTGGGATCTCTATGACGTGGAGCACGTCGTCTTTCAACCGAAGAAGATGAGCGCCGAGCGGGTGCGCGAAGGGCTGGAGTGGTCGTGGCGGCAGAGTTACGGCTTGCGGTCGTTCTGCACACGACTGACCGGCGCCCCGTGGTCGATCCTGCCGCTGTGGTTGTCGCTGAATTTCGGCTATCGGCACTACGCCAATCACTTGCACGAGAAGATCGGCGAAATATATCGCGACCCGGCGTACATGACCGAATCCGTCCGAAAAACGGAGGATCAAGTAGAAGGATGCGCGACCGGTTGCGGAGGAGAAGCGAATAATGGGCTATTAGATGTCTCGATTAGGCATTAGGAAGCGGTAAGGTATGCTATGCGCATCACCCTCATCTATCCCTCCGTGGGCCGCAAGGAGAACCGGCCCTACGTGCGCGCCTGGCAGATGCAGCCGCTGTCGATGGCCCTGCTGGCCGGCCTGACGCCGCCCGATATTGAGGTCCGCTTTTATGACGACCGCATGGAGGAGATCCCGTTCGACGAGCCGACCGACCTCGTCGCTATGAGCGTCGAAACCTTTACCGCCCTGCGGTCGTACAAGATCGCCCGCCAGTACCGTGCCCGCGGCGTACCGGTCCTCATGGGCGGCTACCACGTCACACTCCTGCCGGACGAGGCGGCGCGAGAGGCCGACGCCCTCGTCATCGGCGACGCCGAGCCGGTGTGGCCGCAGGTTTTGGAAGACGCCCGCCGGGCATCGCTGCAACCGGTCTACCACGGCCTCGGCCGGCGGACGCTGGCTGGCGTGCCGAGCCGACGCGAGATTTTCCACGGCAAGCCCTACCAGAACATCACTCTCGTGGAGTTCGCCCGCGGCTGCAACTTCAAGTGCGACTTCTGCTCGATCACCGCGTACCACGGCGCCAACCAGAATCACCGGCCGGCCCGCGAGGTGGCCGCCGAGATGGAGGCGACCGGCAGCAAGCGCTTTTTCATCGTGGACGACAACATCGTCAGTCAGCCGGGAAAGGCGCGCGAGCTGTGCCGCGAGTTGATCCCGCTAAAGGTCGGCTGGGTGGGCCAAGCCAGCATCCACATCGCCCGCGACGAAGAACTGCTGGAGCTGCTGGTGAAAAGTGGCTGCAAAGGCCTACTGATTGGCATGGAGTCACTGGACCCGGACAACCTGCGCGACATGGGCAAGGAATGGAATCTCGCCGCCGGCACTTACGCCGAAAGCGTGGCCCGCTTCAACAAGCACGGCCTGGCGGTTTATGGAACCTTCGTCTTCGGCTACGACCACGACGACCGCGCCGTGGTCCGGCGGAGCGTGGACTTCGCCCGCGAACAGAAGCTATTTCTGGCGGCCTTCAACCACCTGATTCCGTTCCCCGGTACGCCGTTGTACCGGCGGCTCCAGGAGGAGGGCCGATTGTTGACGCCGAAGTGGTGGCTCGACCCGGCGGGCCGCGTGGGCGACGTAGTGTTCCGGCCGAAGAAGGTGTCGCCGCGAGAACTTGAGGAAATGTGTCTGGAGGCCCGACGGCGGTTCTACGGGTGGGGTTCGATCATCGCGCGGCTGATGGACGCGCGGGCCAACGCCCGCAGCGCGCTGATGGCCGGCGTCTTCCTTGGCCTGAACGTCAGCGCCCATTTTGACATCGACCTCCGGCAGGGTCTGCGGCTGGGCGCCGGCCTGTCGGAATGGGAGCCTGCCGTTGACCCGCTACCGGTTTGACCTGGCCGGCCCCGAGGACGACGCCGACTTGCGCCGCGTCCTTGCCGCGACGCCGATGGCGGGGACCATCGCTCTCACCTTCCTTCGCGAGCCGAGTTACTTCGCCGGTGCCCGCGTTGAGGGCCGATTCCACCAGGTCGTGGCCTGCCGCGACACGGAGGACGGCCGCATTGTCGGCTTCGGCGTGCGTTCCGTGTCGCCGCGCCACGTCAACGGCCGGCCAGAGATGCTCGGCTACCTCAGCACTCTGCGGTTGCTGAAGGAACACCGCAACCGCGGGCTGGCAGCGCGCGGCTATGCCATGTTTCGCCGGCTGCACGCCGATGGCCGAGCCATGCTCTACTTGACGACCATTGCCGAGAGTAATCATCTGGCATTGACGATGCTCACGTCGGGCCGAGCGGGCTTGCCAACCTACCACGACGCGGGCCGCTTCCACACGGCGGCGCTGCCGTTGACCCGAAGGAAAGTGCGGCGGCCGCTCCCCACCGGCTGGGAGGTTCGTCCCGCACGGCGAGAGGATGTGGGCGCGCTGCTGACGTTCCTGCGCGAACACTGGCCGCGCCGACAGTTCTTCCCGGTCTACGAGGAGGAGGATTTCATCGGGGAGAACGGCGTCTTCAAAGACCTGCGGCTGGAGGATGTATTGCTTGCGTTTCGCGGCGGCGCCCTGATCGGGACGCTGGCCGGCTGGGACCAGCAGGGTTTCCGGCAGACCGTGGTTCACGGATATGGAGGCGTCCTCGGCTGGGTCCGGCCGGCATACAACGTCTGGGCGCGGCTGCGCGGCCTGCCGCCGCTGCCCAGGCCGGGCGGGGCGGTAAGCTATCTTACGGCGGCGCTGCCAGTGGTCGCTGGGGACGACCCGGCGGTGTTCGCCGGCCTGCTCGCGGAACTGCAGGTGCGGGCCGCCGCAGCCGGCACTCACCATTACCTAATGATGGGGCTGCATGAAACCGACCCGCTGCTACCCGTCGTCCGCGCCTGCCGGGCGGCGTGGTACGACACGCGACTCTATCTGGTATGCTGGGACGATGGCGAGCCGACGCGCAAAGGGCTGGACGGCCGGCCGCCTTATTTGGAGTTGGGATGTCTGTAGCAGGAGACCACATGCGACTCCAAGGCCGACTGCTTCTCGTGAAGGACGTTACCCTCGCCCAGCGGGACGCGATGTTCGCGCTCATGGACCGCCATTACGAGAATGTGCGCCGCCGCGCCTTCGACGCCGACCTGAACGAGAAGCGGTGGGTCATTCTGCTGTCCGACCCGGCGACGGGGGCGGTGTGCGGCTTCTCGACGCAGGTGGTGCTGTACGCCGAGGTGGAGGGGCGGCGAGTCAGGGCGTTATTCTCCGGCGACACCATCGTGGACCGCGACCACTGGGGCGACCCGGCCCTGTCTCACGTCTGGGGCCGGCTGGCCCTTGAGCTGATCGACGCCGCTTCGGACGAGGAATTGTACTGGTTTCTGATCTCCAAAGGATATAAAACCTATCGCTTTTTGCCGCTGTTCTTCCGCGAGTTTTTCCCGCGGCACGACGCTCCGACGCCGGACGACGTGCGACAAGTGATCGACGCGCTGGCGCGCCGCAAGTTCCCGGCGGCTTACGATGCTACAGCAGGCGTGGTGCGGGCCGGGCCTGCCAAGGACCGTTTGCGGCCGGGCGTAGCGGAGGTCACGCCGGAACGGCGGCGCGACCCGCACGTCGCCTTCTTCGTCGGCCGCAACCCCAGCCACGCGCACGGCGATGAACTTTGCTGTCTCGCCCCTCTGACGCGGGCAAACTTCACGCCGGCCGCCTATCGCGTGCTCGGCCCGGGGCCGGCCGGCGTGGGGGTCTTCTCGAGATGAGCCGTTCCTGGCTGCTCAACACGGCCTGGATGCTGGCCTGTTCCCGTGAAGCGGTCAGATTCAACCGGGCCACGCGCCGCGTTGCCGAGACGCAAGCCGAAGTCCTCGCCGCCATTCTCCGCGCCAACCACGATACCCAGTTCGGCCGCAATCACCGCTTCGCACGCCTTCGCACTCCGGCCGATTACCAACGCGACGTGCCCCCGTCCCGCTATGAGGATTTTGACGCTCTTATAAGGCAAATTGCGGACGGCGCACCGGCCGTCCTGACGCGCGAGCCGGTGACGCTACTGGAGCCGACGAGCGGCACGACGGGCGGTGAAAAACTCATCCCCTATACGGCCTCGCTGCGGAAGCAGTTTCAGCGCGCCGTCGCTGCGTGGATCGCGGACCTGTTCCGGGCGCGTCCGGCCGTCCGGCGGGGCCGCGCGTACTGGTCGCTGTCGCCCGCGCTGGGGCCGCAGCGGCGGACGGCCGGCGGCATCCCCATCGGCTTCGAGGACGACGCCGCCTACCTTGGCGCGCTTGAGCAAATGGCCGTTCGACGGCTCCTCGTCGTGCCCCCCGGCGTGGCGCGCCTGGCGGATCTGGAGGCTTTCCGCTACCTCACGCTGTTCTGCCTGCTAAGGGCGGCGGACCTGACGCTTGTGTCCATCTGGAATCCGACGTTCCTCACGGCCCTATTCAGCCGCTTCGAGGAGTGGCAAGATCGCCTTTGCGCTGATATTGCCCTCGGCTCCCCGCGACCGCCGGCGCCGCCGTGGGACCGCCTGGCGCCTCGTTGGAAACCGGACGCCAACCGGGCGGCCGCGCTGGCGTCGATCTTCCGCTCGGGCGCGGCGACGCCGGAAAAGCTGCGGCGAGCCTGGCCGGGCTTGTCCTTAATAAGCTGCTGGGCAGACGCTGGGGCCGCTCGCTTCCTGCCCGAACTTCGCAGCCTGTTCCCCGGCGTCGAAGTCCAGCCCAAGGGTCTGCTCGCCACCGAGGGCGTTGTGTCGCTGCCCCTGGTCGGCCGGGAAGGCGCCGCGCTGGCGATCCGCTCGCATTTCTTTGAGTTCGAGGAAACGGAATCTCCGGATGGATGCTTTCGGCTTGCCCACGAGCTGGATCGCGGCGGCCGCTACCGGGTCGTGCTGACGACTGGTGGGGGACTCTACCGCTACCAGCTGCGCGACGAGGTGGAGGTGGTCGGCTTCTTCCGGCGGTGTCCGCTGCTGCGCTTCCTGGGCAAGAGCGACCGCGTCAGCGATTTGGTCGGCGAGAAGCTGGCCGAGGCTCATGTGCAAACGGTGCTCGACCGCTTGTTCGCCGCCTCGGGGCAGCAACCGTCGTTCGCGTTACTAGTTCCAGTGCTGGGCCGGCCGCCGCGCTACCGCCTATATGTCCAGGGACCGGTGTGCGACCCGGCGCGGTTAACGGCCGGGATACAGACGGGGCTGGAGGAGAACCCGTATTACCGCCACGCCGTCGCCTTCGGCCAATTGGCGCCCGCCGAGCTTTGTGTGCTTGGCTCCGACGGGCCGCCGGCTTGGTCGATCTACGAGCGGCAACGGCTGCAAAGAGGGCAGCGGTGCGGTGCCATCAAGCCGGCCGCCCTGGACGCCTGGACGGGGTGGCCGGAATTGTTCGAGGCGGCCGCACGGCCGTCGTAGGGTTAAATTACTCTGCGCCGTGGCTAGGCGTGCAACTTTAGTGCGAACCCCGCGCGGTAACTCTCGTTCCAGCCGGTAGCAGTCGGAGCGTTTCCGGTGCAAATCTGAGCTTCATCGTAAGTGGCGTAGGGTCAAATTACTCAGCGCAAGTGCAAATGCCCAGGCGGACGGGGCCTGCGGCTCCCTTGCCGTCGGCTCGTTCAGGCGTTTGACAGCCCGTCTTCGAGGCCCGAAGCTATGCTTGTTCCCACAACCGCATCGGGTCCACTAGGAACTTCGTCCTCCAGCCCTGGCAACTCCTGATCGCCATCCTGGCCGGCTGAAGCAACCGCCAAACAAGAAATCACCGAGTACCTCCGCACCGAGAATTAGATCCTCAAAGAAAAACTCGGCAAGCGCCGGATTCTTCCGGTGCAAATCTGAGCTTCAAGGCAAGTCGGTCTGGATGCGAGCCGTCCGTTGCTTAGGTCAGTTCGGCGTTGTCTTACGGGAGTGAGGCTTGCACCGGCGATCTGCCTCAAACGGTGATGTACCCCGGCGGCACGGCGGTTTACTAGTCCGCTGAATAGCGGCATGTGCAACGGCGATTGTCCGGTCGGCCACCGGCCCGACGCTCACGCCTGCCTCAGCGGCCCACATTCCCACCTTACGGCACCGGCCTGGCCGTTTGGACATACCGCTCTCGGCCCTTGGCCGGCAGGCGTTGTTTAGATCACTATCTCACCCGATCTACCGACGACCTTCGATGGAAACCCAGGTGCGAGGTTCGGTCAATGCCTTTCAATTGCTTTTGGCCGCCGCCAGGGATCGAGCGCCGTAGGACGACTCTGAAAACGCGCTCGCAAGGGGCGGAACGGCTGTGTACTTACTTTCGACGACGCTCAGATTTGCACCACAAGGGCTTAAACTTTGCCAGGAAGAAAATAGCCGTAGTCTCTATCAAAGGGGCACAGGGCCTTACCTTCCGCAACGCACACAGGCCTTTGCCGGGACATAACGCCCCCAAAGCGGTAAGCTACTTCGGCGCACTACGCGAGGAATTACCATGCTGCCGCTCGGCGAACTTAAGTCCGGGCAATCGCTCGTCGGCCTCGAACCCAACCTCGTTGCGACAGTCGTCGCCGTGGGGCCGATCGCGGCCAATGCAGTCCAGGTCATTTACAAGACGCCCGACGGCGCGCTGAAAGACCGGCTCTTGAATTCGGCCGACGAGGCCGGCATTGGGCTGGCCACTATCGAACGTCCTTGGTCCTTTGACGGCGACGGGGCCGCGTTTCAGCTCACCTGCGAGGCCAAGCGCATCGACTTAGCCTTCCTGTTTGATCCAATGATGGCGGTACACGCCTCGAACGTCGAGCCTCTTCCGCATCAGATCACCGCGGTGTACGAGTCGATGCTCCCACGGCAGCCCCTTCGCTTTGTCCTGGCCGACGACCCCGGCGCGGGCAAGACCATCATGGCCGGGCTTTACATCCGCGAACTCATCATGCGCGCCGACGCCCGCCGCATTCTGATCGTGGCGCCGGGCAGTCTTGTCGAGCAATGGAGGGACGAGCTGTTCGAGAAGTTCGGGCTGGAGTTCCGCGTCTTTAGCCCGCAACTTGAGCAGGCCTCGCCAAGCGGCAACCCGTTCGAGGACAACCACCAGCTGATCGTCCGGCTCGACCAGATGGCGCGCAACGAGGACCTGCGCTGGAAACTTTGCGCCGCTGGGTGGGATCTGGTCGTGTTCGATGAGGCCCATAAACTGGCCGCCCATTTCTTCGGGTCCAAGGTTGAAACGACGAGCCGGTTCCGCTTCGCCGAAATGCTCGGCAAGGAGACGCGGCACCTGCTCCTGATGACCGCCACGCCGCATAACGGCAAGGAGGAAGACTTCCAGCTCTTCCTCTCGCTTCTCGACTCGGATCGCTTCTACGGCAAGTTCCGGGACGGCGTCCACAAGGTGGACGCCTCCGACCTCATGCGCCGGATGGTGAAGGAGGAGCTGCTGAAATTCGATGGGACGCCGCTGTTCCCGGAACGCAAGGCTTACACGGTCAATTACACGCTCTCGCCGCTCGAATTGGCGCTTTACGAATCCGTCACGCATTACGTGCAGACGGAGATGGGAAAGGCCGACCAACTCGCAGGCCCACGCAAGGGCTCCGTCGGGTTCGCGCTCACCGCACTTCAGCGACGCCTGGCGTCCAGTCCGGAGGCGATTTACCAGTCACTCAAACGCCGCAAGGAGCGGCTCGAAACCCGCCTGCGGGATGAGAAGCTCGGCGTCCGCCAGGCTCTGGCGGAAACGCTGGCTAATGCTCCGGAAGATGACGACGATCTAAACGCCGAGGAGCAAGAGAACCTGGAAGAAACGCTCGTCGATGACGCGACGGCCGCTGCTTCGATCTCCGAGCTTGAGGTCGAAATCGAAATTCTCAAGGGGCTCGAAAAGCAGGCCAAGACGCTGGTCGCTTCGGGTCAGGACCGCAAGTGGGACGAGCTTTCGAAGATACTCCAGAACAATCCCGAAATGCAGGACGCCGCCGGACGTCAGCGCAAGATCATCATTTTTTCGGAACACCGCGACACCCTGAATTACCTGCACGGCAGGATTGCCGGCGTTCTCGGCAATAGCGACGCTATCATCACCATTCACGGCGGGACGCACCGGGACGAACGCCGCCGCCTTCAGGCACTGTTCCGCTCCGACCCCGATGTGCGCGTGCTTGTTGCGACTGATGCTGCGGGCGAAGGCGTGAATCTCCAGAACGCCAATCTCATGGTCAATTACGACCTGCCCTGGAATCCGAACCGGCTGGAACAGCGGTTCGGACGCATCCATCGCATCGGGCAGACCGAGGTGTGCCACCTGTGGAACCTCGTGGCGAAGGAAACGCGCGAGGGTGACGTGTACCACCGCCTGCTCCACAAGCTGGAAATTGAATCCGAGGCGCTGAAAGGCCGCGTGTTCGACATCCTGGGCGAAGTCTTCGAAGAGACCAGCCTCAAGGACCTGCTCATACAGGCCATCCGCTACGGCGACAGAAAAGAGGTTCGGGATCGCCTCACGAAGAAAATCGACCAGGCGCTTGACCGCGATCACCTGAAATCGCTTCTCGACCGCAACGCTCTCGCACAGGAATCAATGAGCGCGGAGCGGCTCTTCGCGGTGAAGGAAGAAATGGAAAAGGCCGAAGCGCGCCGCCTTCAGCCGTACTTCGTCCGGTCCTTCTTCCTGAAAGCCTTCGACGCGCTGGGCGGCACAGCTCATGCGCGCGAAGCGGGCCGCTTCGAGATTACCCATGTCCCGGCGACGATCCGCGAACGGGACCGCCGCATTACCGGCCGCAACCGGCGCGAACAGGAACCCGTGCTGAAACGCTATGAGCGCATCTGCTTTGAGCGTTCGGCGGTTCAGCCCCTGGACAAGCCGGGTGTCAGCCGCGCTGTGCTCATGCACCCCGGTCATCCGCTGATGCTGTCGCTTTCCGACATCATTATTGAACAGCACGCCAACCTGCTGCGTCAGGGCGCGGTTCTTGTGGACCCTGCCGACGAAGGCACGGAGCCGTGGCTGCTATTTCTCCTGACGCACGAAGTCAAATCGGGCGACGGCAGCGTGCTTTCGAAGCGAATACAGTTTGTGCGAGTCACGCCGGAAGGCTTCGCGAGTTTCGCGGGCTGGGCGCCGCATCTGGACCTCGAACCGCTGGTCGAGTCCGAGCGGTCATTGCTACAGGACATCATGACGGCATCCTGGGCGGCCACCAATCAGGAAAGCCGCGCTGTCGGACTTGCTGCGGCAACCCTTGTGCCGGAACATTACGCCGAAGTCGCCACGCGCCGGATCGCCCACGTCGAAAAGACCCTCAACGCCGTCCATGAGCGGCTGACCAAGGAAATCGGTTTCTGGCAGGACCGCTGGCTGAAGCTTAAAGAGGACCAGGGGGCCGGGAAGGACGTGCGGCTCAATCTGGAGAATGTGCGCCGCACGGTCTCGGACCTCGAAGGCCGCCTCGATAACCGCAAGAAAGAGCTGCAATCCATGCGGCATGTTGTGAATGGCACGCCGGTGGCTCTTGGCGGCGCTCTGGTCATTCCGGCTGGGTTACTGGGCAAGCGCCGCGGCGACGCGCCGGTCGATCCCGTTGCCGCTGCCTTCGCTGCCGATGCCGCGGCTCGCGCGCGTATCGAGCTTCTGGCCATGAAAGCCGTTCGCCGCGCCGAGGAAGCGCGCGGATGCCAGGTCGTGGATGTTTCGTCGGAAAAATGCGGCTGGGACCTGACCTCCTATCCGCCCGCCGTGGACGGCAAGCAGCCGGAGCCGCGCCACATCGAAGTAAAGGGGCGCGTAAAGGGCGCAGGCACCGTCTGCGTCACGCGCAACGAGATGCTGTATGCCTGCAATCAGGGCGACAAGTTCGTGCTGGCGGTCGTCCTCGTCGGCGAGTGCGATACGACTGAAGGACCGCACTATATCCGTAACCCCTTCGACCGTGAGCCAGGCTGGGGCGTGGCCTCAATCAATTACAACCTGGGCGATCTGCTCGCCCGAGCAGAGGCCCAATGACGCGTGCCGTCAAGACTCCCAAGAAACTCATTGAAGTGGCAATGCCTCTCGATGCCATCAATACGGAGGCCTCTCGCAGGAAAAGGAAGGCTCCCGCGGGCTATCCAACCACGTTACATAAGTGGTGGGCTCAGCGTCCCGTAGCCGCAGCCCGTGCCGTCTTATTCGGCCAGCTGGTAAATGATCCGTCCTGGAGATGGGAGATAGAGCACCCAGACGAAATTCCGCCGAGTCATCTGAAAGCCAGCTGGGCAGCGAGCCGTAAACGGCTATTTGCGATCATCGAAGACCTTATACGGTGGGAAAACACCAACAATGAAGAGGTTCTGGAGAAGGCGCGGGCTGAAATTCGAAAGTCATGGCAGGAAACGTGTGAAGTAAACCAACATCACGAACAGGCCGCCCAATTGTTTGTCCCCGAGAAATTGCCGGCGATGCATGATCCATTTGCCGGAGGCGCCTCGATTCCGATGGAAGCACAGCGACTTGGTCTTGAAGCGTATGCGAGCGATCTTAACCCGGTGGCGGTGCTCATTAACAAGGCGATGATCGAGGTGCCCGCTAAGTTCGCGGGCAAGTCCCCTGTTAACCCAGACTGGCATCGCCAATCATCCGCAGAAAAGCTGCTTCGTGAATGCCGCGGCCTTCAGGCTCTTCAGTTTGATGTGCAGCACTACGGCGAGAGGATACGGGAGATCGCTTACCAGAGGCTGAAGCATCTTTATCCCACGGTCGAGGTCACGGCCGAAATGGCTGAAGAGCGAATAGACCTGAAGCCTCTTATCGGGCAAAAGCTTAGAGTAATTGCATGGTTATGGGCGCGAACGGTGAAGAGTCCTAGCCCTGCCTATCGTCACGTCGATGTCCCTTTGACATCCACATTTGTTGTTTCGAGCAACGATGGAAAAGAAGTTTACGTCGAGCCGATCATCGAAGGAGATCAATTCCGCTTTGCTGTGAAGATCGGTAAGCCCCCCGTCGACGCGAAGAACGGGACTAAACTCGGTCGCGGTGCCAACTTTCGATGCATCCTATCGAAATCTCCGATCGAGCCGAAATATATTTACGCTGAGGCCCGCGAGGGACGAATGGGCCAACGCCTGATGTCGATCATTGCCGAGTGTGGGCGCGCTAGAATTTGCCTTTCCCCAACGCCAGATCACGAGTCTGTCGCGCTAAGTCCCAGGCCGGAGTCGAAGCCGTCGTTAGAGATGCCAGATAATCCGCGTTGGTTCTCTCCGCCTCTTTACGGGTTGAAAGGCTTCGGGGACCTTTTTAGTCCGCGCCAGCTTACGGCACTTACAACGTTCAGCGACCTTATAGTCGACATGCGTAGGGAAATTCAACAAGCCGCCGTCGATGCTGGAATGGCCCAAGACGAAAAGGGTCTTGAAGCCGGCGGGATTGGGGCGAAAGCCTACGCCGAAGCCATTAGTCTTTATCTCGCGTTCGCTTTGGATAGAGTGGCCGATTACGGTTCCACCATCGCCACTTGGCGCACAAAGGACAATGCCATGCGATCAACTTTGGCGAGTCATGCAATTCCAATGACGTGGGATTACGCTGAGGGATCGCCTTTCGCGACGTCGAGTTCAGGGTTTATTGAAAGCATCGCCGTCGTAGCTCGCGCGATCGAGAATTTCAGTGCTGAAGCTCCGGGGCACGCCTTACAGTGTGCCGCACAGACGCAAGATATCAGTATTGGCCGAGTAGTATCGACCGATCCTCCCTACTACGACAATATCGGCTACGCCGACCTGTCGGATTTCTTTTACATTTGGTTGCGGCGGACTCTGCGGGACATTTTCCCGGAATTACTCGCAACAATGGCCGTACCGAAGGCCGAAGAACTGGTCGCCACACCGTACCGTCATGGGGGCACTACACAAGCCGAGTCGTTTTTTCTGGAGGGAATGACTGAGGCAATGCGCGGGCTCTCCAAACAGCTCCACCCAGGTGTTCCTCTAACCCTCTACTACGCATTCAAGCAATCTGAAACTGAATCCGACGCTGGAACAACGTCAACGGGATGGGAAACCTTTCTGGAAGCTCTCTATCGTGCGGGCCTTGCTGTTACAGGCACTTGGCCAATGCGGACGGAAGGCGATAACAGGCAAATTGGTCTCGGAACGAACGCACTTGCTTCCAGCATTGTGCTTGTCTGTCGTACACGCACGGCAAGTGCCGTGACGATCTCACGTCGAAGTTTTCTTCGTGAGCTGAATAAGGTTCTGCCAGAAGCCCTCGACGAGATGACACGAGGAGTGGGCCAGGAACAAGCACCTGTGGTGCCAGTCGATTTGTCGCAGGCAATCATCGGTCCGGGAATGGCGGTCTTCTCCAAATACGCCGCTGTAATCGAAGCGGACGGCACGGCTATGAGTGTGCGGACGGCGCTTCAGCTCGTCAACCGTTTCCTTGCGGAGGACGACTTCGACCACGATACGCAGTTCTGTCTGCACTGGTTTGAGCAGTATGGCTGGAAAGACGGGAAGTTTGGAGAAGCTGATACACTCGCCCGCGCGAAGGGAACGAGCGTCAAAGGCGTCGAGCAAGCCCGCGTTCTCTTTGCTACAGGCGGGGTCGTGCGTTTACTGAAGTGGGCTGAATATGCGGCAAACTGGGACCCTACAACGGATGCCCGGATGCCGGTGTGGGAAGTGCTACACCAGCTTGTTCGCGTATTCAAATCGGAAGGCGAGAGCGGTGCTGGAAAAGTTTTGGCTGCTGTGCAGGCGAAGGCTGACGCCACTCGCCAGCTCGCTTATCGTCTTTACACTCTTTGCGAACGTCAGGGCTGGGCCGAAGACGCCCGTGCCTACAACGAAATCATCACAAGCTGGAGCGCCATCGAATCCGCGGCGACGAGCGTGCCGGGGCTGAAGCAGGCGGCCCTGTTTGACCGATAGGGGAAACAGACCATGAAGCCCTGGAGAGAGATTACCGTTCCGCATCGCGATGTCCTGGAAGGCACCTTCCAGCAGTCGGAATTTGCAGCCGACATCACGGCCGTCCACACCGGCAAAGCGACGCGCGAGTACCAGGACGCGGCTGCTTTTTTCGAGCGCACCTTTATCACTGAGGGCATGCGGCTACTTCTCACGCAGGTCGCACAACGGCTCGCCGGTAAGGGTGGCGAGCCGGTTATTCAGCTTCAGACGGCATTCGGTGGCGGCAAAACGCATACGATGCTTGCTGTTTACCATCTGGCGACGCGAAAATGTCCCCTCTCCGAACTGGCCGGCGTTCCGGAACTGATCGAGCGGGCCGGGTTGATGGACGTGGCGCAGGCTCGCGTTGCGGTGCTCGATGGCACCGCCCATGGACCGAGCCAGCCGTGGAAGCACGGCAAGCAGGTCATCAAGACCCTCTGGGGGGAATTGGCCTGGCAGCTTGGCGGCGACGACGGCTTCGCGCTTGTGAAGGAGTCCGACGCGGCGGGTACGTCGCCCGGCAAGGAAGTGTTACGCGATTTGCTTGCGGCCTATGCGCCGTGCGTCGTTCTTATCGACGAACTGGTGGCCTATATACGCCAGTTTTCGGAAGGGCAGGTTTTGACCGGCGGCAGTTATGACAGCAATCTTTCGTTCATCCAGTCCCTAACCGAAGCGACCAAGCTTGTGCCCTCGGCGATAATGCTGGCGTCGCTGCCGGAATCGGATGTCGAGGCCGGAAGCCAGCGCGGGGTTGCCGCCTTGCGGACCCTTGAAAAAACCTTCGGACGCGTCCAGGCATTGTGGAAGCCGGTCGCCACGGAAGAAGCTTTTGAAATCGTACGCAGACGATTGTTCGAGCCGGTGCGCGATGCGAAAACCCGCGATGCGGTATGTCGCGCCTTTGCCGATGCCTATGTGGCCGAAGGCGCGAAGCTGCCCGCCGAAACGCAGGAACGGCGATATTTCGACCGCCTCGTGCAGGCTTACCCCATTCATCCCGAGATTTTCGACCGGCTTTATGACGACTGGACTACCATCGATGGATTTCAGCGTACGCGCGGTGTGCTGAAGCTGATGGCGAAGGTCATTTATCGGCTCTGGAAGGACGACAATAAGGACCTGCTGATCCTGGCCGGAAGCCTGCCCCTGCATGACGGCAGCACCCGCAACGAACTGACGTATTACCTGCCCGCGGGATGGGATGCCGTGGTCGAACGCGACATTGACGGCGAGCGGGCGGAAACGACCGAGCTGGAAAACAAGGAGCCGCGCTTCGGCCAGGTCGGCGCCGCCCGCCGGGTGGCGCGGACGCTTTTCCTGGGCAGCGCACCTTCATCGGTCGCTACCAAGGTCAGCATACGGGGCATCGACCGTGCGCGCGTCATTCTTGGATGCCTGCAACCCGGCCAGACATCTTCGGTGTATTCGGATGCCCTCAACCGGCTGGCGGACCGGCTGCACTACCTGAACAGTTCCGGCGACAAGACGCAGGATGCAACGCGGTTCTGGTTCGACACACGCGCCAACCTGCGCCGCGAAATGGAAGACCGCAAACGCCGCTTCGATGAAAAAACCGAAGTGCGCGGAAAAATCGCCGATGTTCTGAAGCTGGGGCCTGGGAACGCGACATTCTTCGATGGCATCCACGTGTTTACGCCGCATGGCGACGTTCCGGACGATACGGCCTTGCGCATGGTCGTCCTGCCGCCCGAGAAATGGTATTCGCGGGAGGAATCGCGCCCCGCGTTCGAGGCTGTTCTGGAATGGATGAGGAACAACGGACCCAAGCCCCGCCATCGCTGGAACCGCCTTCTCTTCCTTGCCGCCGATCACGGCTCGCTGTCGCGCCTGAACGACGCCGCCCGCGTGGCGCTCGCCTGGGGCTCCATTGTAGACGATGTGAAAGAAGGACGGCTCAATATCGACCAGCTTCAGAAAAAGCAGGCCGAAAAGGAACTGCAGAGCGCCGACGAAGTGCTGCCGCGCGCGGCCCGCGAGTGTTACAAGTGGCTGCTGTGCGCGCTTCAGGAAACCCCGACGGAAGCAAAGCCCGAAGTCGAGGCTTTTCCGGTGAACACGACCGGAGGGTCCGTGGGAAAAGAAATCGAGCGGGTCTGCGTCGAAAACGAGCTTGTCATCACGACATGGTCGCCAATCCACCTGCGCACAAAGCTGAAAG
>DHJA01000047.1:435-3970 GCA_002404095.1 Planctomycetaceae bacterium UBA4732 | reverse complement strand
GAAAGACTTGTACTGGAAAGAAGGCAAGCCCGCCACGGGAGCGATGGCTTTTTGGGAAGACACGCTGCGCTATCTTTATCTTCCCCGCCTGAAGAACCGCGAAGTGCTTGCGCAGGCCATCCGAACAGGCGCGGCTGCCCATGAATTTTTTGGCACGGCGTACGGCCGTCAGGATGGGAAATTCGAGGGTTTCCACCTCGGGGATGGGAACGTCCAGTTCGATGACACCCTGCTGCTAATCGAACCAGAGGCCGCACGGCAATATGCGGAGAACCAAAGCAAGCCGACAGGCGGATTTTCGGAGAGCGGCTCTAAACCGTCATGGCCGTCTGAATCGCCTTCGCCGGAAGGTGGGGTAGGCTCAGGCGCTTCGGAGAAGCCAGCCAGCGGTGCTGCTGCCGCTTCGCGTCCGCACTCGTTTCATGGAACGGTCGAAGTTTCGGCCGCGACGGCCAAAATGCGGCTGGTTCAGGTGGCGGATGAAATCATATCCGTGCTGGTCTCGGACCCCAATGCCACGGTGAAAGTCGTCGTGGAAATTTCGGCCGAATTCCCGGATGGCGCAAAAGACGGCGTGAAGCGCGCGGTTTCGGAGAATGCGCGGAGCCTTGGCCTGAAGAGCGCGGATTGGGAGTAATGATGGTGAGTGCTCCACAGCCGCTGAGAATTGAGCTCGGATGAGCATCCAGGTTTCCGAGCAAGAAATTTCGGTGACATTGCCTTCAACTTGCGTGAGGATGCTGATGGTCCAGCCGTACCTGGAGTTTGAGACACCGCTTCAGGAGCCGTTCCCTCTTCTGGCCGAATGCAGTACCAGCCTTGCTCAGGCAATAGACACGGCTTTCGAGATTGCCCGCACCACTGATCCGCATATTATGCTCTTCCCCGAGTTCGGACTGCCGGGGGTCGAGGCCGTCTCTCGCATCGCGGCACACATGGCGACTGCAGTCGTCCCATCAGCAAGAATTCTAATCGCCGGCGTTCGGGGTTTGTCGAAAACCGAATATCTCGCACTTTGCGCGCTGCCGTATTCCGTAAACGTCGAGGCAGAGAATGCGCCGGACCACGTAACCGACGCTCAATGGGTCAATACCTCTGTGACCTTTGTGAAGGATAACGCTGGAGCCCTGTCACTTTGGATACAGCCGAAGATTTCTCCGTCGTGGACGGAGGAAAATATATGTCATCAACGAATGTTTACGGGAAGGGCCGTGAAGGTTTTCAATGCGCGGTTCGACAACGGATTGCCGTGTCGCTTCTTCTCCCTGCTTTGTTATGACTGGGTTGGACGAGAGGATGGAGCGGCTGTGCTCAATACAATCCTCGAAGAGTTCGATCAGCTTTGCCGGAACTCGAACAACCCCCGTAATCTTCAATGGGTGTTCGTTCTCCAGCACAATCCGGCGCCTAATCATGTGACCTTCCTGACCACCGCGAGCAATTTCTTGTCTCTCCCCCATCCAGCTTTTGTCCAGCGGCATGACGCTGCCGTTGTGATGGTTTGCACGGCCCACGGAAAAGCTCCGGCCCGGCGTGATCCCCATGGATATTCCAGCTTCATTTTTGGTCCCCGCGCCCCTTTCGATAGTAACGGGTGCGCACCGACCTTTGCCACACAGAGCAGCCGCTTAAGGAAATCCACCGCCCTTCAGACTTGCAAGGACGCCGTGCTTCGCGAAATGGGAGAGTGCATTCATACGGTGGAAGTGCGTGTTCCTGTTTCTGTGGTTCCGAATGCGACCGACCGAACGGCGGCCTTGGTGGATGCCCGGACATTCCCGCTTTCCGGAAACGCGAGTGTTGATCCAAGACTTCCAGGTGGTCCCGTTCCTGCTGTAGTGAAGTGGGTGAATGATGAACTCGATACGGTTACAGATGGGGATTTTATCGGAACCGCGATAGAAGCTGATCTCAAAACGGCTCACGGTCGAACAGTCAACGCCTACCGCAATCTGAAATCACAGGTTCTGGCCGTTCGCGTGGATGTTGCTTGCGCGAAGCGCGCCGGCGCGGTCACAAAGAAAGGAGGTCCCGCTCCTGATCCCGCGGCCGACATCGACACAGCCTGGGATGCTGACGAACGGTTCAGTCTGCAGCATGTGGTTCAGACGCTTGCCTTGATCGGCGGCGTTGCGGAGCTTGACACTCTCCGCTCCCAGTTGCATGGACGTTACGACACTGCCGGTGTCGAGATCGGCGCAATTCGTGGGTCAAAGCATTCTGAATGCGTGCCGGCTTTCAGGCGGCTGGCTGAAAAAACGCACTCCTCAATCATTTTTGTAAGCCGTGATGATAACAACTTACCAATCCTGCCGCGCGAAATCGCAGCCTTTACCGATCCCGGCGGAGGAAGAGGCATCAAGCACACCGACGCTCAAACGCTATTGGCGAAGGCCAGAGATGCAACAGCTGCCGAATATCGTGCCTTCATTATGGAGCTCTTGAATGTCCCAGACCGAAGCATCATTTAGCGCTCTCCGGCAGGCGATTAGCTCTCTCTGGCCCGCGAGCGAGTCCGGGAGAATCTCGTTCACAGAAGGTCCTGACCTGCTGTTGCTGACCTTGCCCAATGACATTGCGGCTTTCTCAGTGTTCAATTCCCATCCGGTCGAGGCATTTAAAAGGACGTATGACGGATTCAAGCAGCTCTACCGAAAGAACAACCTCGAATGGGATGAGAGAACCCTATCGTTCGTTCTTTGCCGGTCTTCGGACCAGGAAGAGGACGACCGCTTCTATGCTTCCTTGGAGCTTGATCCCCTGTTTTGCCGGAAATATGTTATCCGGGCGCTACCCGATGCTGAAAATCAACGCGACGAATTATTGCGGCTCCCGTTTCTACCCTTGAGTGGCGCGAACGGCGCCGAACTTCAGCGGCCGCAATCAGCTCAGGACCTTCTTCAGGCGGCAGGCCTTTCGGCTTCCTTGGCAAGAAACCTGGTCGAAGCTGGCGTCCGTTCCGCCGAGAGAATCGCGGGCGATCTTCGTGCAGGGAAGGAATCGTTGCCGTCGGCGATTGTCTCGCCGCGGGCGGACCATATGTCGCTGTCGTCACCACGCGCGCATTCCCGTCTGGTCTCAATGACAGTGGAGGGCTTCAGGGTCTACAGGGATAAGCAGACTTTTTCACTTGACGCGCCTGTCGTAGTTTTGTACGGCCCGAACGGGCTTGGCAAAACCTCCCTTTTTGATGCGATAGATTACGCTTCAACGGGCCGAATCGGAAGGCTGTGCAGTAACCAGAAGCGCAGCCCCACGGAATTCGCGCGGCTTGCGACACATCTGGACAAGACGCCCGGCACAGGGAGCGTCAGGCTGGATATTCGCGGAGAAGAGGCGAATCCCTCTGCGGTATGGAAACTTGAGCGCAGCACGGGTGACTGGTCCAATGCCTGGATAAACGGGAATAAGGCGGACCGCAAAACCGTAATTGGCAGGCTCACTCAGGCGAACTGGCTCGACAATGCGCCACGGCAGCAAGCGTACGAAAACCTTTTTCGCGCGACGCACTCAGCCGCGTGAGCAGCGCTTTCAC
>DHJA01000047.1:0-342 GCA_002404095.1 Planctomycetaceae bacterium UBA4732 | reverse complement strand
CCTTTTTCGCGCGACGCACCTCTTCGGACAGGACGAACAAGAGTTACTGGCGGCGTTTCAAAAGGGGTCGGTGATCCCCGAAGCTTTTATTAGCGAGATGCTCGCGTTACAAGACTATTCACAGGGAATTTCGAAGGTTGCGGAAGTGCTGTCCCAGTTGGCCAGCCATCGCGCCGAGGCTGAACGCGAGCTGGAGAAGCTCCGCTTCGATGCAAAAGCGCTTGAGGATTCGATTGCCGAACTCGGGCCGCATCTTCAGACCGAACCAATGCCGATTGAAAGCGCGCTCGATGATTTGCGGAAGGAATTAGGGACACTCGGCTTTACACGAAGTCTTCCGCC
>DHJA01000036.1 GCA_002404095.1 Planctomycetaceae bacterium UBA4732 | reverse complement strand
CGTCAGCTGCGCTGTAGTGTTAGGCTGTCCGAAGCGCACCGTTCCCAGCCGGGCCAGCGCGCCCGGAGGCAGCGGATCGCCCCAACTATCGACGCGCTGTTCGGGCGCCGCGCCGCGAGCCGGAAAACGAGACATCAGGGGTAGACAAAGAAATAGAGCGAAGAGTACGTGGCGTCGAGGCATAAAGGTGTCTCCTGGAGAGAGGTACGCCGCGGCACTTGACAACCTGCTTGCTGAACGCCGCCAATACTAGCCCGGCGCGCGAACGACGGGTTGAAGTAACCGTCGACTGCTACTTATCGCCAGCCGAAAGCGACTTGTAATAGCTCTTAAGAAGCCCTTCATACCCCGGCGGGTACCCCTCTTCCGACGATTGGAGCAACTCGCCGCGCAGTTGCGGCGGCAGATCGCGCGCCCGGTTGATTACCTCCGCCGTGGCGTGGTCCACGTCGCTGAAGGCCGAGCGCATTTTCCCGATCGCTTCGCGGCGCTTGCGGGCGGCGTCTTCGTACTTGCCGTCCGCTAGGTCTTTCTCGATGGACTTCATCAGCTGGACGCTCTCCGACAACCGGGAAGATGACACGCCCATCGTGTCGAGTTTCCGAGCAACCTTCTCCGCTTTCTCGCGGATGCCGGTCTGCTTCGCCGCGAGACGACCCATGTCTTTCACGAAGTCCGGCGGCACGTCGCCTTGCAGGCCGATCCTGCCGGCGCCGTCCTTCTTGCCGCCGCCGGTCGCGCCGTTGGGGTCTTCGTCGCTGTCCTTTTTGAGGTTGCCCGGCTCGAATTTGGAGTTGTCTAAGCGCGCCGGCGTCGGCCGGCCGGGCAGCGTCCGCGACGTATCGCCCACCATCTGGCCGGTGGATTGGCCGCGACGGCCGGCGCCGGAGCGGCCGTTCATCTCGTTCTTGTTGGGCAGGTCGTTGCCGGTCTTGCCCTTGGCGGAAAAGCTGGCGATTGGGCCGTCCGCCACGCCCCAGCCAGCCTGGTCCAGATTGTCCGCCCACGCTGAGGTCACGTCGTCGGCGTCCTTGTCGAACTCGTCCGCCTTTTGTAGCAGGTCGCCGATCAGGTCTTCCAGAGATTTCGGCAATGGCATCTCCGGTATCTTCATCTTTTTGCCGTTAGGCGGCTCCTCCAACGCCCACTTGGTATTGTCCGGCGAATCAGGCAGCCAGCTTTCGAGGTCTTCTTTCATCTTTGTCGCCAGCCCGGCGCCGAGGTCTTCGGCCGCCACCGGCATTGTTTCCGCCTTGGCGCGCTGGGCGGCCTTCTCGACTTCTTCGTAGACTTTGTTGGCCTCCTTGCGCAGGTTGAAATCGTCCACGAAGCCCTCCGCCAGCTTCGGCAACTCGCCCACGGATCCCTTGGCCCAGGTCTGCGTACGCTTGGCCAGATCGTCCAGCGCCTTGAGCGCCTTCAGCCCTTCGTCGTCTTTGATCTCATTGGGGTTTTTCGTCGGCAGCTTCTCGAACTTGCCGGCCATTTGCGTTTCATCTTTAAGCAACTCGTCGAGGTGCTTAATCATTTCGGCCAGCACGCCAACCAACTTTTTGTGCGCTTCGGGATCTTTCTTCGCCATCTTCTTCAATTCGTCGCGGGCGCGCTCGTTGTTTTGCAGGCGAGTTACCAGAGCCTTTAACGCGGCGATAATCTTATCCTGCACAGGCAGCGAGCGGGCGCGGAAGTCATCCTTGATCGACTCCTTGGTGGCGTCGCGGCCGGACTCCAACAACCTCACGGCGTCGGCCATCGGACCGGCGACCAAATCGTGGAGCGCTTGCACGATGGTCGTTACCGGCAAATGGTCGTTTTCCATGGCGAGCGCCAGTTTGCCGGCGTCGGCGCGAATGCCGGCCTGCTCCTTGGCCGCGCCAACGAGCGGGGCGTGGTCGGCCGTCTGCGACCGGTTGATGGTTTGACGCTTGAGCAGCGTCTCCAACTCGCGGGCGTAGTCGTGGATGCTGAGATTTAATTTCTCGGCGATTTCCTTCGGGTCCAGTACTTCAAACGCCAGATGGCGAGATTCGGCTTTGCCGGGGCCGGTGATGTTGTTGTGGTCCACCGCTTCTGCCCAATACTCCACCTTGTCGCGAGCCTTCAGTCCGGACGCCGATAAGCTCCATGAATAGTCCCATTTGTCCTGATCGTGGTTCAGTTCGGAGAAGGCGCGCTTCGCCAACTCGCGGACGGCCTCCTCGCCGTTGACGCGATAGAGCAAGCGCACCCCGGCGAGGCCGTGGTCGTCGGTCGCGTCCACTGTCAGCGGCGCCGCCGAATTCGGGCCGGGCCGGGGGCCGTGGTCGTGCAGTACTACTTTCGGCGGCAGATCGGGCACGGCCGTGATCGGCCGGCTCGCCGTATCGTTCGGCGTGTTGTCGCCGTCTTCCATGTGAATGAGGTACGTCGTCGGGGCGGTCAGTTTCCGTCCGGTGATCCCTGGCGCCGCATGGGCGCTTGGCGCCCACACGACCAAGGAGCAACCCCAGGTGCGGTCGTCGCCCTGTTTTTCCAAGGCGAGCGGTTCGGCGCCGACCGGGCGTAACTCCGCGCGGATGAGCGGCTTGCTAGCCTTGAGTTCCAAGGCGACCGTCGTGCCGGTGACGGCGACGAGGGCGCCGCCGGAGTCTGCGACCCACTCCGCCGGCTTGCCCAGGTAGGCCGGGAAGATGTACGTCAGAATCAGGCTCTCGACGCGCGGCGGCTTGACCGCCTCAACGCGGTACACCGAGGAACGGGCATCGCCCACAGCGACGTAGTAATCGAACGACTCGATGATATGGCCGAGCGTGGCGCGAAACGCTCCGGGCGTTCCCTCGGCGGGCATTGCGTCATCTTTCCAGGCGCCGCCGTCGGCGCGGTGGTACAGAGTTGCGGCCGCGGGAATCACGCCAGCGACCCGGACTTCCACCGTCAGGCTTTGACCTTCGGGCACGCGCGTCACGGCTTTACCCGGATCGACCGACTTGATGTGCGTCCGTGTGTACGGCGCGATGTCGCTGATGGGCAACAGGACGCGGGCCAAGCCTGTGCCGAACTCCGGCGGGAAGGCGACCGCGTAGCCTCCGACAACCAGCAGGCCCGCCAATGCAATCCAGGCGGCGCGCCTCGCAGGCCGGCGGTCGATGCTGTCGCTCATGTCCATGTCGGCGGTCGCCTTGCTGGCGTCGTGAACGATGGCCTGGATCAGTCCGGGAGAAAAGCCGTGCTGATTGCCGCGGCCAAGTTGCAGTGCGTTGATGAGTTGGTTGCGCAATTCCGGATGTTGGCGCTCGACGAGGGCGGCGAAGAAGTCGTCACGCCGGTCCTCCAGGAAACGCCGTACTACCAGCCCCAACAGGAAGGCGATCAGTCCGCCCCACAGGACGGCGGCCAGCATCAACCGGCCAACGGCGCCCGGTTGAAACCAGTTGTCCACGGCCACCAAGGCGGTCACTACGACGGCGACGCCTGCCAGGGCCAATAAAGCGCCTTCGAGGATCTTGTTACGGCGCCACTGACTCCGCACGTCTTGCAGCGTCTCCAGCAGGATCGGATAGGAGCCCGATGATTTCATGGCGTCCCTTTCGAGGCAGTCTCCGGCAGTGTCCTAAGAGCATTTTGACGGCGATTGCGATTCAGCGTTGTCTTATTCGGCGTTAAGAATCTGTTCCAGAAGGGCGGGGAAACCCCGTCCCCACAGCGGTTCTTCCGTAGGGGCGAGGTCTCCTCGCCCCCTTCTGGAACAGACTCTAATACTACAGCGCCC
>DHJA01000258.1:4873-5089 GCA_002404095.1 Planctomycetaceae bacterium UBA4732 | reverse complement strand
TAAAACCCACATACCAGGGGACATCGTAGATTTGTAACCGGAAGTAATCCACTATGTTCCCTCTTCGAGAAGGACAAGGGATCGGGAGTCATTGTTTAGAGTTGGTCGAAACAACGACTCCCGACCTGCTTTGTAGATAACCTCATGGTGCGGCGGGCGCTTCGTGTTCCTTCAGGGCGAGCCGTCCCATCCCCCTGGGCGGCAAAACGCTTGGCG
>DHJA01000258.1:2151-4713 GCA_002404095.1 Planctomycetaceae bacterium UBA4732 | reverse complement strand
GCCAAGCCGCCTTTGGCGGGCCGCTGCGGGCGGGCGTCGCAACGGCTGCGCCGCCCCATGAGGTTATCTACTATGCAACTCCCGACTCCTTTTCTTTCCCTTTTCTTTCCTTGGCTCAGGCCGCGCCAGCAGCCGCAGGGCGTCTTGGGCCTCAAAGCCGATGTCCGAGGCGATGAACAGCATCGACTCGGCGCCGTCGTGCAGGGCGTCAGAGAGCATTTCGTTGCGGGCCACGTCGATGGCCGAACAGCCGGCCCGACGCACCACGCGCACTCCGGATTGCTCTAGTTGCTGCAACGCCTTCTCACACTCCGGTTCGATGCCGTTCAGGTGTGGCACGAGTACGAACGACGGGCCGCGAGTGGCTGTTGGTGGATTCGCTTCTCCGACAGGAATAGGAGGCATGGTTGCTCCGTCGAAAGATGTGTTCTTGTCTCGACCGGGGTTACCCCGCCCTCTGCCGGCGCGCTGCCAGTATAGAGATTCACCCAGATGCGGTAAACCCCGCGCTCCCCTTCGGGTCGCGGCTAAACAGCGCGTCCGCGCGCCGGGATTGCCGGTCGCGCCGTTCCGTCCCCTCCGGGCGCTTACGCGACCCGGCTCGCCATTTATTCGGTTCAAGACTACTGGTCGCCGCCGCCGATAGCCGTGATACGCTGTAGAGTTGTTCTGGCGGCAACGGGCTACACGGCATCCGAAACGCGAGGCGAGTCATGGTGAGTGCCATCCGACGATTGGGTCTAGCGGCAGCACTGGGCGGCGCACTTCTGGGCTGTTCGCACACCACGGCGCAACGAAAGCCGCCGCCGCCCGACCCGTTGCTGGTCACGCGCAAACCCATCGAAGGCAAACCTCGCCAGCCGGACGCCGATCTCATGGCGCGTCTTCCGCCGCCGGCGCCGCCGGCGACGGTCGGCGATCTTGGGGTCACGCCGGCTCTTGATGCGCCGTCGCCCGTTCAGCCAGTGCGGCTCCGCACAAGGGAATAGCGCGGCTCGCTTGTAGACGGCGCGAAATAGGAAACAGGGAACAGGACAAGAGAGGACGCATCCTCACTTGTCCTATTCCCTGTTTCCCATTCTCCTTCCTCTTCCCCCTCTTCCCCTCTTCCCAAGACATGGCACGATCGACCAGGCCGAGTCGATAAGGTGCGTCGGTCCAAATCAGAAGAAACCGAAAGAATAGATCACGTTCGGTCTGGATGTAACGATTTGTTAAAGTTTGCAGATTGTAGGGGCCGATTGAATAGGGGCGAGACATGCGCCAGCCCACGCCAAAGTGGGAAAGAGTTCAAGCGTGCCTGGGGAGGCAGACGTCATGCGAAATTGGGTGGGTGCGGCGGTGATCGCCGGCTGTTTGAGCGTGGTTCCCCTGGCCCGCGCGCAATTCTCGCCGCCCTCGGGTGGTTCCGGTACATTGCCCGAACCGGTCCCGTTCGCCACGGGCGCCGGGATGGACGCGGCCCCCAGCTTTCCAGGCGTCGCGGTCGATCCGTCCGTCGTGGCCGGCGGCGCCGGCGGCCCCCCGTCGTTGTCGGAAGACAGCCCGGGCGCTTTCTCGGAGAAGAAATTCGATTGTGAGAACGCCTGGTTCTTCGACCTCGGCGCTGTGGGGTTGCAGCGTCAGAGCCTGCCGAACGGCCCGATTGCCGTCTTCGATCCTCAGAACCTGGACACCGGAACGCCGCCGCCTGCCGGCTCCCCGGTCGCCCAGCGCTTGAGTAATATCCACACGCCGATGAACTTTGGCGTCGGCGGCAGCCTCGGTCTCATTCAAGGGTGCAACACCTTCGAGTTCACCGGCTTCATCATCTTTGAAAACAGCCGGTCCATCCGCGCCGCCCGGCCCGGACAAATCGACTTATTCTTCGTCAATCCGCCGCTCGGCTTCGAGGGCGACAACGGCCTCTGGCTCCAGGCCGACCGCTCGACGACGACGTTTTCTTCAACCCTAGGGGACGCGGAACTCAATTACCGCTACGCCAACCCCGCGATCAAAGAAACGGAACTCATCACCGGCTTCCGCTACCTCGATCTACGCGAAAAACTGTCCACCTTTACCGACGACGGCACGGCCTTCCCGCTTGTCAACGGCAAGATCGACCCGGTTCGCGCGGCCACTTACTCCATCCAGTCGCATAACCGTTTGGTGGCGCCGCAGCTCGGTTTTGAGTGGGCCCATTCGGTCGCGCCCTGGGCGACGCTCGGCTTTGGGGGCAAGACCGCTCTGGGCGCCAACTTCCTGGAGCAGCGTAGCTCCCTGGTGCGCGGCGACGGTTTTGTCGGTTTCAACAACGTCAAAAACGACATCCGGTTCAGCCAGGCGTATGAGATCAAGGCGTTTGTGGACTTCCACATCTTGGAACGCGCCCGCATCCACCTCGGCTACAACGCCATGTGGTTCAGCAACGTGGCGGACGTGGGAGACCAATACAATTTCAATCTGCAAAATAACAGTTCGATAAGGAACGGCAGCGGCAGCGTCTTCTTCCACGGCCCAGTGGCGGAGCTGCAGTTCTTGTTTTAAGCGCCTGTGCGACAAGGGCGGGGAGACCCCGCCCCT
>DHJA01000258.1:0-2035 GCA_002404095.1 Planctomycetaceae bacterium UBA4732 | reverse complement strand
GCGGGGTCTCCCCGCCCTTGTCGCGCTTCTCGCCCGCTTCTTTCCTGGAGTCCTTCGTCGGTTTGCCGTTGGCCGTCTCGCCGGCGGATGCGGGCCTCCGTTGCCTCCTCGTTCACCTCGTTCTAGAACGCGGCCGCTTTGTCGCTTGACACATCGGCGGACGCCCCCCTATGATAATCAGCGTGGGAGAGGAGATTTCCTCCCGCGTCCCATCTGATCGTTGCGGATTGAATGACGTGAGATCGACCTCCACCTGTCCGTCGGTCCTCACGAGCGGTTTCCGGCTTTTCCCACCGAACGCCCCATCCGGTCGCCTCACCGACCGGCCAAGAGTTTGCTTCCGCGCCGTCTCCATCAGGGATCGCGCGGACCACGAGCCATCCGGAGGCGTCGCACGGCCCCCAGCCCCCCTGGGACCGGCGCGCTTCCGGATCTTTTTTTGCGCTGATTCAATACGTCGAGCATTTCAATGACTCATGCGCCCCGCCCCGCCAATAAATTGTGGGAATTTGTCGCCGAACCGCTGCGCCGCGCTAACGAGGAAACGCGCGTCTACCTCGCATCTCCCGCCGGCCGCGGCGTGGACGGCAAGACGGTCGCGGTGCTGCTGACGGCCGCTGTCGCGCTGACGATGCAATTTTACCTATGCCGGATCGATCAAGCGCGTTCCGCCGCGGGATTGCTGGACCAAATCGGCCTGGCCGGCGCGGCCGATCGGATGCGCGGTTTCTTCGACTCGCTGACTTCCGATGGAATCGACCGCTGGACCTACTGGGCGCTGGCCTGTTTCCTTAGTTACACCGTCCTGCCGGCCCTGCTGATCCGCCTGGTCTTCCGCGAGCCGCTGGCCGACTACGGCGTCAAACTCCGCGGCGCCTTCGCCGACGGCTGGGTATATCTCGTAATGCTGGCCGTGGTGGGGCCGCTCGTCTGGGTTGCGTCTCATAACGCACAATTCCAGGAGCATTATCCCTTTTACCAGCATCCGCGCGGCGCCCCGTTGTGGCCGGACTTCTGGCGCTGGGAGTTCGTCTACGGCTTGCAATTCGTGGGCGTGGAGTTCTTCTTCCGCGGTTTCCTGCTCCACGGCCTGCGCCGGCGTTGCGGCGCCTACAGTATAGTCGTCATGACGGTGCCGTATTGTATGATTCACTTCGGCAAGCCGCTGCCAGAGACGTTGGCTTCGATAGTCGCCGGCCTGGCGCTGGGCTTCATGAGCCTGCGCACACGGTCCATCGTCCTGGGCGTGGCCATCCATATGACCGTGGCACTGTCGATGGACTTCGCTTCGATGTGGCAAAAGGGTTGGTTTGGTTGAACGCCGGTTTCTTAACGAGGCAACGACATGAATCCGACAACGAAACAATTGGTGGATGCGGCATTGGCGCTGCCCGATGGGGACCGTATGGAACTCGTTGAGACTCTCATCGCGTCCTTCCAGCCCGTTGATCGGCCGCCGTTCGATGAGTCCTGGCGCGAGGTGATCCGGCGGCGGTCGGCCGAGTTGCGCTCTGGTCAGGTCACGCCGGTGCCGTGGGCCGAGGTGAAGCGGCAAGCGCGGGAGAAGGCCGGTGGCTGACATCCTGTTTCACCCGGAGGCCCAGGCCGAGTACGACGCGGCCGTTGCTTGGTATCAAGCGCGCAGCCCGTGGGCTGCATCCCGTTTCGAGGCCGAGGTGGAGCGCGTTGTGGGTCTGATCGGGACAACCCCTGAAAGGTTCCCGAGCTACGACGAAGAAAACCGATTCGCGGTGCTGAAGCGGTTCCCCTACAGCGTGATATATCAGGTTCAGCCCGGACGGGCGTATGTTGTCGCTGTAGCGCACTCGAGTCGCTCCGAAGGTTATTGGCAGAGCCGAGTTTGATCTGAAGCCTCGTTGTGGCGCGGTTAGGAGGCCGCGCCACAACGGGGCTTCAGCCTGCGCACACGGTCCATCGTCCTGGGTGTGGCCATTCCTATGACCGTGGCGCTGTCGATGGACTTCGCCTCGATGTGGCAAAAGGGTTGGTTCGGCTAGTGCAACGTCACTCGTAC
>DHJA01000032.1:15576-43837 GCA_002404095.1 Planctomycetaceae bacterium UBA4732 | reverse complement strand
CGCCCGGCGTGTGCGGAAGGACGGTCGAGCTTTGTGGCAATGGTCCGATCCGGCCTTGCCGCACGGCGCCGGAAGACGCCGATGAGAGTAAGGCCGACAGACCCCTGTCGCGCGCCGTGTCGGCCTTACGGCCTTGGCCGGCGGCGAATCCGAAGCGCTGACGGAACGAGCCGCGACCATGAGGGAGCGGCTGGTGGGAATGTGGCTTGCCCCATCCCGTCTTCCGAGTATCTTCATGGAGAGCGGCGACCCGTCGAACGCCTCCCAATGTCGTCCCCAAGAAGAATGAGTGGCATCATGAAATCTCTCCGCGTCGTGGCAATTCTTGCGGCCGTGTTGGCCCTGTCAACGGGCTGCGGCGGCGGCAAGCCCAAGGTGGCCTTCGTCACCAATAATCCGGAGTCGTTTTGGAGCATTGTCGAAGCCGGCACGCGCAAGGCCGCCCAGGAGGAGCCGGACATTGAAGTCCTCTTTCGTAAGCCCGCTCAGGGCGACGCGGCCGTACAGAAAGAAGTCGTGGACACCGTCGTCAACCAAGGCGTCAAGGCCGTGGCCGTCAGCGTCATCGATCCGAAAAACCAAAGCGCTTACTTCAAGGAAGTGGCCGGCAAGACCGCGTTGCTGACCGTGGACAACGACGCCAAGGATTCGGGTCGGCTCTGTTATATCGGCACTGACAACTATGAAGCCGGCCGGGCCGCCGGCCGGCTCATCCAGGAAGCCATGCCTGACGGCGGCGTCCTCGCTGTCTTTGTCGGCGACTTGTCCGGCGTGAACGCCCGCGAACGCCGCCAGGGCGTTCTCGACGAACTGGCTGGCGCCAAGGGAAAAGAGTTGTCCGGCGTGGACGACGGCAAGGGCGAAATGTTCGGCAAGTACAAGCTGTTTCGTACCTACGTCGATCAGCCGGAAGGCCCGCAAAAGGCTAAGGAAAACGCCGTCGATGCGATAACGGAACTTCAGAAGGAGCCGAACGTCTGCATGATCGGCCTGTGGGCCTACAACCCGCCGGCCATCCTCAGCGCCGTTGAGGACAAGGGCAAGCTCGGTAAGATTAAGATGGTCGGCTTTGACGAGGATCCCAAAACTCTGGAAGGCATCGCCAGCGGACATATCCACGGCACGATTGTGCAGAATCCCTTCCAATTCGGCTACCAGGCCGTGAAGGTCATGGCGGCGCTGACGCGCGGAGACAAATCCAAGATACCGGAGAGTAAGATTCTTCCTATCGACTTCCGCATCATCACTAAGGAGGGCGGCAAGGATTATCCCGAGACCGTCAACGGGGTGAAAAAGAGCATTGCGGTTAAGGAATTCAGCGCGGAGTTGGACCAACTGCTCGGCAAGTAGGCGAGGCGAGCCGGGTCGCGTAAGCGCCCGGAGTTGGTTTCGGCAACTACATCAAACTCCGGGCGCTTACGCGACCCGGCTCGCCGGGGCAAGATCTCCGTGAATCCTACTCCGCTGTTGGAAGCTCACAACGTCCGCAAGCATTTCCCCGGCGTGCAAGCGCTGGACGGCGTTTCGCTCCACGTCAACGCCGGCGAGGCGTTGGCCGTCGTCGGCGAGAACGGCGCCGGCAAGTCCACGCTCATGAAAATCATGGCCGGCATCCATCGGCCGGACGCCGGCGAACTGCGTCTCGACGGCCAGCCGTTGCATCTGACCGGCGCGTCCGACGCCCTGCGCCGCGGCCTGGTGCTGATCCATCAGGAGCTGAACCTCGCGGAAAACCTGAGTGTGACGGCCAACCTGTTTCTCGGCCGCGAAGAAGTCCGAGGGGGCGTGCTTGGCTGGCTCGATAACCGCCGTATGAAAGCGGAGGCCGGGGGTCTATTAAGTCGCATCGGTCTGGATGTACGGCCGGACCAGCGCGTCAGCGAGCTGCCGCCAGGTCAGCGCCAAATGGTTGAGATCGCCCGCGCCCTTGCGGGCAATGCTCGTCTCATCATCATGGACGAGCCGACCTCCAGCCTGACGCAGCGCGAGACGGATCGCCTTTATGAAGTCATCGACGACCTCAAACGGCAAGGCGTCGCCGTCGTCTACATCTCTCACCGGCTTGACGAGGTGAGGCGCGTGGCCGACCGCGTGGAAGTGCTGCGCGACGGCCGCAACGCCGGCGCCCTGAGCAGGGATGAAATCAGCCGCGACGCTATGATCCGCCTGATGGTGGGCCGCGACCTGAAGCAGCTGTATCCGCGGCGCCACGCCATCCGCGCGGACGCGCCGGTTCGTTTAGAGGTCCGCAATGTCACCTTTGTCGGCGGCCCGACGGCGCCGGTTTCCTTCAAGGTGCGCGCCGGCGAGATCGTCGGCCTGGCCGGCCTGGTCGGCGCGGGCCGGACGGAATTGGCCGAGGCGCTCTTCGGCCTGCGCCGGCTGACGGGCGGCGAAGTTCGCATTGAAGGTCGGCCGGTGACGATCCGTTCGCCGGTCAGCGCCATCGCGGCGGGATTGCTGCTGGCGCCGGAGGATCGTCGTCGGCACGGATTGGTTTTAACGGATAGCGTACAGGGCAATTTCGCGCTGCCAAATTTCGATCAGCTGACCACGGCCGGCTTATTGGGATGGGTCGTGTTTTCACGGGAAAAACAACTGGCGCGCGACCTTACGAACAGGCTGCACGTCCGAGCGTCCAGCACGCGCCAGATCGTAGGTCAGCTGTCTGGCGGCAACCAGCAGAAGGTGGTCCTCGGCAAGTGGCTGGCTCGCAAGCCGCGCGTGGTGATCTTCGACGAACCGACGCGCGGCGTGGACGTTGGCGCCCGCAGCGAGATTTACGCGCTCATGGACGAGCTGGCGGCGGCGGGCGTAGCGGTCGTCATGATTTCCAGCGATCTGGAAGAAATTCTCGGCATGAGTGATCGCGTACTCGTTTTGCATGAGGGTCGCCTGACGGGAGAGCTGCCACGCTCCGCCTTGAGTCAAGAGGCCGTCATGCACCTGGCCACCGGCGGCGCGCCAACCGAGTCGTCCGCGGCCGAGTCGCCGCGCCCATCAGGAGAGCAGGCATGAGTCGAGTCCTCGGCGTATTGGTCATGGTGCTGGCGCTGTACGGCGTGTTGATGTGTCTGGACGACAACGCCCGCTCTTTGGGCAATCAGCAGACCATCGCCGGCCGGCTCGGCTTTTACGGCGTACTGACCGTCGGCGCCGGCATTCTCATCATTTCAGGCGGCATCGATCTGTCCATCGGCTCTGTAGTGGGACTCGGCGCCGTTTGTTTCGCCTTGCTGCTGCAAGCCGGCGTACATCCGGCGCTGGCGGCGATTGCAGTGTTGATGGGGTCGATGCTCATCGGCTTGTGCCACGGATTGCTCGTGACCAAGCTACAATTACAACCGTTTTTGGTGACATTATGCGGACTTTTCATATACCGCGGCGTGGCCCGCTGGCTTTCGCCGACAAGCGTGGGCCTCACCGTCCGCGGCGCCTCGCAGTCCTTTGAAGATCAAGTGGAAGCGTTTAGGACTCTTTTAGTGGGAAACGGCCTGGGTGTGCCGCATCACCTGCTGATCCTGCTGGTCGTCGCGCTCATTCTGGGGCTGTTTCTGCACGGCACGCGCCACGGACGATATCTCTACGCCATCGGCGCCAACGAGGAGGCGGCCCGTTACGCCGGCATTCCAGTTCATAATTACCAGATTCTGGCCTACGTTATTTGCTCGACGTTGGCTGGTCTGGGGGCGATCCTGTTCATCCTGGAGAGCCGAACGGCCAACGCCACCAGCGCCGGGTCGTGGCTGGAGTTGTACGCCATCACTGGCGCCGTGCTGGGCGGTTGCAGCCTTCGCGGCGGCGAGGGAACGGTGGCGGGCATGGTCCTGGGCGCGGCCGTACTGCCTCTCTTACGGCAGTTATGCAACTTCGGCGGAGTCAGCAGCGATATCGAATATGCGGTGATTGGTTTGGCACTGCTGCTGGGTACGATCGCCGACGAGCTGCTCAAACGCCGTTCGCTGCGGCGTGGATAGTTAATGGCGAGCCGGCGCCTGTCGCTCAATCGGCGCGGTCGTCGCCGGGTTGTCCAGGTCCGGCGCCGCCGACGGCCAAGGGCCGTCGCCGGTCTTCAATTGCGGGTCGGGCAGCGGCGAACAAGGGTGCATGCACGGCAGCCCCGGCAGGTTCGCCAGGTCGGGCACGTCTACTTTCTCCGGGCACGCGCCGGCGAAACCCAGTTGGAACAAGTCGTCCGTCTGTATCAGATCGGCCACGTCCGCGACCGCCTGCCACATCGCGCCGAGCGTCTGGGCGTAAGTGGCGATCGACTGCGCCAGATTTTGCTGGGCCACGACCACGTCGCTAAACGCAGGCGTGGCGCTCACCGGAACGCCCGGCGGCAAGGCGGGCTGGGCCTCTTTTTGATAGCGATCGTAGATCGCCCGGTAGGCGCGCACCTGATCGGGCAGGATTTTGTCGCGGTAAAAATGCAGAATAACGCGGTTGTTTTCGTAAGCCTCGAAGGCCACGGCCAACCGCGTGGTCAGGTCGTCGCGCACCCGATGACTCTCGTCGGACGCTTGCACCACCTGAGCCTGGGCCTGATAGATGCCGCCCTGATTGCGGTCGAAAATCGGCACGGGGAAGCCGGCTTGCAAACTGTAGACCGTACCGAAAGGCGGTCCGGTGCCGTCCTTTTGCAAAACCACGTTGACCGTCACATCGGGAACCACTTGGACTTGCGCCAGTTTCAGCCGGAATCGCGCTTGGGTCAGCGTGTTCTCGGCGCTAAGAACGTCGGTGTGCGATTGCAGCGCGCGAGCCAGGACGGCGGCGTGATCGTAGACGGGAATCGGCGTATCGATGCGCCCCGCCAGTTCGGTCGGGTGCATTCCCGGCAGGCCGAGTGAAGCGGCCAGCTGCTTCCAGGCGCCGGTATAGCGATTGCGCGCCTGAACCAAAGCGGCCTGAGCCTGCCACGCCAGTACGCGCAATTGCATCGGCTCATACGGCGCCGCGAAGCCGCCTTTCCGCACGTTTTTGACCTGAATATCGTAAACGGCGCTGGTGAAGTCCGCCAAGGCGCGCGAGACGCGGACGTTTTCCTGCGCGACTAGCACCTGGTAATACTGGCCGCGCACCGTATGCGTCAGGTCCGTCTTAGCGCGTTTGAGGGCAAGCTCGGCGTTGCGCAGGTCCATCGTCGCCGCGGCGCGCTGGAGCTGCAACTTGTTGCCGGTCTTGATGACCTGATTGAGGAAGCCGCCAATGTAGCCGGGACCGCCAGCGGTGCCGGCCGTGTCTTCCTGAAAACCGATTGATGGGTTCGGGTAGGCGCCGGCCTGGACAGCGGCGCCGCGCATCGCTTCGACGTTGGCGGCCGCCTGACGGAAGAGCGGACTGTTGCTCAGGGCCAACCGTTGCAAGTCGGCCAAGGTCAGCGGACGACCTTCCGGCCCCATCGCCGGTTGCACGTTGTCGCCCGTCGCGGGCATTGCCGGATAGAGTTGATCCAAGACCTCTTTTCTCTTCGGATCGTTTTCATCCGCCGGTAGTTGGATGCGCGGGATCGGCCCCCCAGGCAATAAGGCGTCGGGGATCTGCAAACGGTCGCCCTTGAGGACGGCGGGCGCCGCGTCAGCTTTCCTCGGCATTACCGGCTCTTCATAGGAGGCAGGCTTAACCGCGGTATCCGGCAACGGCTGCGGTATGGGCGCCTGATCGGCCGGCAGCGGTTGAAGATCGATCGGATGCGCCGCGATGTCGCAGACCACGTCGTCGATTTTCTGACCCGTCGGCGCGCAGCATCCGCCGGAGAGCAGGAGCAGCCCCAGAGCGCCGAACAACTTTCCGGAACGTAGGGGGGGCATCGGCTCGATCTCCTGTCCCAATGCGAAAAATTCCGATGCGACGGCCGCGCGACCAAAGAGTGTATGGGTTGTATCGACCATACTGGCGCACGTTCCGAGTCTTTTTCCTCGGTGCGTGGATTCTTCTATTAAGTTCGAGAAGAGCGCGAAGCGTGGAAGGTGGGGAGAAATGCGAAACGCTCGTGGGCGCTGGCCGAGGGGTGGCGCACGAGCGTTTCGGGTGAATCGGTGGCCTTCGCCTTAACGGGCGTCGTTCGGGGCGGTGTGCGCGGCGGCAGGATGCACAACGGCGGCGCGAGGAGAGTCATCCGGTTCGTCGGGCGTCGGCTGATGAAGCGCGACCATGCCGGTGACGGCGCCGAGGACGAGGATGGTGGCGACGAACGCCCAATCGCCGACGATTACGGAGCCGGATTCGTCCCGCCAGAAACGGCCGATCAGGTTGCGCATGGCTCGTCCTTTCCCTTAAAGCGACTTTCCCGCCGGAAGAAGGGGAGAAAGCTGGGAAGGTTAAAGCATGGGCCGTGCCGCACGTCGGTTTTGAAACAAATCGGCGATAGAATGAGGCATAAGTCCCTTCAAGAAATGTCTTTACGCTCTCTAAACGTGGCGGCTGTCGGACTGGCGCGGGCGGCCCTTGTGTTTCCATTGGTTTACACGACGGCGATCCGGCGCTTCCGTTCTGAGACGGCGCCAGGCTTAGCGGGCCGCCGGGTTTATCCCATTAGTTTCTACACAACCCGCCGGGTTTCCTCTACGGACGGGGTGCCATGCTTTCGCGGGCCAGTGCTAAAACCTCGTCCGGTCACAACCCCGCGAAAGCATGAGTGCCCGCGTGGGACTCATGCTTTCGCGGCGGCTTGAGCGGGCGCACGGTGCGGACAGAGGCCGCGAAAGCATGGCACCCTCCCCACTTGTGTAGATACCAATGGGTTTATCCCGGCGGGCCGGACGGCGGGCGTAGAGTCTCGCCGCTCGCCTTGGCTTTCTCCTTATAGGCTTAATAAATACTCTCATGCACAAGGACAGCGCCGCGTTCCCGAGCGCGGCAAAACAAGTCCGCTAGCGACGGGAACCAATTCCGCGCGAACGCCAGTTCTTCCTCGCGTTCCTCCTCGTCCTCGACGCCTCGTAAACCGACGAGGTCGGCCGGCGTCCAATCCACCGGCCGAACGCCGGCGAGATAGTCCGCGAGCCGGCTCACGTCGGCTGCGTTGTTGTAACCGGCGTGTTCGGGGCGGTAGACGGCGGCGCCGAAGGTCAGGTCGCGCGTCCCCCGGTGAGCCTGTTGGATGGGGGCCAACCGTTCGCGTTGCTCGACCGCCTCGCGGTAATGTTCCGGGGCGAGTAGACGGCAAAGCGTCTCTTCGCAGGTCTGAAATTCAGGAATCTCCACCGCGGTGAACAGCAGCACCTCGCCGACAAGGGCGCGCCAGCGGCCGCGGTCGAACGACAGGCCGTCTGCGACGCGGGCCAACAACGGTTCATCGCCGCCGACGTGATACTGTTCAGCGTAGGCGCTCGCGGCCGGTACAAGTTCAGCGCAATACGAACGACAAGGCGCAAAGCTGCGCTGGCGCCAACTCGCGGCCAGGATTGGACGGGCGCGCCCCTCGAAAGCGGCGGCGTCCAGCATCAGGAAATAGTCAGCCATCGGCTTCCCCGGTTGCCTTCGCGCGATCCGGAGCGGAACAGCCGTTTAATAGCATTAAAAGGTCTTCTTTACCCAAAAATCGGCAAGCGCCTACCGGCAGATCGCCTAACTCGTATCGGCCGACGGCTACGCGAACCAGTCGCCGCACCCGACAGCCGACCGCCACCGCCATGCGGCGTATCTGGCGATTGCGCCCCTCGGTCAAGATAATTTCCAGCCGACACGGCTTCATACCAGGCCGCAGCTCGCGCACCTGGGCCGGCCGCGTCCGGCCGTCGGCGAGATCCACGCCGCCGCGCAGCTGTTCGAGCGCCTCCGGTGTGAGATCGCCCGTGAGCGTCGCATGATAGGTCTTGGGCGTATGATGTTCCGGTTCCGTAAGGCGGACGGACAGGTCGGCGTCGTTGGTGAAGATGAGCAGACCTTCGGACTCGGCGTCGAGGCGGCCGGCGGGGAAGACCCACGGCAACCCCGGCGGCAGCAAGTCGTACACGTTAGGCCGGCCGCGTTCGTCGCGCCTTGTCGTCACCACGCCGCGCGGTTTGTGCAGAGCTAGCGTCGTTAGCACGACGACGGGCGCGACTTCGTCGGCGCGCGTGATCCGCTGGCGATCCAGGTCCACCCACGTCAGCGGGTCGGTCACGGGCTGCCCGTCTACGCAAACCTCGCCGGCGCGTATCCATTCCCACGCCTGGGTGCGCGATCCCCAACCCAACTTCGATAGGGCACGGTGCAACTGCACGCGCCGGCCCGACGGACTCGACTTGCTGAACGTCACGGCTGCCTCCCACCTAGTAGTCCGCCACGGTCTAGTTGACGAGTGGTTCGGTGTGCCACGGCTGTGTCAGCCGTGTTTGGGCAGTCCAACACGGCTGACACAGCCGTGGCACACGATGTCAGGAACCCTGCAACTCAACAGGGGCGATCCACTAAATTACGCGACGCCGTTTATTCTATTCCCTACGCGCCCGCCGGCGCAACCTATAGACTTCCAACGGAGCCGAAGGGGAAACAGCAACACGGGACGCCATGCCTCAATTCATCGCTTGTCCGGCGTGCGGCTGCCGGGTGCAGATGGCCGAGAGCGTGATCGGCAAGAGCGTCCGCTGCATCGCCTGCGACCACCGCTTTATCGTCTCCGCCCCGGCCGAGGCGGAGACGCAGCGCGTGGACCCGCTGCCGGCGCGGGAGCGGCCGTCGGTCCCGCCAGCGCGGCCGATTCCCCCATTGCCATCCGGCGATCCCGATGACGACCGGCCGCCGCGCGACGCCGATTTGCCGTGTTGTCCCGCCTGCGGCTGGCGCGTCGCGTGGGAAGCGCTGCGCTGCGGCCATTGCGGCGCCGAACTCGAAGTCGATCCGGGCTACGACCGCTTCCGCCGTCGCCCGGCCGGTCGGGTGCGTCGGGATTGTGTGCCACACCGTGGACAGCTTTTATCCGGTATGGGCAACGTCACTCTGATCGTCGGCGGCTTAACGCTTTGTATGTTCGGCGTTCCCTTGCTCGTGGCGCTGCCGTTGGGCATAACGACCTGGGTAATGGCCGCGGGCGATCTGCAAAAGATGCACACCGGCGAAATGGAGGAGCAGGGCCGCGGGCAAACGGAAGGCGCGCGCACCGCCGCCGTTTTCGGCGTCGTGCTGAGTTTGTTCTTCACGGCCGGTTGGGGTTTGATGCTTTTGAGCCGGTTTTTGCCGTAGAAAGATAGCTTCGTTTAGCCGCGACCCGAAGGGGAGCGCGTAGTCTCGACAGGAATTGACATGGCTACTCTGATTACCACGTGCCCCTCGTGCAACGGGCCGCTCCGCATTCCCGACGAACTGGTGGGACAGCGCGTCCGCTGTCCGTCTTGCCAAACCGTCTTCCACGCCGAAGCTCCGGCCGCGCCTGCCGCGCCGGAATCCGGGGACACTCCTGAGCGGCCTCTCTGGAAAAACCTCCAGCTTGAACTGGACAAGGGCGATCCGGCTAATCCTGTTAGTGCGCCGGCATCCGACCCGCTTCCCCGAAAGCCCGGCCTGATCGGCGCCGTGGAAGTCGGCCGATCGGAAACGGACGACGAGGCTCCCCCAAGACCGACGCGGCCGCCGGAAGCGCCGCCGTCTCGCGAGCCGCATCCGTCGTCTGAGCCGCGCGAAGATTCAGACGATGACGACGAAGACTACCGCCAATCGGGCCGTAGTCGGTACCGTCGCGACCTGCCGCGGCGCGACAGCGAACCGCATCGCGGCGCGTTGATCCTGGTGTTGGGCATCATCAGCATTGCATCCGTGGTCTTGAATGCGTGCTACGTGGGAGTCCTGATCGGTCTGCCGCTGGGCATTACCGCTTGGGCGCTGGGCAGCGGCGATCTCCGCAAAATCAAGAAAGGCGAGATGGACGAGGAGGGACTGGGCATGACGCAGGCCGGCTGGATCTGCGGCATCATCGGCACGATCCTGCAAAGCCTGGTTCTGCTGACGTGCGGCGGGTTCCTCACGTTTATTCTGGTGCAAGCCAACAACGCCCCACAGCCCAAGCCGGGGTTTGTCCCGACTCAGGCAGTTCCGCCGAAGCCGCGGGTGATTGACCCGCCTCCGCCGAAGATGGCGGCTCCGCCTATAAAAGAGTCTGACCAGGAGGTGAAATAGCGGGTAGAGAGGTCGAGCCTAAGCGAGGTCCACAAAGCCTTCACGTCCAACCCCAACTCAACGGCAGCGCCCGCGCGGCCAGCCAAAGCTTATGCGCCCGGCTCAGACGCACCCGACTGCTGAAAACGTCGTAATCGCGGCGCACGATGGCGTCGAGTAGGCCGCGGTAGGTGCGCAACATCGTCAGGAACACCGCGCGCCCGGCCGGCCTCAATAGCGGCGCCAACGGCTCGGCGTCTCGGTAATACGCCGCGGCGCGCTCCACCTCGAAACGCATCAGGTTGCGGAAACGGTCGTCGCGGACGCCGCGCCTTAAATCATCTTCTTTGTAGCCGAAGCGCTCCAGGTCTTCACGCGGCAGATAAACGCGGCCGCGCCCGGCGTCCTCGCCTAAGTCGCGCAAGATGTTCGTCAGCTGAAACGCCACGCCGGCCGCCTCGGCGTGAACCTTCGCCTGCTCGCCGGAGAAGCCCCAGATGTGAATGCACGCCAGCCCCACCGCCGACGCCACGCGATAACAATACGGATAAAGATCGGCGAACACGGCGTAATGGGCGGCGTCCAGGTCCATTTCCACGCCATCGATCACGGCATGAAGATAAGCTGGCGGCACGCCGAAACGGCGGATGGTGTGATGGAAAGCAGGATGAAGCGGATGGCTATAAGCGCCTTCCAACGCTTCATCGAGTTGGCGCCGCCAATCTTGCAGCGGCCGACGTTTCTCCTCGGATAAGCCCGGACCATCGGCGAGGTCGTCGGCCACGCGCATGAATGAATACAAGGCGCACATTGCCCGTCGCTGATCGGCCGGCAGTAGGCGAAAGGCGTGATAGAAGTTGCCGGCCTCGCGCCGCGCCAGCCCTTCGCAGTAAGCATAAGAGCGCGACAATTCCCGGGAATCCAGAGCGGTCGAGACGGCGGCCGGCATGGTCATGGCTCTTCCCTTACCGCAAGCTCACGGCCGCGCCGAGGCGTTTCCATAAGGCGCCGGCCAGCAGAGTTAATTTATCCCATTTGGAGACGACCGGCCGTCGCGCCCAGACGTTGTAGCCGCCCTGCTCGATCTTGCACAGCACCGCCAGGCCGCCGCGGACAAACAGATCCACGTCGATTCGCAGGTCCGGCGGCATGAGTTCGATCAACGGTCGGCCGCGCAAGAAGAGGGCGCGGGTACGGTCCACCTCGAAGCGCATCAGTTCCGCGAACGCCGGCGTGAAGCGGCGGGCCTCCAGGTCGTCGTCGCTGTACCCGAAACGGCGACGGTCTTCTTCCGGCAAATAGACGCGGCCGATGTTGAAGTCGCGGTCCACATCCTGCCAGAAATTGGCGAGCTGCAACGCGGTGCAGATGGAATCGGATAACGCCGCCCGCTCCGCGTCGAAAGCCTCCCCAAGATATAGCACTAATCGCCCAACGGGATTGGCGGAACAACGGCAGTAGTCCACGAGTTGATCGAACGTCTGATAGCGCGTAACGCGCTGGTCTTGCTCGAAAGCGGTGAGAAGGTCAAGAAACGGTTCAGGCGGAATGTCGAAGCGCCGGATGGTCGGTTGCAGTGCGATCAGGACGGGGTGCGTGGGCCGGCCGCTGTAGCAGGCGAGGAGTTCACCGCGCCACCAGGCGAGTAGGTCGAGGGCGCGCTCACCCCCGCCGGCTTCGTCGGCGAGGTCGTCGGCCCAGCGGCAATAAGCGTAAACGGCGTGAAAATATCGCAGAAGCCGCCGCGGCAGGAGCAGGGATGCGACGGAGAAATTCTCGTAGTGGCCGAGCGTCACCCGACGGCAATAGGCTTGCGCGCGGGCGAGGTCGAACGGCGCATACGGCCGTCCGGGACCAAGGCGGTCTAGCTCTGCGAGGAATGCGGCGTCCATGGACGGAATTGTATCGGTTTCGTTTAGCCGCGACCCGAAGGGGAGCGCGTTGGCTTCGCGCTCCCCTTCGGGTCGCGGCTAAACGGTTTCTCACACCACGCGCCGCAGCCGTCGCTGGTCCGCCTCGCGGATCGTCTGCCGCCGACTAGCTTCCGTCTGCTCATAGAGGGCCAGGAACAACTCGGCGTGTTCCGGCGTCCATTCGCGTCGTCGTCGGCCCATCATCACGGCCGCCGTGTCGAACATCTCGCGCAGGTCGCTGCGTTCCTGCAACCGGCCGTGAGCTACGCGGCAGAACGCCGGCACGACGCGCGGCAACAACCCGCCGTTGGCCAGGAACTGACTGAACGGCCCGGACACTGTGCCGGTATTGATGAGGGCGTTGATGCTCGTTTTGGTATGGTCGCCGAAGTACGCGCCGGCTTTCATCAAGCCGCTGTCGATGGTCCGACCGCCGACCCGGAAGCCGACTGTGCCGTAGTCGGCTCGTAAATCGCTTACCTGCGTACCCGCGGCGAGGTTGACCCATTCGCCGACATAGGAATGGCCGAGAAAGCCGTCGTGGGCCTTATTGGCGTGACCGTGCAGGATGCTGGCCTCGACTTCGCCGCCGACGCGGCACTGCGGCCCGATGCTGCCGCCGCGCAATTTCGCTCCCAGAATGTGGCTATCGGCGCCGACGTAACACGGCCCTTCCAGCCGACTGAACGCCTGCACCACTGCGCCGCGGTCGATCAACACCGGCCCCTTCGTCGCGTCCAGCACTACCAGGGGTTCGACGCGGGCGGCCAGGTCAATCAACACCTGCTCGGCAGGGCCAACGATGGTCGCGCCGGCGGGCAATGGCGCCCGTTCGCGTCCTATATTCCAGTCCGAATAGTCCTGGCCAAGCGCGTCGCCATTGCGCTCGACGAGATCCCACGGGTAGGCGATCAGCGAACCGCCTGCCGAGCGTCGCGGCAGCGTCTGCTTCCATTCGGTCAGTCGCCAAGACAGCGATTCCAGGTGGGCGTCAACGGTTTCGCCGGCCGGAGGAACGACGTAGGCGATGTGGTCGTCCACCACGCCGACTTCGGGACCGTCTGTAAGCATCAACTTCGCCCCGCACAGCCAGCGGGCGTTGACGAGGACCGTCGGCCCGCGCTGCAGCCAGGCGTCGTCGTTGACAGTGATCTCTGGATGCGCGATTCGGCACAAATCGGCCAGCATCGGCCGCACCAAAACGCCGACTTCGCTTGCGGCGAAGCGCCGGACCTGACGCTCCAGAAGTGACGACGCCCCGCAGCGTAAATCGAACGCCGGCCGTGTCAGGGTCAGCGGTTCCAGTCCGGAACATTCGGCGTCTTCATACACGCAGATACGCATTGTCGTCTCCATAACCAGGCGAGCCGGGAGCGTAAGCGACCGGAGTTTCGTGTAGTCGCTGAAGTCATCTCCGGTCGCTTACGCTCCCGGCTCGCCTTTTGAGCGCTATTCGACCGTCACGCTCTTGGCGAGGTTGCGCGGCTTGTCCACGTCGCAGCCGCGCAGCACAGCCATGTGATACGCCAACAGCTGTAAGGGCACGACCGCCAGCAGCGGCTGAAGGTATTCCGGCGCCTCCGGGATGAATATCGCGTCGTCCGCGCGCGCGGCCGTCTCTTCGTCGCCTTCCGTGACCACCGCGATCACCGGGCCGCGCCGCGCCTTGATCTCCTCCAGGTTGCTCAACACTTTGTCGAAGACCGGGCCGCGCGGCGCCAGGAACACCGTCGGCGTCTCCTCGTCCACCAGCGCGATCGGCCCGTGTTTCATCTCCGCCGCGGGATAACCCTCGGCGTGGATATAACTGATCTCTTTTAGCTTTAATGCGCCTTCCAATGCGATTGGAAAAAGGTACTGCCGCCCGAGGTAGAGCACGGTGCTGGCGTGCTGATACTTGGCGGCGATCTCCTTCACCGCCGCCTCGCAGGCGAGCGTCTTGCGCAGGAGGTCCGGCACGGTTTGCAGTTCACGCACCATCTGCGATCCGTGAATGCTGGAAAGATGACGCATCCGGCCGAAGTAGAGGGCCAGCATCGCCAGGACCGCCACCTGATTCATAAACGCCTTGGTGCTGGCCACGCCGATCTCGGGGCCGGCGTGAAGGTAGACGCCGCCGTCGGCTTCGCGCGCGATGCTGCTGCCGACGACATTGCATAGCGCCAATGTCGGATGTCCTTTACGCTTCGACTCGCGCACGGCCGCAAGCGTGTCGGCCGTTTCGCCCGATTGCGTCAGCGCCACGACTATGGTGTTGCGGTCCAACGGCGGATTGCGGTAGCGGAACTCGGATGCGTACTCCACCTCCACCGGCATCCGCGCGAATTCCTCGAATAGATATTCGCCCACGAGAGCGGCGTGATAGCTGGTGCCGCACGCCGTCATGACGATGCGATCCGCCTGCCGCAGCCGCTGCACGTCAAGATTAAGGCCGCCGAAATGAGCCGTGCCGTCGCTCTCTTCCAAGCGGCCGCGCAGGGCGTTTTCGAGGGCTTCGGGTTGTTCGTGAATCTCCTTGAGCATGAAATGCTCGAAGCCGCCCGTATCGTATTCCTCGACGGCCAAGTCCAGGTCGTGGACGGAAGCGGGCACCATGGCGCGGCTGCGGTCAGAGACGCGCCAGTCGGTCGCCGTCAACTCACACACCTGATGGTCTTGGAGGTAGACGACTTTCCGGGCGAAGCCGGCCAAAGCGCTAGGGTCGCTGGCCAAAAAACATTCGCCCTCGCCGAAGCCGAGAACCAACGGGCTGCCCAGCCGCGCGCCGACGATGAGGCCCGGCTCCAGCCGACTCACGGCGGCCAAACCGTAAGTGCCCTTGAGTAGCGGCAGTACCTCGGACACCGCCCCGATCAGCCCCTCGCCGTTCAGGTGACGGGCGATTAGGTGGGCGATGACTTCGGTGTCGGTGTCGCTTTGGAAGACGAAACCATCTTCTATTAACTGCCTTTTCAGAGCGGCATAGTTCTCGATAACGCCGTTGTGAACGACGGCTACAACGCCGTCGCCGCCGAGGTGGGGGTGGGCGTTGCGGTCGGTGGCGGGGCCGTGCGTGGCCCAGCGGGTATGGCCGATGCCTGTGGTTCCGGGGGCGGGATGATCTTCCAGGTGCGCCGCCAGGCGGGCGATGCGGCCGGCCCGCTTGTGGAGGTGCAGGCGCGAGCCGGTGACGGTCGCCACGCCCGCGCTGTCGTAACCGCGATATTCCAACCGACGCAGGCCCTCGACGAGGACCGGCGCCGCCTCGCGCTGGCCGACGTAGCCGACGATTCCGCACATACGCAAGGCTCCTTGGGGGCAAAGATCGCGCCGCTTCATGGGCCGCGACGATACGAACTAACTTTACGTTTTTTTCGGCGCGGAGGTCAGCTTTCGCCTCCTTTTTTCGTTGCGGGGAGAATGAGGCGGCGACTACAAAGTCGATCCGATTCAGGATTTGCCGCCGGTATGTCCAAATTGCCATGCGGTGCTGCACCGCAAAGACCCGCCGTACAATCTTGAGGAAGTGCGGCAGTTCCTTGAAGATGCGAAGCGGCAGCGTAAGAGGCGACGCTGAAGCGGATGACTCGCCCGACGCCCAGTGCGGTCGGGAGACCATGCCACAACAACAGGGGCGGCGATGCGAGCCGTCTTGTCACGCCCGTCCGGGCCGCTATGATAGGCAATTCGGCAAAGTTCGAGCGAGCCGTTGGAGAAATATCATGGGAATGCAATGCGCCGTCTGCGGCAAGAAGCCGTCCGTCGGCAATCAGTACGTCCGTAGTGGTAAGGCCAAGTACCTCGGCGGCGTCGGCCGCAAGGTCCGCGGGTGCAGCAAGCGCACCTTCTCGCCGAACCTGCAAAGTATGCAAATTCAGGTCGGCGGCTGCGTCAAGCGCGAGCGCGTCTGCGTACAGTGCCTCCGCAGCGGCAGGGTGATGCGGCCGCAGAAACGCCGGCCGTTCCAGATGCCGACCACTTTGTAACTTCGGAGACCTCCTATGTCTCTGACGCCGGCGGAGGTCCGCAACGTCGCCCAGCTTGCGCGACTTGACCTGACCGACGCCGAGCTGACGGCAATGACCCGTCAGCTCGGTTCCATCCTGGATTACGTCGCCCGGCTGCAACAACTTAACTTGGATGGCGTCGAGCCGCTGGCGCACGCGCTGGAAGTCCACAACGTCTTCCGCGACGACGAGCCGGCGCCGTCGTTGCCGGTCGCCGAGGCGTTGGCCAACGCCCCCGACCGTCGGACGCGCGGCGAGGGCGAACAGTTCTACGCTGTCCCCGCCGTTCTGGACACCGAAGCATGATTGAGCGCAGCGCTTCCGACCTGCTGGCTTCTCTCTCCAAGGGTGATATTTCCGCCGAGGCGTTGACCGGCCAATTCCTCCAAGCCATCAAGCAGCGCGAACCCGATGTCCGCGCCTTTCTCCACATCAATGAGGCCGGCGCCCTTCAACAAGCTCGCGCCGTGGACGCGAAACGCAAGCGGGGCGAACCGATCGGGTTGCTCGCCGGCTTGCCCGTCGCTATTAAAGACGTTCTTTGTATTAAAGGACAGCCGACCACCTGCGGCAGCAAGATGCTGCAAAACTACCGGCCGCCTTATGACGCCCACGTCATCGAGCGCCTGCGCGGCGCCGACGCCGTGCTGATCGGCAAGACGAACATGGACGAGTTCGCGATGGGTTCGTCCACGGAGAACAGCGCCTTCCAGGTCACGGCCAACCCGTGGGAACTCACGCGCATCCCCGGCGGTTCCAGCGGCGGCTCGGCGGCGGCCGTGGCGGCTTGCGAGGCGCCGTTGTCTCTCGGCTCCGACACCGGCGGTTCCATCCGCCAGCCGGCCGCCCTGTGCGGCGTCGTCGGCCTTAAACCGTCCTACGGCCGCGTCTCGCGCTACGGTCTCATCGCCTACGCCAGCTCGCTCGATCAGATCGGCCCCTTCGCGCACACCGTCGCCGACGCCGCGCTCCTTTTGGAAGCGATAGCTGGCCATGACCGCCGCGACAGTACCAGCGTCGATAAATCCACTCCGCCTTATAGCAAAAATGTTGAAGAGCCGGTCAAGCCGCTCGTCATCGGCGTGGCCCGCGAGTATTTCCTCGAAGGCCTCGACGCGGAAGTGGAAAAAGCGGTACGCGCCGCGCTCAAGGTGTACGAAGGGCTGGGGGCGAAGGTCCAGGAAATCTCGCTGCCGCACACGCCCTATGCCGTCGCCACCTATTACCTCGTGGCGACGGCCGAGGCGTCCAGCAACCTGGCCCGCTACGACGGCGTTCACTACGGTCATCGCACCCCCTCCCAACCCTCCCCCGCCGCGGGGGGAGGGCAGGGTGGGGGCCGCCTGATTGATATGGTCAAGCGGTCGCGCGGCGAAGGTTTCGGCGCCGAGGTGAAGCGGCGCATCATGCTCGGCACTTACGCCCTTTCCAGCGGTTATAAGGATGCTTTATATGTGCGGGCGTTGAAGGTGCGCCGGCTGATCCGCGAGGACTTCGACAAGGCGTTCGGCGGCTGCGACGTGGTGATGGGGCCGACGACGCCGACGGCGGCTTTCAAAGCCGGGGAGAAGGCGAACGATCCGCTTGCGATGTATCTGTCCGACGTTTACACGATTAGCGGCAACCTGGCCGGCATCCCGGGCGTCAGCGTGCCGTGCGGCTTCACGGCGTCCGGCCTGCCGATCGGCCTGCAAATCCAAGCGGCGCCGTTTGAGGAAGAGAAGCTGCTGCGCGTCGCGCGTATGTACGAACGCGCCACCGACTGGCACATGCGACGGCCGAAACTGGCATAGGAGGAAACATGAAAGAACGAATCGCCGTCAACCCGCAGATCCATTTCGGGAAACCTTGCGTGTCGGGCACGCGCATTCCCGTGCAGAGCGTGCTGGAACTCGTCCGTGAAGGACTCCCCTTTGCGGAGATCATTCGGGACTACTACCCGGACCTTGAACCGGAAGACATTCGCGCCTGCGTCCAGTACGCCATTGACGTGGTGGCCGTGGAAGACATCCACCTGGCACCGACGTAACGCTGAAAACATGGCGGGTTTGCTATATTGGGAAGCGTTCCTTGGCCCAATCTCGGAGGCGACCGATGTCCCCTACCTTGCAGTCGCTGGGGATCGACCGGCTCAGTGTGCCGGGGCGCATCGCCTTGGCCCAGGCCATCTGGGACAGCATCCCCGCCGAGTCGCACCCGCCTCTGCTCACTGAAGCTCAACGCCAAGAACTTCAGCGCCGGATTGACGACCACGACGCCAACCCGGATGACGTGGTTCCCTGGGAACAGATCAAGGCCGAGGCGTTGGCCCGGTTCCGCCGATGAGCCTGTTTCCTTTTTCGTGTGTCTATTTGGCCCGGCGCCCGGTCCTCTGTTACACTGCGAGGGAATCGAGGCTCTTCTTATCGGAGGAATCCGCATGGCCGCGGCCGTGAAGACTGAGTCGCCCCACATTGTCCGGCTGGAAGGCGTTTGCGGCGGTGAGCCGGTGATCGATGGGCTGCGCGTGACCGTTCGTCACGTGGTCACGCTGCATCAGCGCGGCGACGCGATTCTCGACATCATGGGCCGCCTGGCAGTCGATCTGCGCGGCCGGGGGTACGATGTCGTGAGGACCGAAGAAGTCGGCAAAGACACGGCCCCCGACGAGGAACAGCTTGCTTTCGCCGCCGCCGAAAAACGGGCTGTTCTCACCTGGAGCAATTTAAGTAGTAGTGCGGGCCTGATCAGCTAATTCTTCAACTTGTCGTCGGTTTCACGGCGAACACACGAACACTGGCCGCATACTCATTCACGTCGTAACGCCGCAGCAATTCGGCCAGCCGGCTGTGCAGGTCCGCCTCGATCGTCGGCCCACAGCAGCTAAAGTCGGTTACAACCGGCAACCCATTTACCGGCGCCATCGCCGGGGAGCAGCAGCCGGACTGGTTCTCCACCTTGGCATAGGCGTTAAGGTCGGTTCCGGCGTCGATGACTTCGATGTGAGCGAAGCCGGCCTCGGCCAACCCCCGCCGATATTCCTCGACCAAGACGGCCCCGGCGATGCACCCCACATAGGCCATCAGGTCCGCCCCGAGTTCGGGCGGCAGCGGCTTCTTGAGGGCGATGTCGCTGACCGCCAACCGTCCGCCGGTCTTCAGAACCCGAGCGATCTCACGCCAGACGGCAGGCTTGTCGGAGGCGAGGTTGATGACGCAGTTCGAGATTACGCAATCCACCGAGGCATCGGGCAAAGGCAGCTTGTCAATGGTGGCGTAGTGGAACTCGACGTTCTTGACCCCGGCTTTCTCGGCGTTGCGGCGGGCCAGTTCAAGCATCTGCGGCGTCATGTCGATGCCGATGGCCTTGCCAGTTGGCCCCACCTTCGCCGCCGCCAGCAGCACGTCCAACCCACCGCCGCACCCGAGGTCTACAACCGTCTCGCCGGCTTTGAGGTTGGCGACGGCGGTCGGGTTGCCGCAGGATAAACCCATGTTCGCCTCGGCGGGTATCGAAGCCAACTCCTCGGGCGAGTACCCGAACGCTTCGGCGACCGCTCGGACCCCGGCGTGTTCGCTGGACAGACCGCTCGTGGCGACGGAGCCGTACTTCGAGCGCACCACCTGTTCGATTTCACTGGACATTTCTACTCCTTTTGAATCGAACCAAGGTCACAGGGACGATAATAGTTCCTTGACCTTGGATTCGATAAGGTTCCTAATCTCCCGGAACTGTTCGGGCGGCAACGCCTTCGGATCGGGGATTTGCCACTCCACCCGCCGCGTGGCGACCACCAGCGGGCATTCGTCGCCGCAGCCCATCGTCACGGCGGCGTCGAACTGCTGCCCGTTGAACTCCTCCAGCCCCTTCGACGTGTGAGTGGTCAGATCGTAGCCGACTTCCTTCATGGCCTCGACAGCCTTGGGGTTTACCCGACCAGACGGCCGTGAACCAGCGCTAAAGGCCTCCACTCCGTCGCCGCCGTGGATGCGGGCGAACGCTTCGGCCATCTGGCTGCGGTTCGAGTTCTCCACGCACACGAACACTACTCTTCGGCGGTCCGGCATTCGCTCAACTCCTTGTCTGACTGGACGCAAGGTATGGGGGTGTTGACGAGGTAGTGGGCGATGTCCGGTTCACTTCGACCACGGGCCTCTCCCTATCGCCGTCGCGCCGCTAATCGCCCTTTCGCGGTCCCCAATGGCAGTAATTGTAACTTCCCCATCAACAGCGGCCTGTGTCCCTTGCCGGCCAAGTCGCGTTCCCACGCCTCCACCCAATCTTCCCAACGGATCGCCGTTTTCTTAAATAGTAGGCGCTCCGCCGAAAAGGCGCGCAAGCGCGCCGGCGTTCGACCTTCGAGTGGTTGCGGCGCCAACAGCCCCTCCACGTCCAGATCGTACCGCGCCGCCTCCTCGAAACGCGGCCCCGTCTCCACGATCAGTCCCTGTTCGCCGATAAAAAATCGCATCTCCGGCCGCAATGCCGACGCAATCTGCTCGCGTACCACGTCCACGCCGCACGCCTTATAGAAGCCGGCCAGCGCGTCCGTGAACGCCCTCACCTGTTCCAGTGGCAAGCGGTCCAGCCAGCCGTTCGAGGGCCGCCGCTCGCCGTTCGCTTCCGCCGGAATAATGGGCGCTGTGAAGCCCGCGACCAAACGGCCGGCGTGTTCCTCTAGGTCGATGTGAACGCTTTGTTCTCCTTCGCCCAGGCGACATAGCTCGATGCGGATGCGGTTCGAGGCGAGGCGGATGGCGCCGACGTGCAGCGGTGGCGTCGTTCCCCACGTTTTCGATCCGGCAAGGACGGTTAACAGGTTGCGCACCACGAAACGGCGCATCGCCTCCGTGACGTGGTGCAATTCCTCGTGCCGCTTGCCCGTGCCGGCGTCTTTGACGCGGCGCAGCCGGGCGTACAACTTCGGCAGCGTACCCGAATGGAAGCCGGGCCGCAGCAGTCGGGATATGGTTTCGCCATGACTGCCGGCCGTCTGCGGCTGAAGGATGGGCGATTGATTCGCCCTATAGAGACGCCAGTTCTCTTTGAATTCCCACACCAAAAAGCCTGGGATTCCGGGCAGGCTGAACTGAACGACGAAAGCGACCAGCCCGGCCAGGAAGGGATTCATCTTCATCGTGTTAAAGAGGAGTACCGTCAACACGGGCATGATAAACGTCAGCACCAGCTTGTGCGATACCGTGACGACAGGGAAGTGCTTAATCGGGTTGAGTTGCGGTTCGGCCAACAGGTTGACGCAGAAGCGGACAACGTAGGTGACGAAGAACCACAACAGGCCGAGGACCGCCTTGACGGCCAATGATCCCCGGCTTTCGCCGCTGCGAAAGCGCAACCATTCATCGACGGTGTACAACAGCCGTTCCACGTCGTCGAGCAGTCGGCGGAAGAAGGCCAGGATCAGGCGGAATAAACCGGGAATCAGGTCATTCGAGAACAGCTGCCAGGTGCGCAGCAAAACGTCGCCCCAAGCCTCTTCGAGGCGCGTACCCGCCCGCGAGTGGAGCAACACTTCGAGGCTCAGGAATAGCACCGCTCCCGCCATCAGCGAGATCGCGGGATCGGCGCCCAACAGGTACAGGACCACGGTGGACGCGGCGGCGCCCACCAGCGGCTTGAATCCATACTGATAGGTCAGCAAGTAGAGCCGGCTCTGGAAAAGGGCGCGCGCCAACGGTTGATTCATGACGGCGGCCGGCACGTCGTAAAAGACACCCCGAACGATACGCCAGAGGAGGCGCAAGGCGCCAACGACGCGCTGGCGAAACCAGACGAGATGGAACACGCCCAGCAGGAAAACGCCTAGCAGCGGCAACGAGACGGCGTTGACCAGCTGGATCGGGCCTTTTGGCCCCATCCAGTGGATGATCGGGTTAACGACGTGTTGCACGCCTTCCAGGGCGAGAAAGGCGCAGCCGAACGGCAAGACAAGATAGAGAGTGATAAAGCGACCAATCAGAGTGCCAAAGGCGACGGAGCTGAGTCGTTGCAGCCAGCGTAGGTAGATTTCGCCGCGGCGATAGACGCCGTCGAGCGTGATCGCCAGTTTACGGTTGGCGCGGATCAGCGGATCGCCCAGGAAGAACTCGGTCGGCCCCGACAGATCCGGCAATTTGAGCCGGTTGCGCGCCACGGCGTCGCGCAAATCGCCGAGGGTGAGAAAGCCGCGATCTACGACGCGATCCAGTAACTCCTCAATGAGCTTGTCGCGGACGACGCGCTCCGCGTAGCTCGCCGGATGGAGGCCGGACTCGTCGAGCGAGGCGGCCAGCAGCGGCCGGAAGCGGTCGCGCAGCCGTTCTTCCTGACGGATTATCGCGGCGTGAAGCAAATCGAGAGATGGTTTGCGGTCGGCCTCGGGCAGACGCACCGACGCCAATCGGTCGGCGGCGTGGCGCAGCCGACGGACGAGGTTCACCTGCCGTTGGTGCGGCAACAGGCGGACGACCGACTTGCGTCCCCAAGAGACGAGCCACTCCACGAGATCGACCGCGTAAACATCGCGTTCCTGATCGATGCAGGCGCGCTGAAGGTCGTACAGCAGACGGGCCTCGCGCGTCCAGAAGCCGGTCGTGGCCGGGCCGACAAGCCGCGCGAGGATACGGCGCCAGACGACGGCCTCTTTCTCGGGAAAGCCGAGGGCCGCCTGCAACCTGACCGTCATCCGCTCGACGAGCGCGGCCACATCGGCCCGCGCCGCCTCCTCCGTCGCCGCCAGGCGCACCGCCTTCTGCCGTAAAAGGACGGCGCGCACCAGGTTACCGCGCTTCTCCGCGTTTTCGGCCCGCTTCGTCAACCGGGCGTGGGCCGCCCCGTCCGGCCGTGACGATGGCGCCGATTCGCTCGCCTCCGTCCAGCCCGCGCCGTCCTCCATCCGTGGGCGCGTTGGAGAAGGGTCCGGCGCGCCGGCCAGGCGAGTAGCGGCGAGCAGAGCCGTCGCGTCCAAATCCAGGTCGAGGGCGCGGAAGACGGCTTCCGGGTCGCCGATCGCCGGGAAGTAATACGGCAGCCGATGCGGAGCGAAGCAGCGCAGCTCAAGGAAGACGGCGACAAATTCCTCATAAGAGGATCGCACATTATTTAATGGCGGTAGAAAGTTTTCCTGGCGAAGTACGGAGCGGATTTCATCGATCTCGGCCTGACCGAGACGGCGGACGCGTTCGTGGAGGACGGCCTCGGCGTCGGGGCCGTCGCCATGAATGCGGCGAACCGCCATGTGGACGCGGGCGTGGAAGAGTAAGCGCCAGTATTCGAGCAGCGCGGCCCCCGGCGGCAGCGCACGAAACTTGCCAGGATCCGGCGCCGGAAACAGGAGCAGCGTTTCCGGCAAGGCGCGGCCGTACTTCACCCGCAGATCGGCGCTATCGGCGATCTGCAATAGGCTTTCACGGAGGATGACGTAGCTCTTGCGGTGCGGAACCTGCAAGCCGATGCCGGTGAGGCCGCCGTGTTTTTTGATGACGCGACGGAGGATGCGCGGCGGGACGAGCAACGCCGCCGGGTCGGCGGCGGTCAGGGCGCGTTCCAGGTCGGCGGCGCCGGAGATCATGCGGACGACCCCTTGGCGAGCCGGGTCGCGTAAGCGCCCGGAGTTGGTTTCTCTGTTTGTCCCACAAGTCCCATATGTCCTATAGGACTTATAGGACTTATGGGACTTATAGGACAAACTGAGACACTACTGAAATCTCCGACGCTGGACGCTTTCCCGACTCGCCCATACGTTAATCCCCTAGTCTCGACAGGTTCTCCCGGCCGCACCTCGGTCGCGGAGACAATAGGGAAAACGGTGCAAATCCGTTGCGGGGCCGCCGCTGTAATCGGTTAGGCTCTCGAACATTTCATGCCACTGCGACCAAGAGGCCGCGGGAAGGCCGTTCGGGGGCCGGAGCCGTAAGCCAGAAGACCTGCCTGTCGATGGGTGTGTTCCGATGCTTCGGCCTCAAGCATCCGGGCAGGCGATCTCTCCGTTTTCACGGACCCCTTGCCCCATCTTGCGCGCCGAAGCAGGCTCCTTTTGCCCGACCCGGCAGATAGGACTGTTTCCATGCTTGCGCGTCGTTCCCGTCTCCGTCCCCCCGCGTTCACGCTGATCGAGTTGTTGGTGGTGATCGCCATCATCGCCATCTTGATCGGCCTGTTGCTCCCCGCCGTCCAGAAGGTGCGCGAAGCCGCCGCGCGCATCCAGTGCGCCAACAACCTCAAACAGCTGCTGCTCGCCGTTCACAATTACGAAAACAACAACCAAATTCTGCCGTTTGAATACAGCCCATATCCGAACGGCGGCCCTCCGCCCACGTACACAACGCAATGGTGGTTCGCGCAAACAAGCTATGACGCGAGCTTCAACTTGATGTACGACCCGACGAAAGGAATCCTGACCCCTTACTACGAGAACAACGCCAAAGTAACCTTGTGTCCGAGCCTCAACGCGCCGCCAGGGTTTTTCTCTTACACGTCTTCAACCGGCCAACCGCTTACCGGGGGTTACGGCTACAATAAGGCGCTTGGCGGACGTAAAATGGTCACTATTCCCTCGACCAACACGACGTACTTATTCGGCGACGCCGCCTTGCTCGCCTGCGATCCTTGCGCGATGCAAGAAACCGACGCCATTGTCGGCCCAGTCCCGCTGAGTCCGAACGGGTCGTTCGGACTCTTCCAAGCTTTGACGCATTTCCGCCACACGGCCGGTCAGGCCAACATGGCCTTCCTGGACGGCCACGTGGAAACCGTGAACCTCGTGGTTACGCCGAGCGATCCGACGTGGCCGGCGGACGCCGCGGCGTTCATCCAGAAGAACCGCCTCGGATTTCCGACGGCCGTGGATACGCCTTATTTGGCGGATCAATAGGCGCGGCAAATGTTTAGGCGCGCGGCGGGCTTTATGCCCGCCGGCGTTGTTTTGCCCAAGGAACGGCCTAACGATGTGATGCGGAAGCGGCGTGTCCGGTGTGAGACCGGTCGGCATGGCGGGAAGACGGCGTCGCGCCAACCGGCGCGAAGATGGGGCCGGAGAGGCACGTCCACAGGGCGATCAGCGCGATCCAGCGAAATTGCATGACGGACCTCCTTTAGCCGCAATGGGAGGGACGGCTATTAGGGAAGCAGAGAAAGCAAATGGCGAGCCGGAGTATCACGCGGAGGCTGCGTCACCGCGCAAGACCTTTAGTGGTGATGGCATAGAGCCGAAGCGCGATAATGGCACGAAAGGGACGTCATAGGCGGAATGTTTCCGGAAGTTAGCACCGTGAACAGAGAACGTAGAAGCGGAGCAACAAAACCTGGTGGCAAATCGAGACGCACGGTTTCGCATTCCATGCGGCGCTCGCACTCCGTAAAATGTCAATGAGAAGAGGAGGCCCAAGTCGTAGGAGTATTACGCCCGTGCCCCGAATCGTTCGCCCGATGCGCGTCGAGCCTGACCAGCTTCCCAGGGTCGGCGCTCGCTCGAAATGCCTCGGGGTAAGGGAACCGCCAGACCCGAACGCCGACGTGAATGTTGATGGTGCGGGGAGCGTTGTTCAGAACCGGAAGGGAATGTCCGTCGCGGACGATTGGCGGCAACTACCGGGCCACCTCATCCCCGAACACCTCGACGACGGATTCAACGGAGCTTCAGGACGGGGAATGAATGTTTTTGTTCACGGCTGTGGGTTCTTTCAGCAGGGGCCGGTGACGGCGACACTGGAATTACTCCTTAAAGCCGGGACCGTCAGTTGCGGCGTCGTCGCGCCGACGGCACGAGTTTCCCTGGCGCGCTACCAACAAGATTTGATGGCAACGCGCGGCAACTGGTTCATTGATGAGAGTTGAGACGATGGGTCTTTTCACCCCGACAGTTGACCAGGCGTACCTCAAGTACGCGGACTTGTTGCTCCAGCACCATCGTCTCTTGTCCGAGAACAAAGACGAGGCCGATGAGACTATGGCCGTCGAGAATGAAATGACGGAACTTTGGGAGCGGCTGGACGCTAAGCAGAAGAGAAGCCTCTCCGGCCTCGGTTCGGACCTGAACTGGATTCGCCGGGAGGCGTCTCCGCATCCGCGCGGCCGCACGCCGGAGGATGCCACGCCGCTGGATTACAGGGCGCTTGAGCAAACGAAGAAAAACGCAGACTGGCACGGAGTCTTGCATTACCTGCGAGTCTGTGCGTCAAAAACACCGCCGCTCCACCTGGCGCGCCTCCGCGCGGAAGCTTGGCAGGTGGTCGATTTGCCGGCAATTAGCCGCGTTTTCTCCGATTTCGCAGCCCGGCTGCGTTAGGTCGGCGTATTCGTTTTCCGCCCCAAGGCCGGGCTGAATCCATGCCAGCGAAGAATGTATATCACGACGCTGTTCTTGAAGCGCTTAGGGCGGATGGGTGGGTAGTCACGCACGACCCACTGACACTGTCGTTCGGCGGCAAAGACCTATTCGTCGATCTCGGGGCCGAGCGGACGGCGCTTGCCGCCGAACGAGGGGAGCAGAAGATTGCCGTCGAGATTCAGAGTTTTCTCAGCCCTTCGCCGGTGCGCGACCTGGAGGAGGCGATAGGACAATATGACGTCTACCGAGCCGTCCTGGCCGAGATGGACCCTGAGCGACCGATTTACCTTGCGGTTCCCCGCCGCGTCCATGAGGGGCTGCTCACGGAGCGGTTCGGACAAATGATCGTCACCCGCCTACAACTACGCTTACTGGTATTCGACGAACAACCGGGGAGGGTCGTTCGATGGATCGGCTAGAACGCCATCGCGAGGCCGTGCGCCGCGTGGTTGAAGAATACGCGAGTTACAAACCCTCGCATGGCCAGATTGAATCCGAAGCGGTCATCGACAATAAGCGGGACCATTACGAGGTGATGCACGTTGGTTGGGACGGCGCGCGTCGGGTGCATGGCTGCGTCGTCCACATCGATATCCGCGACGGCAAGGTCTGGGTGCAGTATGACGGTACGTCGCACCCGGTCACAGAGGAACTTCTAGCGGCCGGCGTCCTGCGGGAAGATATCGTGCTGGGATTCCATCCGGCCGATGTGCGTAAACTCACCGGATTCGCCATCGGATGAACGGCGCCCCTTTTTTCTTTTCACTCTTCGCCCTGTGACTTTTGCAGCGCCCGCCCTAGTCGCTTCAACGAGCGTAGACATCGCGCCGGCGCGCCGACGACGCGCACAGTGCGCATCTCGACGCGGATCGGCGCGTGGTGCAGCGGATACACTTGAACGCCGTCGCGTCGCCCCGGATAAACCAGCACCGCGCGGCCGACGCCTAGGGCCGTGCAGTACGCCAGCATCTGGTATAGGTCCGTCGGCGACGGCGCACCGGCCGGCCGCTTCCATTTCGCGTCTACCACCAGCATCGGCCGGCCTTCGCGGTATACCGTGAGGTCTGGTCGCATCTCCACGCCGGGCGCGACAATGTGCGCCTGTTGCGCCGCGGCCGTCCAGCCGTCGGCGCCGGCAAACGCCTCCATTACGCCGCGCGTGACATAGCGCTCGAAGACGCGCTCCATGTCGAGCAGGAAAGCGGGAAATGGCGTCGTCCCCGCGTCGTCGCTCGGTCCAAGCGCGTCGGCCAGCAGCCGGCACAGGTCGAGCAGCGGCTGATAGCTCTCCGCCAGCCGATCCGCCTCCGCCGCGGCGAATACGTCCGGCGTTAGAGGCGCCGTCCCCACTTCCTCGAAGCCGCGCAGCGCTTGCAGCAGCGCCTCGCGCACGCGGACGCCGAGCAGCGACGACGCCAGCAGTCGCTCGGCCGTCGCCTTGGGCGCCTGGTTGCAGGGCACGTCGGCCGTGAAGTCGTCGCGGACGCTGTGCAGCCGATCCTTGCGGACATGGCCCTCACGCAGCTGGGCCGGTACGTCGATACGGCCGTGCAGGAACGGCCCCTCTTCGGCGCGCTCCCGGTAGCCGCGGCGAAGACCGGCGGCGCCGCGCTCCGCGAGCAGGCGCGCCAGCCGGCCGGCGAGGAAGTCCAAAATCTCCAGGTCCGGCGTCGGCGCCACTTCGTCCGAAGCGGTGGAAACGGGATCATCGGGATCGAGGAGAAGAAAGAGGTTTTGTAGAGGGATTTTCGGATGAATTACGAGTCGCCGCGTCGGCGCGACGACAACGCCGGCGCAGCCGCGCGGGGTCAGTCGAAAGACGCCGCGCCGGCCGGTGGGCGCGAGGTCGATGCGGCCGCGGTGCGCCGCCAACAGAAATACCACGTCCGCAGGCGCCAGGCGCACCCGACGCGGCTTACGTTCCGTGAGAAGGATGGTGCGACGCATAGGTTCCATAAGTCCTATTGGTCCCATAAGTCCTA
>DHJA01000032.1:0-15545 GCA_002404095.1 Planctomycetaceae bacterium UBA4732 | reverse complement strand
TAGGACTTATGGGACCAATAGGACGGAATCTAAGTTCAAGGATGTGCTAGCGCATCCCTATCCGCCAACGCCAGCCGGCCAAGCCGAAGCCGCCGAGGCTCAACAGCACAAGGCTGCCCGGTTCCGGCGCTCCACTGGCGCCGCCGGCCACTCCTGCGCTGCCGTCGGGCGTGAAGGAAAGGTCGTCGTAGACCCACGAATCTCCGGCATGGCCGATCTCGGTCAGGACTACGGATTGAATCCCGCCGCCCGATACGGTCAGCTCGGACCAGCCTTGCGTGGTCGCCGTCTGCGAGTCTACAAGGCTGTTATTAGCGTCGAAGCCCTGAATCAGGAACTGGTGCGCTTGCAGTCCGCCGGCCGCCCAGATTGACACCTGCGACTGGGTGGAGTCGAACGTGATAGTTTCGGGATCGGTCGCCTTGCCTGCGGGACTTTGGGGGAACCAATAGTAGTAAGGGCCTCCTCCGACTTGCGCGTTGCGGTTGAAAGCTAGGACGTTGTTACCACTGTGAGGCGCCACACCCAAATTGTACTGGTCGCCAGCGTCGTAGACGATAGCACCACCGTTGAGGGTTCCATCGCCGTTGTTGGGACCGCTGAAGTGGACGCCTTCCGCGGCGTACGCTTCGGTCAACTGGGTGGCATTCTGCAAGCCGTTGTAACTGACAGTGTTCGCAATTCCGGCGACGTAGTGGTCGTCGAACGTGATAAGTCCTGCTCGTCCGAGGCCGGGGACCGCGAGACAAAGGCCGACGGCCGCGAAGGCCGGCCACAGGTTCTTCCGCATAGTGAACTCCTTTCGGTGCGTACCGGAGCGGCGCTCGTCGCAAAGGCGCGACTCCATGCCGCGGCCGCTTGGGGGATAATCTGCGATTTCTCCAGTGCGCGGAGTTTAACAGGAATGCGAAATCTGGCACAAGGCGAATTGATTGGGCGAGCCGGGGGCGTAAGCCCCCGGAGTTCCGGTCAGTCGCTGAAACCATCTCCGGGGGCTTACGCCCCCGGCTCGCCAGCAGTACGATAATCTGGACCAGCCACCGATCCAGAGGACGACACGCTATGCGCTTCCTCGCGCTCTCCTGCTGCATCCTCGCCCTGGGCTGTACGGCCGCGCCGACCGCTGACTATGCTTTGCCGCCTGACCTCGGCACGCGCCGCGCGGGCGTCGATTGGCCGCGCTTCCTCGGACCGACCGGCGACAGCGTTTCGTCGGAAACCGGCCTCGTCGTCCCTTGGCCGAAGGAAGGGCCGCGACTCGTCTGGCAAAAGCGCCTGTCCGAAGGCTACGCCGCCGCCACGATCAGCCGCGGCCGGCTGTTCGTCTTCGACCGCCTCCGCACGCGCGCCCGCCTTAGCTGCCTTAAAAGCGAAACAGGCGATCCGCTTTGGACGTTTGAATATCCGACCAACTACGAAGACCTTTACCACTACAGCGGCGGCCCGCGCTGTTGCCCCGTCGTGGACCGCGACCGCGTTTATCTGTACGGCCCCGAAGGCATGTTGCACTGCCTTCGCATCGAAGACGGCAAGGTGATCTGGAAGAAAGACGTGAACGCCGAATTCGGCGTCGTGCAGAATTTCTTCGGCGTCGGCAGTACGCCGGTGATCGAAGGCGATCTACTCATCGCCCAGGTCGGCGGCAGCCCCAAAGGCACGACGGAAACGCGGCCGACGCTCGACCTTGAGGGGGCGGACAGCGGCGTTGTCGCCTTCGACAAGCTCACAGGCAAGGTTGCCTACCACATCAGCGATGAGTTGGCCAGCTATTCGTCGCCGGTGCTGGCTACCATCGCCGGCCGGCGTTGGTGCTTCCTATTGGCGCGCGGCGGCCTCATTGGATTCGATCCGGCATCCGGCAAGGTGGACTTTCACTATCCCTGGAGGGCGAAAACCCTGGAGAGCGTCAACGCTTCCAACCCGGTCGTGGTAGGCGACCGCGTGTTCATCTCCGAGACGTATGGGCCGGGCGCCGCGTTGGTGGAAGTGAAACCGGGCGCTTGCAATCCCGTATGGACTGACGCCGACAGGCCGCGCAACAAGAGTATGCAATGTCACTGGAACACGCCGATTTACGTCGCTGGCTATCTCTACGGCTGCAGCGGCCGGCAGCCGGAGAATGCGGAGTTGCGTTGTATTGAATTGGCGACGGGCAAGGTGATGTGGAGCGTACCGGACTTAAAGCGTTGTTCGCTAATGTTGGTGGACGGCCATTTCGTCTGCCTAAGCGAGGACGGCGCGTTGCGACTGCTCAAGGTGAATCCGAAGAAGTATGAGGAGGTTTCGCGCGTCGATCTCAAGCGGACGGAAGAGGGTGAGGAAGTGCCGTTGCTCCAGTATCCAGCGTGGGCGGCGCCGGTGTTGTCGCACGGGCTGCTCTATCTGCGCGGCCGCGATCGGCTGGTTTGCTTGGAGGTTATTCCGGAGAAATAGTGAAGGCCGCGGCTAAACTCGTTTAGCCGCGACCCGAAGGGAAGCGCTTCCACCTCCTACTTCCCGGCCGCTGCGTCCTGTTTCTCCTCCGGCGGCGTCGGATGCGCCACCTTCGGCCAATTGCGCTCGAAGCCGCCGTCCGTCCAGTTCACGTCGTTCTCCGGGTCGTGACACTTTTGACAGTAATCGTCGATCCGCCTTATTCGCCTTGCCTTCAAAACTTCCGTCTCGCCGACCGGCGCCTTCCACGGGTTCATCGCCAATTGCAACGCCACGTTGGTCGAATTGTTGCTATGTAGGCTGCCGGGGCCGTGACAGCTTTCGCAGCCCACGTTCTTTAGGTCCGGCATTTTCGCCGCCGTCGTGAAGCCGCTTTCATAACCGAAGCCAACCGTGTGGCACACGATGCACTCCGGGTCGTACTCACGGTTCGACGGCTGTTTCGCGTCCGCCAGCGTCTTGTAGGCGTGGCTATGCGGCGTCTTCTCCCATACCTTCCCGGCCGCGATGTGGCAATCCGTGCAGCGCCCCGTGCCGACGTATTTCGGGATCTTCCCCTTTGCGGTTGCCTGATTCGGATGAGATATTTGCGGGTACTGCCCCAGGTAATTCTCCCTTTTCAGCTCCGCTGTGTACTCTTCCATCAGCTTGAGGATGGGTTGATCGGCCTCTTTACCCTTCGGCGTCATGAATTCCTCGCCCATCTCGATCAGCTGATACTTCAACTCGAACGGCCGAGCCGCCTTGCCCGTGCGGAAGACGCCGACAACGCCGACGTACTTGCCCTTGTGGCCGAGGCTCACGAGCATGGTCTTGGCGCCGGTCTTAGGAATGGCCGCATAAAGCGGGTCGGAGCGCGGCTCATCGGTGTCGTCCAGTGCCACGATCAACGGAAACTGCGGAAACGCCTCCGCGCAGGCCACCGCCTCCGCTGGCGAACCGGCCGGTCCCTGGCTGATCGAACCCATGTACAGCAGCACGCGCAGGTCCACCTTCGCCGCGTCCATCTCCTTGAGGACGGTGTTCAGGGCCGGCGTCGAGTCGATCCAATCCACGGTCTTGTCTTTCTTTGCGATGCGATCGCGCACCGACAGCCCGACCAAGCCCGTCACGCCGAGCGTCACGTCCGAACCCTTGATCGGATCGGCGAGCTGCCATGTCTTGGTTTCACCGGGATATTTGACCTCCGGTTCCTTCAGATTGGCGCACACCACGCGCGGCTTCTCCGCGTTAAGGGCGTACTCGTCCAGGGTCTTGGTTAGCGGCATCGACGCCTCATATTCGCCGATGCCGACGGCCGTATAGCCCATCCGCGCCATCGACTTCATCGCATAGCGGTACTTGATAAGTCCCTGAACATTGGGCAGTCCGGCCGGCGCTATGATCTGAGGCGCGTTGCCGAGATCGACGGCGTTCACAGGCCAGCCGCGCGCCTGGAGCGCCGCGATCAGGTTAGATCGGCGTTCCAATCCGCCTTTCTGCGGGTGGGAGCAGCCGCAGGGTAGCAAATAGCCGTGTTGCTCGGCGCTGACGACGAGAACCAGATCCGGCTTGTTCCAACCTGGGAAGAGGCGCGGCGACAGAACCAGCGCGTTGTCGTCCTTCGGCGCGACGGCCTGCGGCGATTGCAGCCAACGCGCCAGCCCGGTGCCGGCCAAGCCGCTCACCACGATCAACCCCAGCGCCGCCAGTTGGAATGCCAGGCCGCGCGTGCAGGCCGGCTTCTTCTCCGGCGCCGGGCGTCCGGATGCGCCAGCGAAATCGTCCTGGTTGGTTGGTTGCGTCAACGGCCTACCTCCTTCAGGGTTGCTTCGGCGAGCCACTCCAGCTCGCCGCCAGTCACTAATAGATGGCGAGCCGGGAGCGTAAGCTCCCGGAGTTCCGTGCAATCGCTGAAACTATCTCCGGGGGCTTACGCCCCCGGCTCGCCAAAGTGTTACAACCGCTTATTGCGGCGCGTCCGCCTTTCCATACACGGGAATGCGGAGAGACGACGGCGCCGTCGCCCCCGGTTGAGCGTACACCGGCTTGATATAGACGGCGCTGTCGCGGTATTCGTCCTCGTCGCGGGGGAAGACGCCCTCGGCCTGGCTGCCCGGATTCCACTTTACTCTCAGCGTCCAGGTCTTGCGATCTCCGCTCTTCTCCGGTCCGGCCGGGAAATCCACATCCAGAAAAGCCGGCGTCCGGCTCCTGTCGAGCGTTAGCGAAGCCACGCCCGCTTCGCTCTCCACGACGACCGGCTGGGACACGGCGGTCGTGCGGTCGAACGACGGAAAATGCACAGGGCTGCTGGCGTCGGCGCCGACGACGCTCAGGTCGCCCTCAATGGAACCCTTGACGACGACCTGAGCCTTATTGTCGTCGTCCATCTTCAACTCAATCCGCTGCCGGAACAAGCCCAGATCGAACAGTGTCTTCTTGTCCGCCGACACCTTGAGCAGTTCCACGGGAACCATGTAGCCTGCCAGCACGGCGCCGTTGTTGGGGTCTCTTCGCAGCGCGTCGAAGTCCTTTTCCGTGAACGGCACGGGCTTGCCGACAGTGAATGGGTTGGATTCCTTGTTCAAGCGGTTCTGAAGCACCTGGGCGTCCAGTGGGAACTCGGTTCGCGTCGAGGACCAGCAAGGAAAGCTGGCTTTGATGGGCAATTTCTCTTGGGGCTGATCACCGAAATCGAGGTCCGGCACGACCCGTAACGGGCCGATGAACACCGTGCGAATCAGGAAGCGTTGCGTTGGGCCAGGGCCTTTCTCGCCCATCCACAACTCGGCGGCCAGGTCTTTCGGCCCCGGTCGGTCGCCCTTCCACTCTAGCCGCAACACGCCGACCGCCCCGGCCGGCACGGCCACGACCGGCGCTTTGTCATCCTTATCCTTCAACTCCGTTGCCTTCGTCAGCTTCATTAGATCGTTCATGGCTTTTTCACGGTCGGCGGCCGCTGGTACGTCCTTCCAGTCGGCCGGGGCGATATAAATCTGAACGTGCGTACATTGGCAAGTCATGGAGAAGACGCCTAGCGGCAGCGCCGCGGGGTTGTCATTCTGGAACCAGAAGTCGTGCGACTTGGGTTGACCGATCTCCTCCTCCGCGGGCCGCTTGGACGACTCGGGGTAATTGGTTTCGAGGTCGGCGAACGTCAATCGGGCCTGCGGCGCCGTGACTTTGACGACGCCTTTGCCGCCGTGGAGGTAGTTGACGAAGAAGGTGCCGCCGAAAACCAGCGCCGCTAAGACGCCGAGGGCGATGATCCCCTGTATTGATTTCATAACAGCCGCTCCGACCAAGGAAGTGGATCCATGAGGGAGAAGGTCCGAGTACCAAGGTCGCCCCCATTCTAATACGCCGGTCGGGGGGGTCAAGGTCGCTGACGGAACAGCAGCGTCTCCTCACAACCCCAGCACATCGTCCATGCTGTACCGCCCTGCCGGCTTGCCGGCGAGGAACCTGGCCGCCAGAAGGGCGCCGCGGGCGTAGCTGTCGCGCGTGTGGCCGCGGTGCGTCAGCTCCAGCGTCTCGCCGAGCGTACTGAAAATGATGGTATGCTCGCCGACGTTGTCGCCGACGCGCAGAGCGTGCATACCGATCTCGCCGCGCGGCCGTTCGCCGACCAGCCCCTCGCGGCCGTGGCGCAGCTCGCTCTGGCCCATCGTCTCTTGCACGATGCGGGCGAAGTGCAGGGCTGTGCCGCTGGGCGAATCCTTCTTGAAGCGATGATGCCGCTCCACAATTTCCACATCGAAATCCTTGCCGGTCAGCAACTCGGCCGCCTGCTTGACCAGCTGAAAGAGTACGTTGACGGACAAGCTCATGTTTGGCGCCATGAGCAAGGCGGTGTCGTGGGCGGCTTCCTCGATTTGCGCCTTTTGCTCTAGCGTATGTCCCGTGGTGGCGACGACGAGCGGGATGCGCCGCTTCACGCACGCCGGTAGGACGTTCATCGTGCCCTGCGGCATGGAGAAATCGACGACGACTTCGATGCGCTTATCAATCGGCAGTTCATCGCGCACGGCCACGCCGATCGGGCCGAGGCCGCAGACTTCTCCGATGTCGCGGCCGATGTGCGGACTGCCGGGCGCCTCCAGGGCGGCGCCGAGTTCGAGTTCGGCGTCCTGTTGGCACAGGTGGACGAGCCGTTGGCCCATGCGGCCGGCGGCGCCGTTGATCGCGATGGTCGTTTTCACGAATACACCTCAATCGCCTTGATGATCTCGTCCAAATCGTTGGGCACCTGCACGGCCCGATTGGCGAAGGCCGCGCGGCGCACGCCCCGGCTGCCCAGCACTTCGTCGAACGTCCGCTGGTCGGTGCTGTGGTAGGCCACGGTCGCCGTCGGGTCTTTGAGCTGATGGCCGGTTAAGATGCACACCACACGGTCGTCGGCGCCGATGACGCCTTCCTGGCGCAGCCGCCGGGCGCCGGCCACGCTCGCCGCCGACGCCGGTTCGCAGCCGAGACCGCCGGCCCCGACCTGCGCCTTGGCGTCCATCATGTCCTGATCCGTCGCGTCGCGCACCACGCCGCCGCAATGGTCCAGCGCCCGCAACGCCTTGGTCAAGTTTACCGGCCGGTTGATCTCAATGGCGCTGGCGATGGTCGCCGCCCGCGTTCCGCCGGCGTCGAGGCCGGCGTAGTAGTCGTCGCTGGTCTTGCGCACGGGCCGGCCGGCGTTCCAGCGCAGGCCGTGAGTTCCGTGGAGCATGTGAAACGTATTCGCGCCTGCCGCGTTAATGACGGCCAGGCGCGGCAGTTGTTTCAGCAATCCCAGCTCCGATAACTCGATAAAGGCTTTGCCGAAGGCGCTGACGTTGCCGAGGTTGCCGCCGGGCACGACGATCCAGTCGGGCGCCTCCCAGCGCAGCGCCTCCAACACGCGATACATTATCGTCTTTTGCCCTTCCAGGCGGAAGGGATTAACGCTGTTGACGAGATAGATGCCGAGTTTGCGCGCGACCTGTTGGACGCGGTGCATGGCGTCGTCGAAGTCGCCGGCGATCTGCACCGTCAGGGCGCCGTGGTCGAGCGCCTGGGCGAGTTTGCCATAAGAGATTTTGCCGCTGCCGATGAAGACGATGGCCTTCATCAGCCCGGACGCGGAGCAGAAGACGGCCAACGACGCGCTGGTGTTGCCGGTGGAGGCGCAGGCGGCGCGGCGGGCGCCGGTCATGCGGGCGTGGGTGAACGCCGCCGTCATGCCGTTGTCCTTGAAGCTGCCGGACGGGTTTAAGCCCTCATACTGGAGAAAAAGCCGCCCAGGATTGAGGCCGACGTAGGACGCGACGGCGTCGGCTTTTTGCAAGATCGTTTGGCCCTCGCCGATGGTGAGAATCTTCTCGGGCGGGGCGAAGGGCAGCAGTTCACGGAAGCGCCAGACGCCGCTAAAGCTGAGCGGGTTGCTACGGTCGGCCCACTTAGCCTCGAAGTCGCGCAGCGACTTCGGCGGTTGCAATCGGTCCCAATCGTAGGCCACGTCCATGAGGCCGCCGCACTTGGGACATTGAAACGAGGTGTCCTCGACGCCGCTCGTGGCGGCGCAGTCGGGGTTGATACAGCGTTGGTAAACGGCGTCAGTCATAAGCTCGAATGGGGAATGCGGAATGGGGAATGGGGGAATGAATACAGAATGCGACTTGCGGTTTTCATTCGGCATTCGGCATTCGGCATCAGGTTTAGTAATCCTTAACCGCGAACCACCAGCAAGCCAAGCCGAGCATGACGGCGATAAAAATCCCAGAGACCGACAGGCTCTCGGTCCAAGGAATGTCGGGGAGTTTGTCGATACCGTGACTCTTATACTCCGCCTCGGTCAGTAGACCCTTGCTGATCGTCTGCGTGAGCAGCACGTCGAGGTCCGTGGTGCGCGGCAGCACGAAGTGCAGAGTATCGACCGTGGTATAGAGCCATTGCGGCAGGCCGTCGGCCTGGGCCTTGGCCTCCGGCATTTTGCGCAGCGCGGTGAATACGGTGTAGGCGGCGCCGGTCCCCCAGAGCATCACCCATACGAAGATCGTTACCATTATGGCGACGATTGGGCTGCGCGTCATCACCGAGGCGAGAACCGAGACGGCATAGAGGATGGCGAAATAAAAGGTGATGCCCAGGATGCTGACCAGGAAGCCCGGCGCCCAAATGCCGGTGCGCAAGCCCAGCATGAGCCAGACGCCGCCGACCGCCACAATCGCGTTCAAAAAAACGAAGGTCAGGCCGCCGACGTACTTGTAGATCAGCAGCGTCACGCGGTGAATCGGCTTGACGACTAGCATGTCCACCGTCCCCTTGCGCAGCATGTTGGGCACGAAGAAGGCGGTGAGAATGACGCCGATGAGGATGCCGATCCAGGAGCCGAAGCCGTTGACTAGAGTGTCTTCGATCCAATAGACGGCTCCGTTGACCGAACTGTGGGCGAACGGCAAGGGGATCGCGAAGAGTATAGTCGGTTCGTAGCGCCAGTCGGAGGCCCGCTCGATCATGGTCCCTTGGCTGGTGATCGGGTAACGCACTTCGAGCGGATGGTCTTTGTCGGGCGGGACGAGGTCGGCGTCCGTGTCTTTTAGCCAATAAAGGAGTTTATCGACCACCTCCAGCATTGATCCAGCGGAAAGTTTGGGCCGACGAGCGAAGGCTTCGGCCTTTTCGGGGCTGTCAAACGTGAGGATGACGTTGAAGCGGTAGTTGCCCTTCCACGGCTCAGGGTCTTGCTTGTTGGCGTTCTCGAAGTCGGCGATGCGGACGCTGAAAGCGTCGGGCGGCTCCAGCGTCTTGGACTTGATCTTGGGCATGATTTGGAACTGAAACAGCCAGGGCAACTGCGGCCGCTCCACGATCTCTTCCTCGGCGGTGAGCGGGCGGAACGAGACGCTGCCGACGACGAGTACGAGCAGGAACGAAAGCGCGACCGTGACGTAAAAGACCTTTGCGTCAACGGCCTCGCGGAGCGAGTCCTTCATCAGCGCGAGGAATTTCATGGACGTATTTGCTCCCGCCGGGTGACGCGCGCGTCCGCCGCCCGGTCATCCTCCGGCCCTTGCCGCTTCCGGGCGGATCGCGCGTCCACGCCCGGCTCGGCCGACGCCACCGTTTGCATGAACAGGTCTTCCAACGTCTGCCGTTTTTGCACCAGATGACGCAGTTTCAGGCCGCGCTCGTGCAACAAGCGGACGACCGGATCAATTGTCTGCCCATCGAGCAGCGCGACCTCGAAGTTGGCGCCGAGAGGCCGGCCCTGGTAGCCGAGTCGGTTGACCTCCTCCACCGGAAATTGTTCTCCAGGCGCCAAGCCGATGAGGAAGATGCCCTGAACCTTGGTCAAAGTCGCAATATCGCCTTCGCGCACCAGCTCACCACGCGCTAGAATGGCCACGCGGTCGCAAACCTGTTCGACCTCGCTCAACAAGTGCGAGTTGAGAAAGATCGTTTTGCCCTCCGCTTTGAGCGATTGCATCACATCGCGGATTTCACGGCGGCCGACCGGGTCAACGCCGTCGGTCGGCTCGTCGAGAAAGATCACGTCCGGCTCATGCAGCAGCGCCTGGGCGATGCCGAGTCGCTGTTTCATGCCCTTGGAGTAGGTGCGGATCTTGTAGTGCATCCGTCCTTTGATGCCCACCGTCTCCAACACCTCGGGGATGCGCCGACGGCGCACGCCGGCCGGGACGCCAAGCAAGGCGCCGTAAAAATCGAGCAGACTGGCGCCGGTATGATAGTCGGGAAAGCGATGGTCCTCCGGCAAATATCCCACGCGGCGGCGAACCGACGCGACGCCGGCCGGATGGTCGAGCAACAGGGCATGGCCGTCGGTTTTCTTGGTGATTCCGAGGAGAATCTTGATAAGGGTGGTCTTGCCGGCGCCGTTCTGGCCGAGCAGGCCGAAGATTTCGCCGCGCTCGACGGTCAAGGATACGCCTTTAAGGGCGCGAATTTTGCCGAACGTCTTAACAAGATGGTTGGTGGCAATGGCGGGCACGATGGCATCCCCTGACGGCGCGGACTACAACGCCTGAGAATAGAGTAGCGACCGGCGGGACGGAAGTGTACCCCGGGTTCATGAGTACATTCACCCGGGGCTTTATCACAATCGCACCAGGTACTCAAAACGCTGATAGCATCTTGTCTTGGAGCTCCTTCGGGCGACTATGATAAAGCCCCGGGCGAACGTACTCGTGAGTCCGGGGTACACGACGGGGTGCGAGGAGAAAACAATGATGAACAACTTGCGAACAACTGTCCTCCTCCTTCTTCTCTGGACAACGCCGCCCATCCACGCCCAGGACGGCAAACTGGTTCAATCGTCCCCCGCCCAGCTCGAAAACGTGCGGCCGCACGCCCGCGCCATCCTCGACAAAGTGGAAATCCGCTCGATCACGTATCTCAGCGACGGCCTCAAGGTCAAAGGATATTTAGCATCGCCCAAGGATGGAAAGAAGCTGCCGTGCGTGATCTACAACCGGGGCGGCAGTCGATCCTTCGGCGCCCTGAACGACGAAGAGGCCGTCTACCTTCTCGGCAGGATCGCCACGTGGGGCTACGTCGTGGCGGCCAGCCAGTACCGCGGCAACGCGGGCGGCGAAGGCAAAGAGGAGTTCGGCGGCGCGGACGTCCATGACGTACTCAACCTAATCCCTCTGCTGGAATCGCTGCCTCAAGCCGATACGACGCGGATCGGCATGTACGGCTGGAGTCGCGGCGGCATGATGACGTACCTGGCCCTCACGCGCACCGATCGCATCGCCGCGGCCGTCATCGGCGGCGGCTCCTCCGACCAATTCGACGGACTGAAGCGGCGGCCCGATTTGGAGAAGTCGGTATACGCTGAGTTGATCCCGGACTATGCGAACAACAAAGAGGCGGCTCTGATCGCGCGCTCCGCGATCCGTTGGCCTGAGAAAATCAACAAAAAGACTCCCCTTTTACTCCTTCATGGCAGCGCCGACTGGCGCGTGCATCCGACGGAAGCTTTGGAGATGGTTTCCGCGCTTTATAAGAGCAAACATCCGTTCCGTTTTGTCTTCTTTGAAGGAGGCGATCACGGATTGTCGGAGTATCAGGAGGAGGTAAATCGCCAGATCAAGGATTGGCTCGATCATTACGTGCGCGATCGGGAGCCTTGGCCGAGTTTGGAGCCGCATGGGGATTGAAAAACCTCAGTCGTGTCTCGGTTTGCCTATAAGTCCTATAGGACTTATAGGCAAACCGAGACACGACTCCCCCATCGCCTTTGACTTGATTCGCTTGTGGCAATCTGGGAAGATTGAGAGTTTGGGGCACGGAGGCCATTTCCGTCCGCCAACTTGGCGGCTTGCCTTCACCCGGTGGTTTCGTGGTAAAAAAACTCTGCGTCTTGCTGCTGATCGGTTGTATCCTGGCGCTGGCCGGCTGCTTGTGGTTCGGCGCTCGCAACGAGACGGCGCCGGCCGACGGCTATACGCTTGTTCCTGTGCAATTCGGCCGTGCCGTAGAGGTCGTCAACGCGACGGGAGTCGTACAGGCGCGCGACGTTGTTGCCGTGGGGACGGAACTGTCGGGCAAGGTGGTCGAGGTTCGGGCCGACTTCAATGAGGAAGTTTCGGAAGGCGATTTGTTGGCCCGACTGGATGATCGCTCCGTCCGCGCGAGGCTTAAACAGGCCGAATTCAGCATGGAGGAGGCGCGGGCCGGTCTGAGACAAGCCGAAGCGGCGCGGGACGCGGCCGCCACGGTCTTGCGCCGTGAACAGGAGCGTTCCGCCGAGATTCGCCGGGAAATAGACGTGGATCTGGCGCGCCATCAACTCGAAAGCGCCGAGGCGGCCGTGGAGGTCCAGCGGATTAAGACGCTCGCGGCCGAGGACGCGAAACGGCAAGCCGGCGATGATCTACGTCTGACGGAGATTCGCGCCCCCATGCTCGTGCAGGCGGGCGCGGCGTCGGCCGGCGTCTCGCCTCAAGGGGACGGATTGGGGGCGCTGGCGGCGCCCAACGCGGCGCCGCGTAAACGCACTTTTACCATCCTGGATCGATCCGTATCCGTCAACCAGATTGTCGGGCCGCCGGCTTCCGTCCGCCTCTTCATCCTTGCCGCCGGCATGGATCAACTTCAGATCGATGTGCATGTGCCGGAAGGCGACGTGGAGCGAATCGCGCGCGGGCAGGCGGTAACGGTCAAAGGGCCGGGCGCCGACGATGGACCGACGCTTGCGGGCCGGGTGGAGGCCGTTCACCTGACGCCGAGCAGCGAACATGGCGCCGTCTTTTACAAGGCCGTTGTTGGCGTTCGCAATGACCGCGACCCCGTCACGCGCGCCTGGCGGCTGCGTCCCGGTATGACGGCCAATGTAGACGTACAGGTGCGCGTCCATGATGCGGTTTGGAAGATGCCGGCCGCCGCTCTGAGCTTCCCACTCGACCCGGTCGGACAAACCGAAATGGCGCGGGCGAAGCTGGCGCGATGGCAGGAAATGAAGGATCGCGATTGGTGGCGGCCGGTGTGGACGCCGGGGGCCGACGGGAAGCCGTGGCCGATCTTTGTGCGCACCGGCGGGCGCGACGCCAAGGGAGAAAGCGGAGTGCAATCGGCGGACTTTACGGAGGTTCTGGAGTGGGATCCCGAGATTCAGCCGGTTCCGCCGCGCGACGGGGCCGTTCCCCAGGTCATCACCGCGGCGCCGGCGCCGAAACCTGCGTGGTTTGTGTTGCCGAAAATCAAGCTGTAGAAACGATTTCAAAGACTCTCTGGGGCGAGCCGCCAAGTTCGTCCCGGCGGGATAAACCCGTCGGCTCGCCTCGCTTTACGACGCCATCCGCCGCAATCCTTTCTTGACGCGCGACCATACCCCTCGCGGTCGAACCGCCGCCAAGCGCCAAAAAATCCTCTGCAACAAGGATAACGCGAGCCGGCGCGGGGCGGGCGGCGGTTCGCCGTTCAGACGAGGCAGCCAGGAGACGTCCAGTTTTTGGTTCCGGGCCTCGTCACTCAAGGCCAAGGCCCGTATCACGTCGGCCCGCTTCATTCCCCCCGCAATCGCTTGGCAAAGCGCCGTCATGCCCGTCGCGTCCGGTGCGCGTCCGAGCAAAACCAGGTAGAGACCGGAGACGAACGACTCGTCCGAATCCGGGCCTAGGGCCTCGATCTGCGCCCAAACGTCCTTTGGCCGGCCATTTCCGTCAAGCAATTCCTTTTCGCCGGCGCGGGACCAGTGCAGATTGTCGTGGATTCGGCGGGCGACGTCAGCGGCGTTCATGTTACACCCTTTTCAGATCTAGAATACCCATAAATTGGCCGTCGGCCGTCGGTTCGAGGGTGTAGCCGAGACTTTCATAAAGGCGGCGCGCGGGGGCGTTGTCGGGATAGACTTTGAGGCGAACCCGCCGCGCCCCCTGGAAGGAAGCTGCGGCGTGCAGGAACCCCATGAACGCCCGGGCCAATCCCAGGCCGCGCGCGTCCGGGTGGACCGCGACGCCGAGGCTGGGCGTTTCGTAGCCTTCATCCCAGCCGCGTAACATTCCGTAAGCCAGAACCGTATCGCCCGTGGCGGCCGCGTAATAAAGGTCGCGCCCCCGGTATGCGCACAGGCGGGCGGCTTCCGCGGCCGTGAAGGGATGTGGATGAAACCACCGTTCGTCGCCGCGCGCCGTCAGGGCGTCAAAAAAAGCGGCCAACCTCGTTTCCAGAGGCAGACCGATTCGACAAAACTCCAGAGCTAAAGGATCGCTCACCGGCAAATATCTCCGGGACCGCTGACCGCGCGGCCGTTCTTAAAGAAGGCTCGAACGTCGGCGGCGCTAAGGATCGACGCGAAGGAGTTGGTTACACGTCGGGGGTTATGCCCCGCAACCGGCCGGGTGTCAACGGCAAGTCCCGCCCCGCGTTCAAACGCGGGGCGGTCTCAGTCGGTCTTGCGGTCAACCATTTCCGCCGCTATACCTCGCCGTCCCGGCTAGAAGGGTTTCCAGCCGGAAGGCCGTTCACGGCAGAGGAGGCGGAAAAAATGGTTGGCCGCAACGAGAAGGGCGCCGCGTGGAGTTGGCGCCGACTGGCTTTGGGGACGGCGTGCCTCGCCGGCTTGGCGGGCGCGGGCTATACAGGCAGTCAGTTTCTGGCGCGCGCCGAAGCCCAGGCACCGGCACAAAAATCGGCGCCCGCGCCGACTCCTGTCGCGCCGGCGCAACCGGCGTCGTCGTCCGATTACGGTCAACGCCCCGTGGCGTTCCTGCACGGCAACGAAGCCGTCACGCGCGAGCAGCTCGGCGAGTACCTCATCGCCCGCTTCGGCGCCGAGAAGCTGCCGCTGCTCATCAACAAACTCATTATCGAGGAAGCCTGTCGGGATAAGGGCGTCGAAGTCACGCCTGCCGAGATCGAGGCTTCCTTGGCGCAAGACCTCAAGGGTATGGGCGGACTCACCCAGGCGGACTTCGTGAACAACATTCTAAAGCAGTACAAAAAGACTCTCTATGAGTGGAAAGAGGACGTGATCCGGCCGAAGCTGTTGCTGGGCAAGTTGGTTCACGACCGCGTCAAGGTCACGGACGAAGACATCCACGCCGCCTACGACGCCTACTATGGCGAGAAAGTGGCTTGCCGGATCATCTTCTGGCCCAAGGGCGAGGAAAAAACCGCCCAGAGCCAGTACGCCACCATCCGTGACCACGACGACGAGTTTCAGCGCAAGGCCACCATGCAGGCCACCGCCAGTCTGGCCGCGCATGGCGGCGAGGTTCCGCCCATCGGCCATCGCACGGTCGGCAACGACGCGGTGGAACAGGCGGCGTTTCGGCTCCAGCCCGGCGAAATGAGCCCCTTGGTGGACACGCCGGACGGCTGCGTGGTGATCCGCTGCGACAAGCGCCTGCCGCCGGACACGAGCGTCAGCCTGGAATCGAAGCGAGCCGATCTCTACAAGGACGTTTTCGAGCGCAAAGTCCAAATGGAGATTCCGAAAGCGTTCGCGGAGTTGCGCCAGCAGGCGAACGTCAACGCCCTGTTGACCGACCCCACCAAGCCGGGGCAGAGTCTGGCCGATTCGACGCACCAGCTGCTCAAGGACGACCATGCCGACGCGCCGGGCAAGGCCGTGCCGGCGCCGGACGTGCACTAAGCCGCCCAGCATCGTTTAGCCGTGACCCGAAGGGGAGCGC
>DHJA01000294.1:40845-44049 GCA_002404095.1 Planctomycetaceae bacterium UBA4732 | reverse complement strand
TGAGGCCGTGCGACGCATCGCGGCAGTGGTGCGGCGACTGCGCGGCGGACAGAAGACCTACTGAATGGAGAATTCGATGGCCCGCATAATGACACTTGTTGAGAAACAACGTTTCCGAAATTCCTTCCCGCTTCTCGATGTGAACAAGGCGCTCGTCACCGGCGAAATTTCCCACGTGTATAATTGTATTTCCTGGACGGTCGGCGTTACGGATCGCTGGCTATGGCCGGGCGACGCCCTCACAAGCTTCGATGTGTTCTACCGCGGTTTTGGCTTTATCCGGGCGAGTGATGGGTCGGTCGCGGCGTGGGGCCGCTCGGCTTCCGCCATGACGCATGGTTCCATCTCCGGTCCTGGACATGGCCCACGCTGGGAATCGAAATGTGGTCCGGACCTGCGGATTCAGCACGGGCTGAACGAGTTGGCCGGCGGCAGTTACGGGCGCGTCGTCGCCTTTTACCGGAAGAGCCGCACCCTAAACGCCGCGTTCGCATTAGTCCTGGAGGATGTCATGACAGAGAAGACTTCCAAGGCCTATCTCACGGCACATCAAAAGAAAATTCTCCGCGACCAGGGAAGCGCCGTCCCCACCGAACTGCGGACCGCATTCGCCGCCGGGTTCGCCGCCTGGAAGAATGCCTGGTTCGACGGCGGCTTGGCCTTTGACTCCAACCCCCAAACGCGGGGGGTGGGTAAGGAGTACGACGCCCTGATCGCCCTCGGTCCCAAAATCCTGCCGCTGGTGATCGAGGCGTTGGCCGACCCGGATAACTTTCTCGCGTTGCAGCTCTACGACGCGATCCAACCGGATGAAAAACTCGTCGTTCATTTTGACGCGGAAGATGAGCGGATTCTGGAGGGCGAGCAAGGCCGAGCGCACCGGGTTGTCCAAGCGTGGTTCGTCAACCGGTAGACGGTAGAATAGCGATAAGCCGCCCTCGTAAGGAGTATCCCATGAGCCTTCAAGAAATCGTGGTCGCGGGCACCCTCAAGTCCGACGGAACCCTGGAACTGGACCAAAAGCCGAACCTGACGCCGGGGCCTGTTACGGTCGTACTGCGGCAAGAGGTGGGGGCGACGCCTCCGGTCGAGGAAGGCTGGTGGCCTTACATGCAGCGAGTCCGAGCGGAGCGCGAAGCGGCGGGATACCACTTCATGAACGAAATGGAGATGGAAGCCCACATGCAGTGGGTGCGTGATGATGAAGATCGCATCGACCGCATTTATCGAGAAATGGACATGGAGAAACGCCGCCAGGAGAACGTTTGATGCGCATTTACGGCGACAGCGTCATCTCGATCTACTATTTAGAGGGTGCGCCCTCCTTCAAAGCTCGCGCTACGGCTCGCCTGACCGCGCTTTGGGGCGCCGGCGATATGCTGGTTATCAGCGACCTGGTCCGGCTGGAGTGCCGGATGCTGCCCATTCGTCTGGGCGACGCGGTTCGCCTGGCCGAATTCGACAAGCTTTTCGCCCAGCCCAACGTCTCGTTTGCTCCGTTCACGAAGGCGGTGTTTGATCGCGCCACGCTCATCCGAGCAGCGCACGATTTTAAGCTAGGCGATTCGCTGCATCTAGCGGCCGCGATGGAAGCCCGCTGCGACCGCTTCCTGACCAACGACCTCCGCCTGTCGGCGTTCACTGGCGTCGCCGTGGACGTGTTGCCGTGAGCGTCGGGCGTATCGCCACTTATCCCCTTCATTTTCAATACCTTCCGGCTCGGCGATTACGCTTGTTAGCCGGCCCCTTTTTCGCTAAAATGGACCGTGTTGCATGAGGCGCGAACGACGGGGGCCAAGGTGGCGAATTCAGTGATGCCGAAAGGCGTTGAGCATCTGGCCCAATGGGCGTCGTTGCCGGAAAATCGCTCCGCCCGAACCGCTGTCGAGCGCGTCGCGGACTGCGTGGTCGGCCGTCAACTCCGGTCGCTTACGCTCCCGGCTCGCCTGACCGTCAACCCGCTCTTTCTGCACGGACCCGCCGGCGTCGGTAAGACGCATCTCGTCGCCGGCCTCGCCGCCCGCGTCGTCGAGCGCTGCCCCGGCCTGTCGGCCGTGATCCTCACGGCCGGCGACTTCGACCGCGATCACGCCGAATCGCCCGCCGACCTCGCCGCCGCCCGCCAAGCCGATTTTGTCGCCGTCGAGGACGTGCATCGGTTGTCGGCCGGGGCCGTCGAGCCGGTCGTTCAGCTTTTGGACCGTAGCCTCGCGCGGCAGGTTCAGCTGGTCTTCACCGCGGCCGTGGGGCCGGCCTTGCTGGAGCGGCTGCCGGCCCGTCTCACGAGCCGCCTGGCCAGCGGGCTGATCGTTGGCATCGAATCGTTGTCGCCCGCCAGCCGGCTGCTCTTCCTGCAAGACCGCGTGGCCCGAAGGGGCATGAAGGTTGAGCCGGGCGTCCTGGAATGGCTGGCCGAGCGCGTCGGCGGCAGCGGCCGACAACTCGAAGGCGCCGTCGTTCGTTTGGAGGCGCTGACGCGCTTGCACGGCGGATCGCCGGGAGTGGAGATTGTCGCCGAATCCTTCCGCGCCGACGCCGACACGCGCCGGGCCACTGTGGAACGCATCGCCCAGGGCGTCGGCCGTTACTTCCGCGTCGAGCCGCGCAGGTTACAGGAGCGCGACCGCTCGCGGCAGGCGATTTTGCCGCGGCAGGTCGGCATGTACCTCGCCCGCCGGCTCACGGATTTGTCGCTGGACCAGATCGGCGCCTACTTCGGCGGCCGCGACCATAGCACTGTCTTGCACGCCTGTCGCAAGGTCGAGCTAGCGCTTAGCGCCGACCTCGCGCTGTCGGGCGCGGTGCGGCAACTTCAGGCGGACTTGGTATGAATCAAATCGTGGAAAACCCGTCGCGCATTCGACGTTTCACCGTCGTCGGCTGTCGCGCTTTGTCCGTGTTCGACAAGCGATGCTCGCAGGGCACGAAATGCGCGACGGCCGACGACCAGGGCGCGACAAGTGCGCAACGGGGTTTCCACTATAGCCGTAGGGGCGCAACCGCATCCGCACGTGAGGGAAGCGGCGCGGCGCATGGGTTTAGCGACTAAAAGACGCTTTACCTTAATACTGCTACTGGGTATGGAATAGACCTGTATTTGATTGGATGAAGAACCAGGGGTTGTGGCCCTGTGAGCCACAACCGGGAACCGAAGACCTAAGAGTCACTAACCCTTTGGCGAGCCGGGAGCGTAAGCGACCGGAG
>DHJA01000294.1:39484-40688 GCA_002404095.1 Planctomycetaceae bacterium UBA4732 | reverse complement strand
TCGCTTACGCTCCCGGCTCGCCAATGTCGGGGAGAACCAACATGCGGGCGCGTTGCCGTCGGGAAGGGTTGTTGTCGGCGTGTCAGTTGGCCAGCGCGGCGTTGCCGGCGCGGGAGGTGAAGCCGATTCTGCGCAACCTCAAGGCCGTGGCCGCGGACGGCCGGTGTACGCTCATGGCCACCGACCTTGAGGTCGGCATTCGTTTGGACGTGCAGGGCTTGGCCATCGAGGAACCGGGCGAGGCGATCCTACCGGCCGCCCGCCTCATCGCCATCCTTCGGGAGGCCCACGACGAGGAGCTTACCATTGAGGCCGATCAGACGGCTTGCATCGTGCGCGGGCCGACTCTGGAGTTCGAGATGCCCGGCGAAGACCCGGCTCAGTTCCCCGAATGGCCGACGTTCACCGAGGAGAAGTACCATGAGATCTCGGCCGGCAGTCTGCGCGAGATGATCCGCCGCACCCTGTTCGCGGTGGCCGACGAGACGGGCCGCTATTCCATGACCGGTGTGCTGTGGGATCTCGACGGTGAAACGACGCGGCTAGTGGGCAGCGACGGCTACCGGCTGGCGTTGGCGCAGGGCACGGCCACGTCGCACGGCGGTCACACCACGAAAGGCCAGAATCCGGTGGTGCCGACCAAGGCGATGAGCCTGTTGGAGCGCAACCTTCAGGACGACCCGGAGGAGACGGTCAAAATCTGTATACGGCCCAATGACGTGCTGTTCCGCACGGAGCGGGCCGTGGTGTACAGCCGGCTCGTCGAGGGCCGTTACCCGGACTATCGGCAAATCTTCCCGAAGAAGCCGGCGACCAAGGTGACGGTGGCGGCGGCGCCGCTGATGACGGCGGTGCGACAGGCGGCCGTCATGGTGGACAACGAAACGAAGCGCGTGGCCTTCCGCTTCGGCAAGAACAAGCTGACGCTGGAGGCTCAGGGCGCGACGACGGGACGGTCGAAGGTCGAGTTGCCGGTGGGCTACGAAGGGCGGGCGATGGACGTCGGCTTCAACCCGGCGTACTTGGTGGAGATGCTCAAGGTGGTGCCGGCGGATTCTGAGTTGACGCTGGACCTGATCGACGCGGAGACGCCGGTATTGATCCATTGCGGGGCGGATTACTCGTATTTGGTGGTACCGATCAGCTTGAAGTCGTCGCCGGTGTAGGAGTTTAACTTCTTCGAGATCGTTTAGCCGCGACCCGA
>DHJA01000294.1:12885-39423 GCA_002404095.1 Planctomycetaceae bacterium UBA4732 | reverse complement strand
CTTCGGGTCGCGGCTAAACGATCTGGAGAAAGAAGGCGCTCATGGCCATCCACCGCGACACGCCCGGCCGCGGCCCTGAGAATCTCGGCGAGATCCTCAGCCGGCTCTTCACGGCGCGCGGCTGGGGTCGTCGTCAGGGCCGCTTGCACCTGGAAAAAGCCTGGGCCGAGACGGCCGGCCCTGAATACGCCGCCCAAACGCGCGTCGCCGCCCTACGCCGCGGCGTCCTCGAAGTGGTGGTCGGCAACGCCGTGCTATTGCAGGAATTGACCCACTACCACAAGCGCCGGCTGCTGGAACAACTCCGCGGCCGGCTGCCCAACACTCCCGTGACCGACCTGCGCTTCCGCGCCGGCCTCGTGGAGTAAACGACATAGCGGAGAATACGCTAATGACTACCGATAATACTGCAATGATTGAAGTCGAACGCACCGTACAAGAACAAGCCGACGCGCGGGCCGCGTCCGATGAATACAAGGCCGGCGATGTGGACGTGCTGCGCGACTTCGAGCATATCCGCCAACGGCCGGGCATGTACATCGGCGACACCGGCCCCAAGGGTTTGCACCATCTCGTATACGAATTAGTCGCTAATAGCGTGGACGAAGCCCTCGCCGGCTTCTGCCGTCATATTAATGTGCGTATCAACGTGGACGGCAGTCTCAGCGTAGCCGACGACGGTCGCGGCATTCCCGTCGATGAACATCCCAAGGAGAAGCTGCCGACGCTTCAGGTGGTGATGACGATGGTGGGCGCCGGCGCCAAGTTCGGCAAGGGCACGTACAAGGTGTCGGCCGGCTTGCACGGCATGGGCGCCAAAGCGGTGACGGCCCTGAGCGAGTGGAGCGAAGCCCAGGTGCAGCGCAACGGCCGCACCTACCTCCAGGAGTACGAACGCGGCAAGGCCGTCAGCGGAGTCCGCGACATCGGCGCCTCCAAGCGCACCGGCACGCTCGTCAAGTTCAAGCCCGACCCGGAAATCTTTCACGAAATCACGTTCGATTACGACACCTTGGAAGATCGCTTACGTGAATTGTCCTTCCTCAACAAAGGTCTGACGCTGACGCTGCACGACGAGCGCACCAGCAAAGAAGAAGTGTTTAAGGCCGAGGGCGGCCTGGCCGAGTTCGTCAAGTACATCAATCGCATGGAAGAGGTGATCCATCCGCCAATTCACATCGAGAAGACCGTGGATCAGGTGGCGGTCGAAGTGTCCATGCAGTACACGCGCGGCGAGGAAGAGCGCAACCGCTGCTATACCAACAACGCCTTTAACTCGATCGGCGGCACGCACCTGAGCGGCTTCCGCACGGCGTTGACGCGCACGCTCAACGCTTACGGCTCCAAAGCGGAGCTTTTTAAGAATGTATCGCCCATCGGCGACGACTTCCGCGAAGGGTTGACCGTCGTCATCAGCGTGCAGGTGCCGGAGCCGCAGTTCGATTCGCAGGAAAAGAAACGGCTCAACAACCTGGAGGTCGAGGGCATCGTCGCCGGCGTGGTGTCCGAAAACCTGGGCAAGTTCCTGGAGGAGAATCCGAAGGTCGCCACGATCATCATCAAGAAAGTGGCGTTGGCGGCCGAGGCTCGCGAGGCGGCGTCGAAGGCGAAGAAGGCGTTGAAAGATCGTAAAAGTATCCTAAGCGGCGGCGGCTTGCCGGGCAAGCTGTTCGACTGCACTAGCCGCGAACGCGACCAGTCGGAGTTGTTCCTGGTGGAAGGCGACTCGGCCGGCGGTTCGGCTGAGGGCGGCCGCGACCGCACGTATCAAGCCATCCTGCCGTTGCGCGGCAAGCCGCTTAACGTCGAGAAGGCGCGGCTGGAAAACCTGCTCAAGAACGACGAAATCACCAACCTGATCTCCGCCATCGGCGTGGACATCGGCGACGAAGGGGATGTGAGTAAATTAAGATACGGTAAAGTCATAATTATGACTGACGCGGACGTTGATGGACAACATATCCGTACCCTATTGCTGACGTTTTTCTATCGCCAAATGGCGAAATTAGTGCTGGACGGCCGTATTTATGTGGCCCGGCCGCCGTTGTACAAGGTGACGCAGAAGAAGCACTCGCGTTACATCGCCACGGCCGAGGAGATGACGCGCGAGTTGATGGAGCGCGGCCTCAAGGACGCCCGGCTGACGGTGCTGGCGCCCCCCGGTGCCCCGGCTCCGCCGCGAGTGATCGAGGGCGAAGAGCTGGCGACACTCATCAAGACGACGGCCCGGCTGGACGACGGCCTGACGATAGTGGAGCGGTTGGGCCTGAGCGTGGCGGATCGCCTCGTGAATGTGGATGACCGCGGTCTGCCGATGTTTCTGGTATTGTTTCACGGCCAAAAACACTGGTTCCACACACTAGAGGAGCGGGGCGACTTCCTGAGCAAGAAAGAGGAAGAGCTGGGGCGCGAACTGGTGGTAGGCGACGAGTCGCAGCAGACGCCGGGCCAGACGAACGGCGCCGCTATTGATGCGGTTCTGAAGGAACTGCACAAAGTCCGCGACGTGAACCACGGCCTGCAGGAGTTGAAGAAGTACGGCATGAAGCCGACGGACCTATTGCCGCCGGTGCGGTTGGCGGGTCGGGAGCCGGCGCCGCGGCTGATCCTGCAAAGCGGCGACCAACCGCGGCCATTGGCTCACCTACGCGAGTTGGTGGCCGACGTGCGCAAGCTCGGCGAGCGCGGCTTGACGATCACACGGTTCAAGGGCCTGGGCGAGATGGACCCCAACGAGCTATGGGAAACGACGCTGGACCCGGAGAAGCGGACGCTGTTGCGCGTGCAATTGGACGACGCCTTGAAGGCGGACGAGCTATTCCGGACGCTGATGGGCGAGAAAGTGGAACCGCGCAAGGAGTTCATCCAGAAGTACGCGCTGGAAGTCAAAGAGATCGATTATCACGGGGCGTGAGAGTGGCATAGTCAGGAGACGGTGCCACAACGGGGGGCGTGAGTCTTCGCACCCCGGACTCACGAGTACGTTCGCCCGGGGCTTTATCAGGATCGCACTTAGGTGCTCAAGGTTCTGACCGGTTCTTGTCTTGGAGTCCCTTCGGGCGACTGTAATAAAGCCCCGGGCGAACGTACTCGTGAGTCCGGGGGAACGAGACCACCCAACGAGGAGACGAATCGATGATGGACCTCATATTGCCTGTGTTCCGCCTGAACCTCTGGTACTCTCAGAAATTGGTCGTGGACCTGACTGAGGAGCAGATGTGCGCCCAGCCAATACCGGGCCAAGTGATGAACCACCCCGCCTTCCTGCTGGGCCATTTGGCCTTGGTCGCCGGCGACTTTGCGGGGGGCTTCGTGGGCCTGTCGCCGATCTGCCCCGAGGGCTGGAAAGAGCTTTTCAACCAGGGCGCCAAGCCGCTGGCCGACCGCTCGCTTTACCCGTCGAAGGCCGTATTGCTCCAGAAGCTGGAGGAGGCCCATACCCGTTTGGCCGACGCGGTGACAAAGACGACGCCCGAGGTGCTGGCCCAGCCAGCCCCTGAAAAGATGCGCGCCCGCTTTCCCACGGTCGGCGCCTTACTGGCTGGCATGATGACGTCGCACGAGGCGAGTCACAACGGCCAGCTATCGGCGTGGCGGCGGGCGATGGGGCTGCCGCCGGTGTTTTAACGCGGCGCTCACGGCATCGACGACAGGGCTATGATAAACGGGAACTGTTGGCCGAGGTTCCTTATCAGTCGGTCGTCGGCCGTTATGAACTCGCAACCCTCACGCTCGGCGAGGGCGACATAGAGGCAGTCGTACACCGCGATTCTGGCTGCCGAGGAAATGACAATTGCCCGGTCGAACAAGGGTAAGTACGACAGAAGTTGCGGGCTCGTACTAAGAATGTCTGTAGCGTGAATCCAGGCTAGGCCGACGGAGATAGTTTTGCGACGCTCCGCCTTGGTTAGCGCATGGCCGACCTCGACAGGGAAGACGTCGGGGGCGAGAAACTCGTGTAGGCCGGCCTGGAAATCCGCGCGGAGGCGCAACGCTCTGGCGGAATTCGGTTCCGGCAGAACCCACTTCAGAGCCACGGAGGAATCCAGGACGTACTTCATTACTCGTCCCGGGATTTCAGATCCACGGCGACGTTCAGATAGCCGTGCTTTTCAAAAGTCTCTTGCGTCGCCTTTTCGGAACGTTCGCGGACTCGGCGCAACAACTCTGGATCGAGCGGCTTGCCGGTCATGAGATGTTCGATGATCGCCTTCATGTCGGCGTCAGTTTCGGTCGGGATGTTTTTGATGGCGTCCATATCGTCATTGTCGCCGGCCGGGCGGCTGTGTCAACGCCAGCCCGCGCAGCCGCGCTCCGAAGATCACCAGGCACGCCGTCCAGACCGCGCCGAACTCCAGCACCGCCCACCGTGTGTCGAACAACATCACCACCGACGCCGCGAAAAACGCTACGCCGAAGGCGTAACACCAGCCCCAATAATTGCTACCCAAAAAGAAAAACGCCATCCCCGCCGTGATCGCGAAGAAAGGGTATTCCACCATCTGATACATCTGCTTCTCCGAAAAGAGGCGCCAGCTGGCCGCGGCGATCAGCACCGATGCGGCGATGTAGCCGATCCACACCGACCAGAGCTGTCGCTCGGCCGTCGTCGAGGGCGTCAACGTCCGCCCCCGGTAGCACCAGAACACCACGCCGATCAGGCCGAATTGCACCGCCTGGCAAACCGACACCCACGCGATCGGCGCGGCCGTCGTCAACAGCGCGTGCTTGGCGATCTGCGTCAGTAGCACGATGGCCGCGAACCAATAGAGCATGGCGCCGTAAGCCCCGAACTGCACGTCGTACTGGCTGTGTTCCAGCGTCCAGGAGATGCGGTCGATCATGCTGAACGTGCGGGCGCGGATCGACTCGCCGTTGAGAAACCGCTCCAGGTCGTCGGCCATCAGCGCCGCCGACTCGTAGCGCCGGGCCGGCTCTTTTTGCAGACATTTCAGACAGATTGTTTCTAAATCTCGGTCCACCTTGGGGTTGAGCAAGCGCGGCGGCGCCGGGTCTTGCTCCAACACTTGCATCATCGTGTCCATCGGCGTCTCGGCCTTGAACGGCGGCCGACCGGTCAGCAGTTCGTACAGCAATGCCCCTAGGCCGTAGACGTCGCAAGCGGGGCCGAGTTCTTTCGAGCCGGAGGCCTGTTCGGGAGCCATGTAGCTCGGCGTACCGAGGACGGCGCCGGTGCGCGTGTTGCCGCCCTTGTCCGCGGTCATCTGTTTGGCGAGGCCGAAGTCGGCGATGTGCGGCTGGTCGTCGGCGTCGAGGAGGATGTTGGCCGGCTTGAGGTCGCGGTGCAGAATGCCATTGCGGTGGGCGTGTTCGATGCCGCGGGCGACGGCGACCATGTAGCGCGCGGCGATCCGGCCGGGCAGGGGGCCGTCGGCCATGCGCTTGGCGAGGGTAGGCCCCTCGATGAAGTCCATACAGTAGTACCATCGGCCGTCCTGCTGACCGACGGCGTGGACGGCGACGATGTTGGGATGTTTGAGGCCGGCGGCGGCCGACGCCTCGGTATGGAACCTTTGGAGATCGGTTGCATCCGGTAAAGCGCCGGGCAAGATCATCTTGACGGCCACAAGGCGGTTCAGCTTCACATCGCGGGCCTTGAACACCACGCCCATGCCGCCGCGGCCCAGCTCGTAGAGCAACTCGTAATCGCCCACCTTCTCGACGATGGGGCCGGCGTCGGGAGAGAATGGCCGATCCGCCTGGGTGGGTTGGTCGTCGGGATCGATGGTGTGGGTGACGGTGAGGTCGGACATCGGCAACGCCTCGACGGCAGCGGGTTAGGATACGGGGATATTGTCGGCGGCGCGAGCGGATATGGCAACGACCCGGCGCGCCTTGCTACACTAAGAGTTTAGCCGCGACCCAAAGGGGAGCGCGTGGCGCCCGCGCTCCCCTTCGGGTCGCGGCTAAACGACTTTCTCCGGAGAGGGCCACACCCATGAATCCATCCGATCAGGAACGATTGCTCGCCGACGTTGAAGCGTTCTGCCAGGAAATCCGGCCCACCGAGGAGCTTTGCTACGTCGAACATCGCTTCAACGATCAGGTGCTGCCGCTGGCGCGTAAACACGACCTCCTCGCCATGCCCGTGCCGCCGGCTTACGGCGGTCGCGGCGCCGATACGGTAACTTACGCCCGCGCTCTGGTGCGCATCGGTCGCGAGGGTACGGGCGTCCGCACTTTCTTCTCCGGCCACACTTCCATCGGCGAATACCCGATCCTCACCTGGGGCAATGAAGATCAAAAAACGCGCTATTTGCCGGCCGCTGCGCGCGGCGATGCAATCCTCGCCTTCGGCCTAACGGAGCCGGAGGCGGGCAGCAATCCGTTGGAGATGCAGACAACCTACGAGCGCCGCGGTGACCGCTTCGTCCTCAACGGCGTCAAGTACCTGATCTCCAACGGCGGAATCGCCGACGCGGTCGTCGCCTTTGGCTATCCCAAAAAGGCTAATGACTCCGAGAAGCGTCGCATCAGCGCCTTCATCGTGGACCGCGGGCCGGGGTTCGGAAGCGAAGACCTGACGGCCAAGCTGGGGATGCCGACGGCCAATACGGCCATGTTCGCCCTGGAAAATTGCGAGATTCCCGTTGGGAACCTCCTCGGCGCGGAGGGCGACGGTTTCCGCATCGCGATGGGTACGCTGGTCAGTGGCCGGCTCAGCGTGGCGGCCGGCTCGCTCGGCGTGATCGAAGATTGCCTGGCGGAAGTGATTTCCTACGCCAAGGAGCGGCGCCAGCACGGCAAGGAGATCGCCCGTCATCAGCTGGTGCAGGAACACATCGCCGCCATCGAGATGCACCGCGTTTCCTCGGACGCGCTGGTGATGGAAGCGGCGCGGGCCAAGGACGCCAGCGCGGCGGCGCCGAACGACGCCGGCCTGAAACGACAGGCCGATCTGCTGGCGGCGCAGGCGAAGTTGTTCGTGAGCAACGCCGCCTGGGACGCTGCCGACCGGGCGGTGCAGGTGTTCGGCGGCCGCGGCTGGTCCACGTTGTATCGACCCGGCCGGCACCTGATGGACGTGCGCGTCTGCCGCATCTATGAGGGGACGGATGAGATTTTGAAATTGAAGATCGCGGCGGCGGTGCTGGGGAAGGAGTTTGAGGCGTTCAAATGACTTGTTCGTAAAACGATGCCGCCGACGGTGACAGCACGACCTCAAACATCGTCCCGAACCGTGCGCCAATGGACGCCCTTGTCAGCCTTGAGATCGCGCTCGGCTTTTTTGAGTTGCTGTCCAATGGTCGGGTGATTCAGAAACGCGATGTAATCGGCTAGGGACGCAAGCCGGTCAACCGGTAGGCGGTCAATGGCCTTCTTGATCTCACGTCGTAAGAGGGACTCCGTCATAGAACGAGAACTCCTCTGGGCGGGTTCCTTCACCTCTTCGTGCCGGCTCGTCGCGTTGGCCGTCTGGCGCTGTCGGTCGCTTCGAGGATGCGCCGGAGGGAATGCAGGACCTCGCTTTCGCCCGCGTCGGCCGTCCCTTGGTGCTCGGGGACGGCCATGCGCTCTTCCAGCCAGCGGATCGGGTCATCCCCGGTCGCGGCCAACGCCCGATGCAGTTCTTGACGAATCGTGCTGAGCTTTTTCGGACCGATCACAAGAGTGCCTCCAATAGATCCCATAATTCTTGCAGTCGCCGCGTCGCCGCCTCAAGGGGCTCCCCATGATTGAGCAACTCCACGGTCGCCTTAGCTGCCAAGCCGTTTGATCGTGACCTTGCCTCTTGCTCGCACTTGCATGTTCAACTCAAAGCCCTTCAACAAGCCCATTCCCACCAAGGGTGTCGCGTCGAATTCATCCACAAAGACCGGGCGAATACGCCCGTCCCACAGGACTTTCCCTTGATAAACGTCGAAAAGGCTCACGCTCCCATCCGCCAATGTGCCCCGCCCGAAGGATCGCCAAGGCAAATGGAGCGAGCGGATTATCGTGGGCGGCAACGTGAGCCAACCCGTGTAGCCCGTATCAAGTACCGCTTCGATCTCTTGCCGGTGCCCGCGAAAGCCGCAGATCGTCAGCCGGATGAGAGGCTCGCGCCCCTTTACCATTCCGACGATCATGGCCGACCTCGCAAGGCGTGTCCGCCGAAGCGATGGAGATAGCCCGAAGTGACATGCACCAGCCAGATTTGCGGATCGGAAACACGCTTACGCAGGCGGTCGGCTGCTTTCCTTTCGTCCTTGTCCAGTTCGTATTCGCCAGTCTCGATATCGATGGCGACGAACTTGTTCTCGTCGGCCGCTGTAAGATTGAGGCGAACCTTGCTCTCGACGAGGGCATCGCCTCGGCGGGCGAACTCCCCTTTGCTATAGCGGCGTTTGCTGGCGGCCATGAGATTCCTCCGAGTGGAAAGAGAAGGGCATTATAGCATGTACTGCCAGGACAAGTCATTCTCGCGGGCCGTCTGCTGCGACGTCTGGCTCGGCCTGGAGCCGTTTGCCCAGTCCGGAACGCCGCACATTAGATCTCCAGGCGGAAACTATCCCGACAGACGGCCCGATGAAAACGGCGAAAAGCGTCTGCCAATTCGTCGGGATTTGCCCCCACTCGACCCAAATTGCGATGTAACAGGCGAGGCAGATCACGGCGCTAGCGGCGAAGAGTTCATCGAGACGGGGCCACCGTCGCCAAGCGAAGCTTGTGGCGAACGCGATCAAACCGGATACGGGGCCAATCAACGAAAAGAAACTTGCGAACAGCGCTATGATACCGTAGTAAGCCGCCAAGAGAGCCCCTATCCCGGCGTCGCTCAATCCAATTTGTGCCAGAAACATGGCTGCCTCCGTTGTCCGAAAATGAATTAGACAACGAAGCAACCGCTAACGCAGCGAAGATTTAACCGGGGTTTGCCAGGATTCATTTCGCCCCTGCCGCGACTTCTTCCTCGTGCCGCGCCCGTCCTTCCTCGAACACCATCGCGATCACCTGATCCAACGGCGGGTCTTGCACGCTCATATCCGCGAGCGTATGGCGATCCAGAATGGCCGCCAATACCTCTCCGACATGGGCGCGATCCACCTTGAGTTCCGCCACCGGCCCGACGATGCTGCTCACTTCGCCGTAACGGCCGAGGTCGGCCGGCGCCTCGTCGCCGATGAAATGCAGCTTGAGCAGCTTCGTTTTACCGAAACGCTCGGTGATTCCCGATAACGGCCCATCGTAAATGACCCGGCCGTGCGCGATCACTAGGACGCGGTTGCACAGCGCCTCCACGTCGCGCATGTAGTGGCTGGTCAGCAGCATGGTGACGCCGCGCTTGACGTTATACTCCTTGAGACATCTCTGAATGGCCACTTGCGCCACCACGTCGAGGCCGATGGTCGGCTCGTCGAGCAAGAGCAAATGCGGCTCATGCAGTAGCGCGGCGATCAGCTCCATCTTCATGCGCTCGCCCAGCGACAGCTCGCGCACCGGCTGGCGCGTCAGCTTCTCGACGCCGAACATTTCGGTCAGGGCGCCGAGGGTGCGCTCGAAAGCAGGGCGCGGCAGCGAGTAGATTTCGCGGTGGAGCTGGAAGCTGTCGCCGGCCGGCAGGTCCCACCAGAGTTGATTTTTCTGGCCCATGATGAGCGAGAAGCGCCGGCGAAAGGCGTCCACGCGCGCCCAAGGCGTGAAGCCGAGTACGGTGGCGTCGCCGCTGGTGGGGTAGATGAGGCCGGAGAGCATCTTGAGGGTGGTGGTCTTGCCGGCGCCGTTGGGGCCGAGGAAGGCGACCATTTCGCCCGGTTCGATGCTGAAATTCACGTCGGCGACGGCGCGGACTTCCTTGTACTTACGGCGGACGAGGCTGCGGATGGAGCCGAGCAAGCCGGGCTGTTTCTGGAAGACGCGGTAGGTTTTGGTAAGGCCGCGAACGTCGATGATCGGCATGAGGGTCGCTTCGCTCCGGTGGTCAGTGGCCGCTAACCACTATAATAGCAAAGACGCCGTACCCCAAGGAGGTTGCCGACATGGCCTCGTCCGAGCCGGAATCGCTGACGCCGACCGCCCTCCGCAAAGACGGTCCCGATCATTTCGTGATCGAGTGGGGCGACGGCCATCATAGCGTCTACACCTGGCGGCATCTGCGCGCCAATTGTCCTTGCGCCAGTTGTCGTGAAGAGAAGGAACAGCCGGCCAACCCGTTGCGCGTGCTGAAGCCGGGCGAATTGCTGGCGCCGACGGCCGTGAGTATGCCGCGCGTCGGCCGCTACGCCTACAAGATCGCCTGGAACGACGGCCACGATACGGGTATTTATACTCTGCAATATCTGCGTTCGCTGTGTCAATGTCCGCAATGTCTGGAGAAAGCCGATCATGCAACCCCCCGGTCCGCCGTCACAGAAGTTTGAGCTACCTAATATCCAATATCTTGTGGCTGTCGCCAGCGGCAAAGGCGGCGTCGGTAAATCGACCGTCGCCGCCAACCTCGCGTTGGCTCTGGTGAAGAAGGGCAAGCGCGTCGGCCTAATGGACGCCGACATTTACGGCCCCAGCATTCCGATCATGCTCGGCATCGGCGACGTTGATCCGCAGACGACGACGTTTCCTATCGAACGGCATGGCCTGAAAGCCATGTCGATGGGCTTTCTGTTAGGGCCGGACAAAGCCGCCGTAATGCGAGGGCCGATGGTGCAGAAGTATCTGCTCGGCTTCCTCACGCAAGTCGATTGGGGACAACTCGACTACCTATTGGTGGACATGCCGCCCGGCACCGGCGACGCCCAGTTGGCGCTGGCGCAGACGGCGCCGGTGGCGGGCGTGGTCGTGGTGACGACGCCGCAGGACGTGAGCCTGAACGTGGCCCGGCGCGGCGTACAGATGTTCCGGCAGGTGCAGGTGCCGGTGCTGGGCGTCGTGGAGAACATGAGTTTCTTTATCGGCGAAGACGGTAAACGCTACGAAATCTTCCGTCACGGCGGCGGCCGCAAGCTGGCGGAGGAGTCGGACGTGCCATTTTTGGGCGAGATTCCGATCGACCCGCGCGTGGCGGAGTGCGGCGACCAGGGCGAACCCGTGGTGCATCGCTATCCGGATTCGGACGTGGCGAAGGCATACCTGGCCCTGGCGGAGACGGTAGACCAGCAGTTGCGGCACGGAACGCAGCCGAAGGAGCTGCCGGAGGTGCAGCTGTAACAAGAGGAGCGGCGGCGATAAACCCGGCGCTCGCCTGAAGGCCTGTCTTGGATCAGTCCCTAGAATAGAAAGGACTCGTTTTCGCCGTCAGGAGACCAAGGGATGGCCATGCAACCCGCCGCACCCCCGCCGCCGCGCCGGTCCATGCTCAAATCAAAAATCCATCGGGCGACCGTCACGCACGCCGACGTGGATTACGAAGGCAGTCTGACGCTCGATGCGCTGCTGCTTCAGGCGGCGAATATCCTGCCGTATGAGGAAGTCCACGTCTGGAACGTGACGCGCGGCACACGCCTGCGCACCTACGCCATGACCGGCGACGCCGGCTCCGGCATCATGTGCGTCAACGGCGCGGCCGCTCATTTGGTAAAGCCCGGCGATCTGGTGATCGTGGCCACGTTTACGCAGATGGAAGACGCGGCGGCGCGGGAATATCGGCCCGTCGTGGTGCTGGTGGACGAGAACAACCTCATCCGTCCGGGGCGGACGGCGGAAATCGCGGGGCCGCAGACGGTCATGAAGTCCTGTTGAGCAGCCGCGTAGGAATAATGACAATGAAGATCGTCGATGTCAAAATAACGGGTTTGTCGGGCGGCACGGTGGACGGCGGCTGGCCCGGCGGCATGAAGCCGGAGGAAGACCTTAACACCATCGTCGAGGTCGTCACCGACGAGGGGCTTGTCGGCGTCGGCAGCGCCATGACGAGCAAGGCGCTGGTCACGGCGGCGGTCGCCCTGTTGCGGCCGCACCTGATCGGCGAACGCGCCGACGAGCCGGCCCGCGTCAGCGAGAAGCTGCGGCAATCGACGTTCTGGCAGGGCCGCGGCGGGGCGGTCGAGCACGCCATCAGCGGCATCGACATCGCCTTATGGGATCTCATGGGGAAGATTTGCGGGCAGCCAGTGTCGCGCCTCTTGGGCGGCAACTACCGCACGCGCATCAAACCCTACGGCTCGATCCTTTTCGACGAACCGCCGCGGTTGGCCGAGACGCTGCGGCAGACCGTGGCGCGCGGCTTCAAGGCGATCAAGCTGGGTTGGCGGCCGTTCGGCCGGCGCGACCGGCGCACCGACGAATTGCTGATGCAAACGGCCCGCGACGCCGTCGGGCCGGACGTGGAGTTGATGGTGGACGCCGGCGGCAGCGAACAATTCTGGCCGCACGGCTACAAATGGGCGCTGGAAACGGCGAAAATGCTCGCTCAATATGACGTGGTCTGGTTTGAAGAGGCGCTGCCGCCCGACGACCTGGAAGGCTACATCGAGCTGCGGCGCCATTCGCCGGTGCCGATTGCCGCAGGCGAAGTACTGACGCGACGGCAAAGTTTCCGGCCGTTTCTGGAACGCCATGCCGTGGACATTATCCAGCCGGATTGTACGAAATGCGGCGGTATCACGGAGGCGTGGCGCATCGCCTGGATGGCGTATGAACACAACATTCTGTACGTGCCGCACGGCTGGAACACGGCCATCGGCCTGGCCGCCGACCTGCATCTGACGGCCGCGATACCCGTCGCGCGCTACGTCGAATACCTTACGCCGTCGCCGTATCTGGATGAACTGGTTACGACGCCGTTCCGGCCGGACGCGGAGGGATATTTGACCGTGCCCAATACGCCGGGACTGGGAATTGAACTGAACCGGGAGGCGCTGAAGCGGTTCGGAGTTTGAACCGCCAGCGGATTCTCGTTTCAGAAACCGACCCATCCCAGGATCAACAATTCAATATAAACCCAAACCATACACCAAGCCGGGACCAACAGGCAGATTTCGCCCACCGACCTAAGTAGGTAAACGCCAGGGGCGAGAGATGTGTGCGTTATCAGATCGAACAAGAACACGACAGTAGGAACGAAGAGCAGGGCGATCGGATAGCCAACCCAGCAGGCTATCTCGGCCACCGCCTCGTTGTCCCAGTCTATTACCACAAGCAGCCACACGGCAGGCACGAATACCGACAGTACCAGACAGTACCATGCGGCCGCATCGATTGGACCACGGCTCTTCCGGAGGATAAGAAATCGCAAGGCGCATAATATTATCAGCAATCCGGCGGCGTAGACGAAAGCGGTCCACCCGGGTTGTCCAAACCAGTTCCGTCCCTCAGGGTGCCAGCTGATCTTTTCCTCGAAGCGGGGTGGAAGCAGCTTTGGCAGGAATATGTAGCCCGCGGCTATGAGCAACAGGAGCCAAACTTTGGGAGACTTCAGTATAGCAAGCATAGCGGCTCCTCCGTGATAAAAGCCGCTTCTTAAAAGCTCGCACGGCGTCCGCGCCAGAGATTCGTGAAACCTTTTAACCGCCGGACGCTTTGTCCGACACAGGATCGGGAGCCGATTGCGCACGGCGGGCCTTGCGGCGCTGGATGATCTTGCCGGCCTCTCCAGGGGTGAAAGTGCGCACCAATCCGATGCGGTGTTGTTCAGCGGAGCTAAGCGAGGAGTCGGTCCCTCGCAGCGCCTTGCTGACGAGCCGCTGTCGCTTTAAGGGCGACTGGTGGACGAACGCCCGCGACACCACATAGACCAACACACGGTCTCCGACGGCCTTAACCTTAACGACGACCGGCGGCGCGGACCCTAGGAGGCTGGCGAATGCGGCACGGATTTTTTCGGTCAGGTCCATGCTTCTTTCCCCGCCTTAATGATTGTCCCGGCGCCTAACAGCAGCAAATGCGCCTGCTTTCGTAGCACTTGGGCTTTGGCGCCTTTGTTATCCCGCGCCCGGACGACCTTCCGATCTAAGAAATCTCTGATCAGCACCCCATCCGACGCGAAGCGGTAGTTGTTCCGCCAAATCCTGGCAACTACGCCAGCGGCCGCATAGAGCCGAGTCAAGCGCTCAACGACTACTGGCGACCCGGCGTCATATCCCTGCTTACCTAGATGCTCTACAACGCGAGTGTCCAGCCGGCTTTCGACGAACAGCCTCGACAAGTCGTGCCTACTGCTGAACTTGTTAGTCACCCTGCGTATGTAGGCCCGCAACATGCACTCAACCGCAAGGCCGGCCGAGTAAACGACCCAGGCGTATCGCCGATCCTCAAGGCCCTGGCAGTACTCTGCAGCCAGCGAGTACAGCAAATCGGCCTGGTCCATTCGGTCGGAGGCCGCCTCATAGTAATCCTTGGGCTGGAAGTCCATCGCAGGATCCTACCGGCATTCGTCGGGACCGCGTTCAGCTTTATTCTATCAGGTGAACCGAACCGGTGCGAAGCAACATGCGTTAGCGCTTCGCCGCGACGGGCCAATTGCGCCATTCGGTGAACAGACGCGGCCCGCCCCAGGTCGGCGCTCACCGCTAATCTCCGTAATAGACCGCCAGCCAAATGGTCGGCTCGTCCGGGTCCGTACACTCGACCCGGTGCTTCGTGTGCGCCGGGATGTTCACAAAATCGCCCGGTTTCATCTCAATTGGCTGTTCCTCGTCCTTCATGCGAAGCCGCGCCGCTCCTCTCAGTACCATGACCCACTCATGCTGCTCCTGGTCGTACCAAAAGTCTTCGGGCGATGCGTGACCGTTGGAAACGATCCGCTCGATTCGCACGCCTGCTGTTTCGAGCAGCGTGGTGACAAGTTCGTCGGGCAAGCGCCCGGGGAGGTCGGTGAAGAGATTCGATGAGAGAATCATGGACCTACTCCTGCCTTCTGAGTTAAACAGGGAGGCGTTGAGGAGGTTCGGGGTTTGAGGGCGTTGCGTTAATCTTGTCGGTAAATCAAAGGAGTTTCAAGAACTCATCCACGGTGAGACCAGCGGCGTCCATTTGCGATTTCAGCAATCCTACTCCGACTGTTTTGCCTTTATGTACTGGGATCGACAGCCTGTGGCGGTGGCCGTCCTTCTTCAGGATGTGATGACTGCCGGTGATACGGTCGAGATAAAAGCCAGCCTTCCCAAAAGCGCGCACAGCTTCGGCGCCAGAGAGTCGTGGAACCTTAGACATTTAAGATGATCCACTTTTGCTTAGCGCCCGGAGGAATCTCCGCCGCTGAGGAGTCTTTCCAGGGAATTTCTTCTCCAGAGGCCTTATAAGATTCCAGAACACCCCGGATGGCTTCCCTCACGTTCTCCATCGCCTCTTCCTCTTTACTCCCGCAGCTACCGGCTCCGGGAAGATTCAGCACGACGGCGGAAAAGGAATCCTCGTCATCCTTCGTAAGAAGGACGTGGAATTTATACATTGCCGGCGACTCTTGCTTGGCGTTTCCCATCGTTTCAGCCGGCATGTGCGTCTCCTCGTGCGTTTGGCGCGCGAACCCGCGGATTGGCAGACGAAACCGGCTTCCCTGCCCCTGTGGCTGGAGGAACGTCTGCGGTAGTATTCTATCGGTTGGTCGATTGTTTAGGAACGCTCGCTTTGCTTTCAAAGCGAGCGTTCCCAGAAATGAGGCAAAGGCCGTTGAACCCGTCAGCGCTTCGCCGCGACAGGCCAATGGCGCCATTCGGTGAACAGGCGAGGCCCGTCGGCGGTCTCCTGCGCCAACAGGCGCACGCGCACCTTGTCGTCGTGCCAGCCGTAGGCTTGCAAAATCGAACCGGCCGCACCGTCCTCGCGCCGCAGCGCTCCCAGATGGTCGAAATCGCGCGCCCACGCCTCCTGCATTTTCGTCGTCACCTCCGCCGCCTCGCGCGGCCTGGCCTTGTGCTGGGCCACGATGCGCGTCACCTTATCGGCGTCAAACCAGACCGCCAATGTCTCATAGGGACTGTCGGCGGATGGGGCCAGCGCGATCGCGTCCTCGTTTTCCACCGGCTTGTGGTTGGGGAACCTCTTGAGTACGTCGGCGCGGGTCTGGCCCAGGAGTACGCCAGCCGTGCCATCGTCGCAGAAACGCAGTGGCGGCAACGCTTCCGCCGCCTGCTCCGCCGTCACGCCGGCCGGCCAGTCGCGCAGCGTCACCTCGGCGCCGCCGGCGTCGCGCTGACAAGTCAATAAGGTGGTGTCATCCGCCCAACGGTAAAGCGCGGCTTTCGGCTCTCGCTCCGGCAGGTCCGCCCACAAACCTGCCCACGGCGCCGGCAGCGACTGCGGTTCGCCGCCGCTCTTCTTGAGCGCGGCAAGTAATGACAGGTGATGCTCGTCCGGCCGGGCCGGGCCTTCCTGATAGCGCACGCGAATCTCGGCCAAGCGGTCGTCCGGGCCGAAACGTAGGAACATCTGACGGACGAAGAACGTCGCCTCTGACGCCGGCGCGTCTCGGAAGAGAAGCGATAGGCCGCCGCCAAGGTTCTGCTGAATGATCGACGCCTTGCGGGGTAGATTGTCCAGTACTTGCTTTCTCGTCATGCCAAGTTGAATTTCAGGCAACTCCCGCGAACGCGGCAGCCAGCGCAGCGGCTTACCCGCATCCCATCTCGCCTTGCGCCCGGACAGATCGAACGTCTCCGCGGCGCGGGCGTCGGCGCCATCGGAACTAGGCCGATTCTCCGCCGTCAACATCGGCCCGTTCGATTCATAGGGCAGCCGTAACGTCAGCCGCGTCCGTGCGTCTTCCCAGACGAAGGCGACGTAATCGCCGTCGGGGTCGGCCACGCCGTCGATGCGCGGACTGCCGTAAGCGCCCACCAGCGGCACGGCCAATTGAGTCGCGGCGGTCGGCATTTCGTCCAACGGCCAACTTAATGCGAACGAAGAGGTCAGGTTCTGGTCCTTCTCGCGCTGAAGCGCGGCCCGGCTCGGCGCCGGATTGACGATCGGCAGACGGACGGCGCTAGACGATTTTCGCAAATCTCTCTCTACTATGGGGCCTATTCTGTCGCGGGCAAACTGGACGCGATTCTGCTCGAAGGTTTGGTCGAGGTGGACGACGCCGAAGTCGCGCGCGTCGGGCGGCAGGTTTCCCGTCGGCGCCGCCTTGGCACCGGCGATGCGCACGTAGCCGCCCAGCGCGTCGCCGCGGCTGAACAGCACCGCCTCGTACTTCAATCCGTCGCCGGAGTAGGTCCGTCGCGTCAGGCCGACTCCCTTGACAGGGTCGTCGCCGGGCAGCGCGTGATCGACGAGATCGTAAGCAAGATTTACCGGATCCGGATAAGTCTGGACGAAGTTGGCGCGGTAGAGGACGAGCGTTTCGGTCAGGCGTTTATCGGCGTCGAAGAAAGCGACGACGGCCTGCACACCCTCAGTGGGGACGGGCAATGCCAACAGATCGAGAGCGCGCTGGACGGCCATCGGCTCGGCCGCCGCAATGGTCTGGCCGTTGGCCGGTCGCTGGAAAAGGCGGACGGCCTCGGCCTGGCCGGCGCCCGGCGCCAGCGCGAGGGCCGGCGGCGGCGACTCGCCCCACGCCTTCAGTGCGGCCTCGGCGTCTTCCGCAAATCCCGGCTTATTGACGCCGGACTTCTTCCATGCGATGGCCGCTTCGGCGAGCGCATGGCGGCCGCGCGGCAGCAAAGCGGCGCCGAGCGGCCCGGCGGCCGCTTTGTCGTCGAGCAGCGCGCGGAGCTGTTGGTGCATTTGAATGAGGTCGGTAGCTCCCTGCGGATCGCCCGTAGCCAGCTTCCACTCCGCCGACTGGAACGCCAACGCGGTCAGCTGCGTCCACTCGACGGGATAGTTAGGTTCTGTACGACGGTCTTTGTCGGCCGGGTCACTTATTTTGAGAGCGGCCTCACGGTCGCCGAATCGGGCCAGGTGCAGCGCAAGGGCGGCATCCACGTCGCCGGCTTTGACGTAAGGAGGCAGGCTGAAGCCGGCTTTCTCGGAGTAGGATGCCTCGCGGAAAACTGGCATCGTCGCCGGCGGTTGCAGCGCGGGCAACAGGTCCACGGACAGCGGGTTTTCGCGGGCGTGCAGCCGTTGTTTCTGAACGACGTCGGTCCATTCGGCGACGCGCCGGGCCAGTTCCGGCCGCGGCTGTTTCAGCCAATTTGCCAGGTTGACGTCGGTCTTGTCGCCGAGGCGGGCGACTTCCTCTTGTGGCGTATCCGACGCGACGATGGCCGGGGCGCCGCCGCAACCCGTCAGCCCGACCGCGGTCAGCACCAGAGAGCCATGCAATAAGAATCTGTTCCAGAAGGAGGGCGAGGAAACCTCGCCCCTACGAAAAACCGCTGTAGGGGCGGGGTTTCCCCGCCCTTTTGGAACAGTGTCCAAGTGCATCCTCATATCTTCTTCTCCCAACCCTCGATGGAACGCGGACGGGACGGAGTTTCCGCCGATGTGCAACTATAGAACGGATTTGGCGGGGAGGCGGAAGTGGGTGTATATTAAGAGCCGCGCACCGCTTACTGCGTGCGCGGCTCCAATCTACCCTATATCGCCTGGAGTTCCGGCTATGTCCGACAAACTCGTCTTCGTGGCGGCCTTCAACATGCCCGTCGAGGCCCAGCTGGCGCGCGGCCTGCTCGAAGCGGAAGAAATTAAGGCGTTTCTCACCGGCGGCGAGAGCGTCAACGTCTTCTCGGGCGTGCAGGGACTTGGCGGACAAATCCGGCTTCAGGTGGCGGAAGCCGACGCGGAACGCGCCGCCGAAATCCTCGCGCCCCATTTCGACCGTCCCACGGATGAAAGCGATGCCGAGTCTGTAGACAACGCGGTCTTGTGGCTTTGCCCGCTGTGCGGCGACGCCGTGAGCGACGACCTGGACTTCTGCCCGGCGTGCGAGACGCCGCGGCCGGCGGCGCGGGATTCGCTCGCCGTGACGGCCGCTCCGCGACGGAGTCCGGTCTCGTGGGAGGTTCAAGAAGAGCCGGTCGCCAAGCTGGAGAAGATCACGGCCGACGAGCCGCTTGAGGCCATGCCGTCCGCGCTGGATGGCGACTTCGACGTGCCGGACATGGAAACGCTTGTCGGCGACGACTTGGTGCGCCGGGCGTTTCGGTCGTCGCTGTTCGGCGTCCTCAGTCCGTATTCGCTCTGGTTGCTGGTACGGCTCGCGTTCTATCAGGGCAAGATCAGCCTCCGGTTGATGCCGTGGCTCTATGGGACGATCGCGATCGACGCTTGCTGGTTGCTATTCCTTCTGGCGCTCTTTGCACGATTTTTTGTGAGGATTTATTGGTTCGGGTAGGTGGCTTTGTAGGGTGGGTCGAGCGAAGGGACTTTCCTTCTTGTTGATTACGGCCCCCCTGTACCCGCTGCGGCAGACAGGAAATCGTTGCCCGGCGGCGGGAACGCCAGGCTGCGCTCGACGAACTCGTACAAGACGACGTCAGGGTGTTCCCGTTCGACAAGGGCGGCGTCGAAAGTGTTCTGCTGAATAGTAACAATCCGACAAAAATGTTCGCAAAGGAATGGCTTGAGGCCGTTCCCAAAGGAGTCGTGGTAGAAAAATGCTTTTGGGAAGAAGTCCCGGCCACTCTCGAAGGCCGATGGCTTCGCATACTCGGGCAGGTCGGTGCGCGCCGGTAGGGCCGCATCGATTGCCGCCGCGTGGGCCAGTTGGGGACCGCGGCGCATGAGGGACAGATACTCTTCCCGATAGGATCCGGGCAATCCCAGCATGGCCGCCAGGTCGCCCCCTTCCGCCTCCACGGCAATTGGAGCATAAGAGGATCGCGAAAGCGGATGAATCCGCGGGAACCACACGGCCAGAGCTTCCTCAATGCGCCCATTGCCGGCGAACGCCCCCTGCTCATTCCAATGGCTATCCGTTTTGTGGTAGACTCGCGCCGCGCTCTTAGCGCGGAGCAACGGCTCGCGTAAATCGATGATCGACAGGTGGGAGTGGGCCGGCGCGTACGCCATTAGCTGGTCGAGGCGGCTCTCGCGCGGCAGCGGCTTCACCGTCTCAGGGAGATATTCAGGGTAAATCGTGTGCTTGTCCGGGGCGACCACGACGAGGAATCGCACGCCCCGGCCCGCCAGCCACTGCCGCCTCTCTTCAAGCGCCGTAGTCCACCGCGCCAACTCCTCTTGCTTAAGGGGGAGGACGGCGTGGCTCCCATCCCGCAAGCCGTCCCGGTAGTAAAGCCATCCTTCCTTGCCGATGAGAACGTTGGGACAAGGGGAAACTCCCAGGCACTGCGCCTTGGTCCAGTTGTATCCCCACACGAGTTGATCGCGGAAGGCGAAGTGGTCGTTGAAGTAAGTCTCGAACGCCTGGGGGAAGGCCAGAAGCACCCCCCGGCTCAACCGAAATGCGGGAAAGGACGCGAGCCGGCGCTTCTCTTGCAAGGCCGACGCCGGGGACAACCCGAAGAGCGAGCACAACCCCGGCAAGGCGATGGCGGCGGCGAACAGCATGACGAGGACAATGTGAGCAGCCTTCTGGCTTCTACGCGGCTGGGGATTCATTCCAACCTCCCTTGCGACTAAGGAGTTTGCTCCAGAAGGGGGGCGAGGAGACCTCGCCCCTACGGAAGAACCGCTGTAGGGGCGGGGTTTCCCCGCCCTTCTGGAACAGAGGTGCTCCTTAGAACCGGAAATAGATGAACGGGTTGTAGGTGCCGGCGGCGAGCAGCGCGGACGAAGCGACCAGCAGCCCCATGCAGCCGGCCACTTCCGCGAAGGTCCACGCGCCCCGGACCAGCGAAGCGGCCCAAGGATGAGGCCACGGGCCGGATTCCAATCGCCGCCAGCACGCGCTCGCCAGGAGCGGCAGCAGCGGCGTCGCGGCGAGTACGGCGACAGGCAGGGCCAGCGCGAGTTCCGCGTTCAGGTAAGGGGCGACGGTCTCTCCGCCGGCGCGCAAGCCCACCATCGTCCGCAAGAAGGCCCAGGCGTAGGACAGGGTCGCGGCGCGGAAGAAGACCCAGCCGGTCATCACCACGAACAAGAGGTAGGCGTGGCGGACAGGCCGCCAGGACTTTTCGAGCAACTTGCCCAGACCCATGCGCTCCGCGACGAGGAAACCGCCGTGGAACAAGCCCCACAGGAGGAAGTTCCAGCTCGCCCCATGCCAGAGTCCGCAGAGCGCGAAGACCACCGTTAAGTTAAGGTACGTCCGCCAGCGGCCCGCGCGGTTGCCGCCCAGGGGGACGTAAAGGTAGTCGCGGAACCAGCTCGACAGGGAGATGTGCCAGCGGCGCCAGAAGTCGGTAAGGGACGCGGCGGCATAGGGGTAACGGAAATTCTCCAGGAAGTGGAAGCCGAACATTCGTCCCAGGCCGATGGCCATGTCCGAATAGCCGGAGAAGTCAAAGTAGATCTGAAGCATGTAGCAGATGATCCCCAGCCAGGCGAGGGCCGGCGTCAGGCCGGCGGCCGGCGTGGAGAAGACGCCGTCGGCGGCCACGGCCAGGGTGTTGGCCAAGAGCATCTTCTTACTCAGGCCGACGACGAACCGTTTGATCCCCCAGGCGAAGTCTTCCGCGCGGACGGTGCGATGGGAGAGTTCCCCGGCCACATCCTTATAGCGGACGATGGGGCCTGCGATCAGCTGAGGAAAGAGGGTTTTGTAAAGGGCGAATTTGAGCGGGTTCTTTTGAACGGGCGCGGCGCGGCGGTGGACGTCGATCACATAAGAGAGGGCCTGGAAGGTGAAGAAGGAGATTCCGAGCGGCAGGTGGACCGGCGCCATCGCGATGGGGTGGAGGCCCGTCCATGTCAGCCAGGGGTTGAGGTTGTCCACGAGGAAGTTGGCGTATTTGAACACGACGAGAAGCGCCAGGTTGCCGGCCACGGCCAGGGCGAGCACAGGCCCGGAAGCCCGCGTCTCCGAGGCCCGGTCCAGCCACAGTCCCATGCCGTAGTTGAACGCGATGCAGAACAGCAGGACAAGCACGTAGCCGCCCTCGCCCCAACAATAAAAGAGGAGGCTGGCCGCACAAAGGAGCAGGTTGCGGGCGTCGCGGCGCACCACGAAATAGAGGGCAAGGAGAATGGGGAGAAATACGAAAAGAAAGGTCGGCGAACTAAAAAGCATAGTCAGCCTCCGAAGTCGGCTGGTGTGCGGAATCGTCAGGGTTCGACGAGGGGTGGGGTGCAAGATGAGCGGTTCCGACCGCCGCGAATGCCTTGGCGCGTAGGTGTACATACCTGCCGGCGCATGGCGTGGCAAGGGCAATGCGGGGGTGTCCCTCCCGATTTTGGACTTGGGGTGCGGTAGAGGCGGGGTTTCCCCCTTGCTATCTACACAATCTCATCGAGTTTCTTCTATAGGACGGGGTGCCATGCTTTCGCGGGCGGGTTCGGAGACGTTATCACGTCCCGACCCCGCGAAAGCATGAGTGCTGGGGCGGAACTCATGCTTTCGCGGCGGCTTCGACGGCGGGAAGGTTCAGACAGAGGCCGCGAAAGCATGGCACCCCTCTTGTGTAGATATACCTATAGGGAAACCCCGCCCCTACCTCCAAAATCGAGAGGGACACCCTGGACTGCGAATAGGACGAGATCGATTCCGCGGTTCTAGCAGACGGACCTCAGCGAGCCGGCCCGAAACGGTCGTCAGGGTCGTCGTAGCCCTGAGCTTCATTGTTGTCGTCCACATCATCCTCGTCGTAATCCCGCCGTCGGCGGCGCTTGCGACGGCCGCGGCGGCGTTCCAAATCGTCCGCCGCTCGTCCGCCTTGGAACGCCGCCGCCACGGATGGCAGGAGCATGACGATCAAAACGATTGCCGGGTAGATCAATCCCAGGGCGGGCAGGACGTCGCCGCAAGCGGCGCCGGTGCGTCCGCCTAAATCGGGGCCTTGAGCTTGGGCGCCCCCTGCGGGTGAGGCGTCGTAAAAGGCCAATTGGAGAGGAAGAATACAGAGGATAGTGTATAATAACCAGCTTGCCTGGTAAAGGATGCTCAGGGCGCCGTAGCCGATGGCGACGAAACGCGCCCAGGGCTGGTAAAAGAGCAATCCGATTCCGTCGGCGAGTAAAACGATCGACAGGAAAAGTCCCGCCAACACGACGGCTACCTGCACCTCTCTCCGGAAAGGCGCTCGGGCTTCCACGTAGTCGTTGATCGCGAGGACCGTCGGCTGGTTCGGGTTAGGCGCCACGGCGGCCGGCTTCGGATGGGATAAGATCAACAAGACGCCGAGCATTAGAAATAGACCCCAAAACAGACCGAGAGCGCCGAAGACGAAATGGAAAATCGCAATGACTAGCACGGAGGTGGGCCGTTTGGGGCGCATGATAACCCTGTCGTCGTTGTGCCTGGGAAAACAACCAGGACGTTCATACGCCCCGCTCGCCTACGCGATTCGGGCTTTTCCTATTCGCATTAGTCCTGCCGCACGGCCTCTTGAAAGCGCTCGCGCAATTGCCGGGTGATCGGCCCCGGCTTGCCGGTTCCGATGACGCGGCCGTCGCACATCACCACCGGAATAATCTCGGCGCCCGTGCCCGTCAGGAAACACTCGTCGGCGGTGTAAACGTCGTGCCGGGTCAGCGTCGTTTCCTGAAGCGGCACCTGGGCCGCGACGGCCAACTCCATAATCACGCCGCGCGTGATGCCTTCGAGGATGCCGGCATGCGCCGGCGGCGTCTTGAGGACGCCGCGCTTGACGAGAAAGATGTTGTCGCCCGTACATTCAGCGACTTCACCGTTGCCGTTGAGCATGATCGCCTCCAGGCAGCCGGCCCGGATGGCCTCGATCTTGGCCAGGATATTATTCAGATAATTAAGGGACTTAATACGCGGATTGAGCGCGTTGGAGGGAGGGCGGATGTAGCTGGACGTGATGACTTCCAGGCCGTTCTCGTACAGTTCGCGCGGATACATACTAATATCATCGACAATGATGATGATTTGCGGATCGGTCGTCTTGCGTGGGTCGAGGCCAAGGCCGCCGGCGCCGCGCGTCACCACCAAGCGAATATAACCATCCTTTTTATCGTTGATTTGCACCGTACCGCGGACGGCTTCCATGATCTGTTCGCGCGTCAGCGGGATTTCGAGAGCGATGTGCTTGGCGCTCTCGTAGAGGCGTTCGATGTGTTCGTGGAGGCGAAAGATGCGGCTGCCGTAGATGCGAATGCCCTCGAAAACGCCATCGCCGTAGAGCAGGCCGTGGTCGTAGACGCTGATGCGCGCGTCGGCCTTGTCGAAGAATTTGCCGTTGATGTAGACCTTGGTCATCGGTCGGCCCTCCGGGTGGTTCGGGCAGCCGTTTAGCCTGACCCGAAGGGGAGCGCGGGGCCAACGCGCTCCCCTTCGGGTCGCGGCTAAACGGCTCACGCGCCCCCGACCGATTCGGGCGCCAGCGCGGCATCATAACTGTGCGATTCGGCGGCGCCCTCGACGCGCCCCTGGACCAGCCGCACCACCCGGTCGGCGCTGGCCACGATGTCCATGTTGTGCGTAACCATGATGATAGTCAGCCCGTCTTGGCGGTTCAAGTCGCGCAACAGACGCACGACTTCGCCGCCGGCTTCGGCGTCGAGGTTGCCGGTCGGCTCGTCGGCCAACAGGACGCGCGGCCGATTGATGAGCGCCCGCGCGACGGCCGCGCGCTGCATTTCGCCGCCGGACAACTCGCGCGGCCGGTGGTGCAAACGACGGCCGAGTCCGACGCGATCGAGCAATTCGACGGCCCGGTGTTTGATCTCCCGACGGTGCCTAATCCAGCCGAGGACCGAACACGCGATCATCTGCGGCATGAGGACGTTTTCAAGGGCGGTAAGTTCGGGCAACAGGTGATAAAACTGGAAAATGAAGCCGAACGTCTGGTTGCGCAGCAGGTCCCGGCGATGCGACGGCAGGTTGTCGATGCGTTGGCCGTCGAAGAAGATTTCGCCTTTGTCGGGCCGGTCGAGGACGCCGAGCAGGTGCAGCAGCGTACTCTTGCCGGAGCCGGAAGCGCCGACGACGCTGAGGAATTCGCCCTGTTGGACATCCAGATCGAGGCCGCGCAGCACCTCCGCCTTGATGGCGTACTTGCGGTAGGTTTTTTGCAGCGCGACCGCCGACAGCACCGGCACGGCTTCTTGCATGGGTCGTGTCTCCATTATGTAATGCGCTCTGATTAGCATCCGTCCTATTGGTCCTATAAGTCCCATATGTCCTATAGGACTTATAGGACTTATAGGACTTATAGGACGGATTCCAAAACCCAACTACTCGTATCGCAGCGCCCGCACCGGGTGCAGGAGGGCGGCCCGCAGAGCCGGCAAGATGCTGAACAATACGGCGATGCTCACGGCGCCGACGTTAATCAGGATCAGGGTCAAGGGCTGAAGGTCCGTCGGGATTTCCTTGAAGTAGTAGATGGTTCGCGGGAATATGTCCTGGCCGGTGAGCAGGGCGAGGCCGTGTTCGATCTGGTTGATATAAATCGTGATCGTTACACCGAGGATTGTGCCGACCCCGGCGCCAACAAGGCCGAGCAGCAGGCCATAGCTGAGGAAGATTTTGAGAATGCCCCAATGCGACGCGCCCAGCGACTTGAGAATGCCAATGTCGCGCGTCTTTTCCACCACAATCATCGAGAAAATGGCCAAAATGCCAAAGCCGGCTACGCCAACGATCATGAAGAGAAGCACGTTGAGGATGCCGCGCTCGACGCCGATGGCGGACAGCAGCGGCCCTTGCAGGTCCTCCCAGGTATTCACCTGAATGCCCTCCACTTTGAAAAGCGCTTGCAGGCGCTTCGTGACAAGCTCCTTGTCCTTGTCATAGTTCTTGAGGCGGATTTGGATTTCCGTGGCGCGGTCGCCCATGTTGCGCAACAATTGCAAATGTTTCAATGGTACGAAGATATATTGCGAATCCTGTTCGCTCATTTCCGAGTGATAATAATCGGCGACAACGTAGCGGTACTCGACGGGTTTAATCTCGCCGTCGGTGATCGTGGTGAGTTTGGCCTCTTCGCCGGGATTAAGGACGCAGATGTCCGGCAGGGGCTTCTGGGGAGTGGATTTTGGATTGCGGACATTCGCGATGGCATAACCGACAAAGGCGCTCATCGGGACGGCGGGCGGACTCGGCGGCGGGTCAGGCGGCGGCAATTTGTCGTTTGCGCGAATCGGAGGCGATCGCTGGCCCATGTCGGGATGTAGGTCCATATAGCGATTGAGGGCTTCGGGGCTAAGGTCAAACGACGGATGTTCCTGGTTGGCCGGCCCCAGGTTTTCAGCAAAGCCGCCGATGCGCGCCCGGCCTTCGGGGTCGATGCCGATGAGGCGGACGGCGCGCACGATCGGCGTACCTTGTATCTTGAACTGGAGCATGGCGAAGATTTCGACCGTGGGCGTCATGGCCTCAATGCGCGAATTAAGTTCTGGGTCGTCACGGATTTGTTCCATCTTACCTGTGGGGTCGTCAAACCCGGTATAGTCCCATGACTGAACAACGATGTCGGAAAGGGCGCCGTGGAGCCGGTCGCGCAGCTTGGTGCTAAAGCCGGCCATGACGCTGTTGACCACGATGAGCGTGGCCACGCCCAGCAAGACGCTGACGATGCACACCAGGGCCAGGTAGCGCGTCAGCAGATAACGCCAGCAGAGCAATAGCTTGTACATAGAAATATCTTCCCTGAAAGTTTAGCCGCGACCCCAAAGGGGGGGGGGGGGGGG
>DHJA01000294.1:0-12755 GCA_002404095.1 Planctomycetaceae bacterium UBA4732 | reverse complement strand
GGGTCGCGGCTAAACGGGTTACTTCTTCTCCGGCCGCAATAGCGGGAACAGAATCACATCGCGGATCGTCTGGGTGTTGGTCAGCAGCATGGTCAAGCGGTCGATGCCGACGCCGAGACCGCCGGCCGGCGGCATCCCGTGCCGCAACGCGCGCACGAAGTCGTCGTCCACCTTGGCCATCGAATCATCCGCGGGCAGGCCGGCCAACTGCGTCCGAAACGTCGCTTCCTGCGTTATCGGATCGTTTAATTCGGTGTAGGCGTTGGCCAGTTCCATGCCGCGCACGAACAACTCGAAGCGCTCCGCGATGTTCGGGTCCGAGCGCTTACGCTTGGTCAACGGACAAAGCGAAGCGGGATAGTCGTAGACAAACACCGGGCCGATCAGCTTATCTTCGACGTGCTTCTCGAATAAGTGATTCACGACCACATCGGGATGCTTGCCGGCCGTGGGGAAGCCTCCCGCCTCCGACTTCTGGCGCACCGCGTCCGTGTCTTCCATCGGTACGCCGACGTGCTCCGCAAACAATTCTGAATAGGTCTTGCGCTCCCAACGGCCGAAGTCGATGGTGTGTTCACCGTAGGGCAATTGCAGACCGCCGCCGAGCGCCTCGACGCAAGCGGTAATCATTTCCTGCGTCAGATCCATCATGGAGTGGTAGTCGCCGTATGCTTGATACAACTCCATCATGGTGAATTCCGGGTTGTGTCGGGGGCTGACGCCCTCATTGCGGAACACCCGGCCGATCTCATACACCTTTTCAATTCCGCCCACTAGCAATCGCTTTAGGTGCAATTCCAGGGCGATGCGCAGGTACAACTCAATGTCGAGCGCGTTGTGATGCGTGACAAACGGCCGGGCCGCGGCGCCGCCGGCGATGGCGTGCAGCGTCGGCGTTTCAACCTCGAAGAATCCCTTATCGTCGAGAAAACGGCGCATGGTGCGGACGATCAGTACGCGCTTGCGGGCGCGGTCGAGCGTGTCGGGATTATAGATCAGGTCGAGGTAGCGATGGCGCAGGCGGAACTCCATATCCTGCATTCCGCCCCATTTGTCGGGGTGCGGCGCCAGCGACTTCGACAGGATTGTCAGGCCGTCGGCGAACACCGTCGGCTCGCCGCGCCGCGTCTTGCCGTAGGTTCCTTCCACGCCGATCAAGTCGCCGAGGTCAAGGAGCTGCGTCAGTTGCCAGCCGATTTCGCCGACTTGCTTCTGTCCGAGCATCACCTGGATGCGGCTGGAAAGGTCGGGGACTTTTTCGACCTCTCCCTCGCGTTCGCCCTTGATCTCGCGCGACGTGGGCCGGCCGGACCAATCTTTCACGTCGAGAAAATGGACCTTGCCGCCCTCGCGCCGGCTGACGATGCGGCCGGCGATGCGCACGCGCGGCCGCTGGTCGTCCGCTGCGTCGGTTGGCAGGGCCAGGACATCCTGAATCGGTTGATGCCCGTCGAAACGGCCGCCCCACGGATCGAGGCCGAGCGCCTTGATGGCGCGCAGCTTGTCGGTACGGATGGCCTCGAACGTATCTTGCGTTTCGGACACGGCGGTTCGGCTTTCGTGCTAGGAGACGCGGTAAGGTGAATCAAGGATGAGACATGAATTGTAGTAGGCGGGTTCGGCGTGTCAATTGCAAGGGCGATGCAGAGTGGCCCAACCGCTCCGCAGTTGGATCACCTTTTTTGGCGCGGGATTGACGGGGAGAGCCTGTTCAACTATTCTATCGAATGCATGAACCCCAACGACAAGATTGAATTCAAGGCGCGACTGTTCGCCGAGTTCTCCCGAATCGGGAAGGCGCTCAGCAGCCCGTACCGTCTCCAACTCCTGGACGTGCTGGCGCAAGGCGAGCGGAGCGTCGAGGAATTGGCGGGGGAACTGGGGATTCCCGTGGCGAACGCCTCTCAGCACTTGCAGGTCTTGCGGTCGGCCCAGCTCGTGTCCGTGCGGCGTGACGGCTTGTACGCCCGCTACAGCTTGGCCGCCCCGCAAGTGTTTCGGCTGTGGCAGGTGATCCGCGACCTGGGGCGGCAACGCCTGGCCGAGGTGGATCGTGTCGTGGCCCAGTTCCTGAAGCACAGGGAGGGGATGGAAGCCATCGGCGCGGAGGAGCTGCGCCGGCGGCTCCAGGATGGCGACGTGGTGGTCCTCGACGTTCGCCCACAGTCGGAGTACGCCGCCGGCCACATCGTCGGCGCCCTCTCCGTCCCGATCAACGAACTGGACAAGCGGCTGCGTGAGATACCCGCCGGCCGGGACGTTGTGGCTTATTGCCGGGGGCCGTACTGCGTCTTCGCCGACGAGGCGGTCGCGCTCTTGCGGGAACGCGGGCGCCGGGCGTTGCGGCTCGCCGAAGGGTTCCCCGATTGGAATGCACTCGGGTTTCCGGTGGAGGCCGGCCCAGCCGGCCGACGGAGGTCCAAGGCGGACTGAGAGGATCTCCGGAAAGAATGGCCACAGATGAACACAGATGAACACAGATGAAGAGCAAGAGAGGAAAAACGCGATGTTATCCGGCGATCCTGGCCCCTCTTTCCTTGTCATCTGTGTTCATCTGTGTTCATCTGTGGCTACTTCTTTGCTTTCCGGAGAGCCTCTGAGAGAGGTCGCCCGCCCCCCGCGGCCTGGCGCCAGCTACCGACGTGTTCCGGGGCAAGGAATCACCCAAGGACGAAAGGAGCTTTTCCATGTGCGCGTTCTTTTTCAAGCCGCCCGGTGCGGCCCTCGCCGCGCGGTCGGCGGCCGCCGTGCTGGTCGCGGCGGCGGCCCTGGCGGCGGGCGGGACGCCGGCCCGCGCCGAGTTCAAGGTCGGCGCCGAACTGCCGGAGTTTTCCCTTAAGGCGGCGGACGGGACGCCGTTCTCCCTCCAGCGCAAGCAGAACCAGATGGGCGTCGTCAACGGCGACAAGCGGACGGAGCCGAAGGCGCTCGTCCTCCACCTGTTCCAGCCCGACTGCTTGCAGTGCCAGGCCCAGTTGAAGGAACTCGAAAAGGTGCATCAAGAGTTCGGCAAGAAGGGCGTCCTCGTCGTCGGCGTCTCCCACCGGGGCGACGCCAAGGCCGTGCAGGCGGCGGCCGACCAGCTCAAGGTCACGTTCCCGCTGCTCGTCGGCACGGACTCGGCCCTCGCCAAGAAGTTCGGCGCCGGCGACGCCTTCGCAATCGCCGACCAGGCCGGCGTCGTGCGCTTCGCGCAGGCGGGGTACGGCCAGGGAGACGAGAAACTGTGGCGCGAGGATCTCGGGCTGCTGCTGGCGGGCAAGCCGGTCGCCAAGGAGACCGTGGACCGCAAGCGGCTGAAGGTCGGCGACCGCCTGCCCTCCCTCGAACTCGACTCCCTACTGACCGGCAAGCCGCTCGTCCTGAACGGCGAGGATGGGAAACTCACCTTCCGCGACGAGGACGGGACGGTCAGCCACCCCAAGGCGGCCATCGTGTTTTTCAGCCGCTACTGAACGTTCACCCGCGAGGAGATGGTTCATCTCCAAAAGTTGCAGGACAAGTACGCCAAGGACGGGCTGCAAGTGTTGGCCATTGCGGTGTTCCCGAACCGCGACAAGGCCCGGAAACTCACCAAGGACATGGGGATCACCTACCCCGTCTTCAACGGCTACGACTCGGACCTGGCCAAGCGCTTGGCCTTCGGCTGACCGGCCTACATCATCGACGCCGTGGGCGTCATTCGTTACACGCAGGTCGGCTTTGAAGAGGGCGACGAGAAGAAGTACGAGCAGGCCGTCCAGGATCTGCTGAAAGCGAAGTAGCGGGCTGCGTGGGTGTTGATCCCGAACCGTCCATGCGTTACAGCAAGGAAAGGCAAGGCCGATGAGTGAGTCGCTGGACCAGAACAAGACCGACATCAAACAGAGGTTCGTCAAGGTGGCTCTGGAACCGCAGGCGAAGCAACGCCACCCAATCGGCCCAGCCAGTGCCAAGCGGCTCGGATACGACGCCGCGGAGATCGACGCCCTACCTGCCCAAGTCACGGAGTCGTTCGCCGGGGTCGGCAACCCGCTTGCCCTCGGTGAACTCCGGGCCGGTGACACCGTGCTGGACATCGGGTGCGGAGCAGGGGTGGACAGCATTCTCGCCGCCCGGAGGGTCGGGCCGCCCGGTCGAGTCGTCGGCGTGGACATGACCGAGGAGATGGTGAAGAAGGCCAAAGACAACGCCGTGGCCGCAGGGGTGACGAACACCGAGTTCCACACCGGCGAGGCCGACCGCCTGCCGGTGGAGAATGGGACGGTGGACGTGGCGATCTCGAACGGGGTGTTCAACCTGTGCCTCGACAAGCCGAAGGTGCTGGCCGAAGTCTTCCGGGTTCTTCGACCCGGTGGCCGTATTCAGATGGCCGACGTCATGCTGGACGAGAGGATGACGACGCAGCAAGTGGACCGCAAGGGGGCATGGTCCGACTGAATTGCCGGTGCGATCAAGGGGCGGTCGCTCCTCCAGATGCTCACCGACGCTGGGTTCACGGACGCCACGTTCCACGGCTGGACGGGCTACGTCACATCGTCCTATACGCAGGGCGGGTTGATTACGGCCCGCAAGCCGACTGGGGAACCGGCTCCCAGTAGTGAGGGGCTGGCGTGCCGGATCGGTGGTCACATGGCCTGCACGACGACTAAGGCTCTGTTGTTGTCCTACGGGGTGGGCAGCTACCTGATCTTCCTCGGCGCCTTCCTGTACGCCATCGGGTTCGTCGGCAACCTCATCGTCCCGAAGGGCATCGATTCCGGGCCGGCGGCGTCGCTGGCCGAGGCCGTGGCCGTGAACCTGCTGCTGCTCGGCCTGTTCGCCGTCCAGCATAGTGTCATGGCCCGGCCCGCCTTCAAGCGGTGGTGGACCAGGACAGTGCCGCCGCACGTCGAACGCAGCACCTATGTTTTGGCCAGCAGCGTAGCACTGATCCTGCTGTTCTGGCAGTGGCGACCCATGCCGGGGGTCGTGTGGGACGTTCAGTACCCCGCCGCCGTCGCCGCCCTGTGGGGGCTTTCCGGCGTCGGGTGGGTGGTGGTGCTGATCTCCACCTTCCTGATCGACCACTTCGACTTGTTCGGGGTGCGGCAGGTTTACCTCTACGCCAAAGGCCAACCGTACATCCCGCCGCCGTTCCGCACCCCGGTCCTCTACCGGGTCGTCCGACACCCGATCATGCTGGGCTTCCTCATCGCTTTTTGGGCAACGCCGGTGATGACATGGGGCCACTTGCTGTTCTCTGTGATGACGACCTCCTACATCCTCATTGGCGTCTTCTTGGAGGAGCGCGACCTGGCGGCGCTCTACGGGGAGCCGTACCGGGAGTATCAGCGGCGGGTCGGGATGCTCTTGCCGCGAGGCGTGTTCCGACCGCGCCGGGACGCCGGGGGGTGAGGGTGACCGTGCGGGCCGCTCCCGGCGGCGGGCGGTTGTCGAGGGCCGTCAGCGCGTTCCTTGTCCGTGGAGTTTCAACGTCCGGGTGAGGGGTCCAACCATGACAGCTTCTGACGCTTCCGACGCTGCTGCGGCTCGCCTTCCGTCTTCACCGGACGCCGGGGCCGCGACCAGGGTGTGGGCCTGGGCCGCGCTGGCCGTGGCCGTGGCTGGACTGACGGGCAGCCTCTTCCTCAGTCTGGGGATGGGGCTGAAGGCGTGCCCGTTGTGTTTCTACCAGCGGACCTTCATGATGAGCCTGGTCGCCGTCCTGGGCATGGGCCTGCTGACCGGGGCGGGGCGATCCGCGCGGCAGGGCGTGCTGGCGCTGCCGCTGGCCGCCGCCGGACTAGGGGTGGCCCTGTTCCACGTCTGGCTGGAGGTCACCAGCAAGCTGGAGTGCCCTTCCGGCCTTCTCGGCCTGGGCAGCGCCCCCCAGCAGAGCCTGGCCATGTTCGTGGTGGTGTTTACCCTGTTGCTGGTGGACGTATTGCGGGGTCGCCGGGGAGACACTCGCACTTGGGTCGCCCTGGTCGGCGCCGTCGTGCTGGGCGCGCTGCTGGCCGTGGGGTCCATCATCGCCAACCCGCCGCCGCCCGCCCCGCCGACGTCTCCCTACGCGAAGCCGGCGGACGTTTGCCGGCCGCCGTTCCATCCCCAGTAAGATTGCCATGAGCGTCTTCCCTTACGAATCCGCCGTCCGCCTCGGCTGCTTCGCCGGCGTCCTCATCCTCATGGCGCTATGGGAGATTCTGGCCCCGCGCCGGCGGCTCATCGCCGGCAAGCCTTGGCGCTGGGCCAGCAACCTCGGCCTCGTCGCCGTCGACAGCCTCGCCGTCCGATTCCTCGTGCCGCTCGCCGCCGTTGGGACGGCGATGGTCGCGCGGCAACGCGGCTGGGGTCTCTTCAACAACGTCGCCCTGCCGGACTGGCTGGCCGTGGTCCCGTCGGTCGTGGCGCTCGATTTCGCCATCTACCTCCAGCACGTGATGTTCCACGCCGTGCCCATCCTTTGGCGGCTGCACATGGTCCACCACGCCGACCTCGATATCGACGTGACCACGGGCACCCGCTTCCACGTCCTGGAAATCCTTATCTCGATGGGCATCAAAATGGCGGCCGTCGTGCTGCTGGGCGCCCCGGCCCTGGCCGTGCTGATCTTCGAGGTGGTGCTCAACGCCACGTCGATGTTTTCCCACGGCAACGCCCGGCTGCCCGCCCGGCTCGACCGCATCCTCCGGCTATTCGTCGTCACGCCGGACATGCACCGCGTCCACCACTCCATCCACCCCAACGAGACCAACAGCAACTTTGGTTTCAACGCGCCCTGGTGGGACTACCTGTTCGGCACCTACAAGGACCAGCCGGCCGACGGGCACGAGGGCATGACCATCGGCCTGGAGCAGTTCCGAGATGAGCGGCGGGCGGATCGCCTGCACTGGATGTTGCTACTGCCTTTCGTGGGCCGGGTCGGGGACTACCCACTCAACCGGCGAGGCGAAAATGGGCGGGAGGGGGATCGGACGCCCTCCTCGGACGGTCGCGAAAGCATGGCGCCCCGGATGTCTTCCCCGGAATGAAATCGCCACCGATTTTCAGCCGCACCCTGACAGCGGTGCCCCTCTGGAATAGGCGGCTGGGACATGGCGCCAAACCCTCATGGCGCCCGCTCCGCGGGCGCCCCACTCTCCAGATTTGGAGGATCACCCGCTGAGGACGATCAAGTAAATTGCCATGCCGGCCCCCAACACCGACAGCACGACGGCCACCACGACCCCGATCGACCACCGGGGCGCCAGGTACGGCTCGCCCCGGCTGAGACGGACCAGAAAGCGGATATGTTGGACCGCCGCCAGCAGCGTAGCCGCCACGCCTACAAGGACCAGCGTGGTGCCCATTGCCAGTGACCAGCCAGTGTGCGGCGTCGCGGGCATACCGCCTACCCCCGCCAACTCGCGCAGGAACAGCCCGAACCGGGCGACGACGAAGCCGAAGCCCATCATCGCCAGGCCCGTCCTGATCCAGGCCAGGAGCGTCCGCTCGGCCGCCAGCCGCACGCGCGGGTCTTCCCCCGGCCCGGCCGGGCCATCCCTTTCGCTCATGGCCGCCTCCCGTCTTTGGTCCGATTCCCTGGCCGACGCCTCGTCATTCGTCCCGTCGTCAGTGACCTGGGAGTAGAGCGCCGGCCCTCACACGCTACCAGTGCGGTGATAGGGCGGCGTCCTGGCGCGAACTTACTTAACCTCGCGGCCTTCACGGCAAGGCGTCATCAGCGCCGGCCGTTTCGCCCGGCCGGGGTTCCTGCCGTTCGCCGCCTGGGACGGCGCGAGGCGTCGCGTCACGTGAACGCGTCGAAGTGCCCAACGGGCACTCTCGGGTCATTCAGGTCCGTACGCCCATGCGGGGAAGCACGAACAACCACACCAGCACGAACGCCGCAAACGCGGCCGCGGGCAGTACCCAGTCCCATGTCATCGGTCTTCCTCCCTTGATCCGGTTCCCGTCCGTTTAGCACTTACCGGCGCGCCGCCTCCAGAGCCTGGCGCGGCCCGACGAGGCGTCCGCCGTCCGCCCCCTGGCCCGCATCGCGGAAGTCGCCGCGCAGCGCCTTGAGGGCGTACTTTTCCTGGTCGATCTCGGTTTGCGTACGGAAACCCATGCGGCGGAAGACCGGCATCGGGGGGCACCATCCCTGAACGGCGTGTTGGAGGAGGAAGCCGGCCACCACGGCCGGGAAGAAGAAGAATCCCTTATGCACGGTCGCGCCCAGCGTGACGCCGACCAGAACGGCGGTGGCGGCGTTGGCCTCTAAGGTCCGCTCCACGTCCCACTCCTGATCGAGTTCTTGCAGCCGGCGGTCGATCACCTCGGGGCTGGCGTCGGCGTAGCGGGCGACGTTCTCTTCGGCTCGGCGGCGGATTTGCTCGTTGACGTGCGCGGCGGTGTGCAACGGCACGCGCTCCGTGGTAGAGGGAAACATTGGACGTGCTCCTTGGGCAACTGTTAGTGAGAGGCAGCAAAGCATAACTTTATAATCACCAATGCAACTGACGTGCCGTTGTCGGCGCCTGCGGTTCCGCCCTCAAAGACATCGCCGACCAATTGCGGTGGCGCGAGCGCTGGAATCGGAGCAAGATAAGAGAGTACGAACCCTACGCTGATTCCGAATACGGGAGAGCATACATTAACGCCGCACCCGTAGAAAACATCGAGAAGGCAGGCAAGCCATGAAACCGACCGACGTTCGCATCGAATCCGTCGCGCATTGTTACGAGGATTACCTTTACCGCACGCCCATCAAGTTCGGCGGCACGGCCGTTGATCGCGTGACGCTCGTGAACGTCGAGTGTTCCGTCCGCACGGTCGGCGGCAAGATCGGCCGCGGCTTCGGTTCGATGCCGCTTGGCAATGTCTGGTCGTTTCCATCGCGCGTCCTCGGCTACGACGCCACGTTAGCGGCGATGAAGGCGCTGGTGGAGCGCGTCGGCCGCATTGTCGGCGGCTGTACCACAGTCGGCCATCCCATCGACCTAGCCTGGATGCTGGAACCGGAGTTCCACAAGGCGGCGACCGAGGTGGCGGCCGAGCTGCGGCTGGCGGAGCCGATCCCGCCGTTGTGTACACTGGTCGCCGCCAGCGCTTTCGACGCGGCCCTGCATGACGCCTTCGGCAAGGTACACGGCCTCAACTGCTATCACACTTACGGCCCCGATTTTCTCTCACACGATCTCGGCCATTATCTTGGCCGCGAGTTTGCTCGCGAAACGCTTCAGCAATATCTCTCGCGCTCGCCGCAGCCGCGAATGCCCTTGTACCATCTCATCGGCGCTCTTGACACTATCGATAGTTCAGATATCCGCCAACGCCTCGATGACGGCTTGCCGGAGACGCTGCCGGAATGGATTCGGTACAACGGCCTGACGCACCTTAAAATCAAGCTCAACGGCGACGACCTCGGCTGGGACGTGGACCGCGTCGCACGCATCGACCGGGTGACGGCGGAGACGCAGAAAGATCGCGGCGTAGGCGCCTGGTGGTACTCCCTGGACTTCAACGAGCGCTGCCGGAACGTCGGCTATTTGCTGGAGTTTTTGGCAAAAGTACACGAGCAGGCGCCGCGAGCCTTCGAGTGCATCGCCTACATTGAGCAGCCGACGGCGCGCGACCTGGCGGCCCACCGGGACAACGTCATGCACGAGGCGTCGCGGCTGAAGCCGGTGGTGATCGACGAATCGCTGTTGGACCTGGAGAGCCTACGGCTGGCCCGCGAGATGGGTTACACCGGAGCGGCGTTGAAAGCGTGTAAAGGACAAAGCCAATCGCTTATCCTGGCGGCGGCCGCGCGGAAGTACGGCTTATTTTTGTGCGTACAAGACCTGACCTGTCCGGGAGCGTCGTTGATCCAGTCGGCGGGATTGGCGGCGCACGTGCCCGGCGTGACGGCGATAGAAGCGAACGCGCGACAGTACGTGCCGGCGGCGAATCGGCCGTGGGAAGAGCGCTTTCCGGGGATATTTCGCGTGACCGATGGAACGATGGAGACAGCGTGTCTTACCGGCCTGGGGCTTGGCGCGGTCTAATACTCGGCGGCGTCTTAAGTTGAAGAATAAGCACTTTCTAATATCCGTGATAACGAACTGGGGTTTACTTATGGTGCGACTTCCTTCAAAAGGTCAGGGAAAGCGCGTCTGATGAGCATTAGCAGTTGGGCTGCGCCCTCCCGCTCAAATCGCATGTTTTGACTGAAATTATTCACATCTTTCATTCCTTGCGAAGAGTACGTCTCGATCTGAAGGTACACATCCTGCTTGAAGTGGGCGGTACAGAGTCGCACGGCGTGATCCGCCTTAGAGCCGTCCTTCTGGATCAGTTCGATTGTCGTGACGAGTGCCATTGTCAGACTCCCGCGTAGCTTTGATCGGGTGTTCGCGCTCTCCAGTCTACCCGTCGGCCGGCACCGGCGCCATGGGATGAATCCTGGTGGTGTATTCATTTGGTGAGCTGAGGCGAAAGATCCTAATTCCGTCGCAGCATCAGGGAGCCTACGCCCCCCTTTGTATTAGTGCTGTTCGCGATACCTAAGGTTCACAACCGCTGCCCCAACAGTCGCCCGAACTCCGCCGCGTTGATCGGCTCGAAACGAACGCGATCTCCAGTGCGCAGCGGGAAGTACCCGTCCGCCACATCCACCAACGTAAGCGGCGTTCGGCCGATCAGGTTCCAGCCGCCAGGCCGCGCTTCGGGATAGACGCCGGTTTGCCGTCCCGTCAGGCCGACCGACCCCGGCTCGACGCGCAGCCGCGGCGTCTCCAGCCGCGGCGCGCCGCATAGTGGAGTAGGCAGATAGCCGAGATAGGGAAAGCCTGGAGAGAACCCGATTGCGTAAATCGTGTATTCCGTCGCGCTGTGCAGCCGGACCACTTCCGCCGGCGATAGGCCGACGTGCCGCGCGACCCTTTCGAGGTCCAGTTGCATTTCATAGCAACACGGCAGAACGTGTTGTTTTCCCGCATCGGGGCCCGCAGTCGCGTCTTGGGACGCGGCGAGACCGCGCAGCACCGGCGCCGCCTCGGCAAACGTGATCCGGTCGAGGTCGAAATGGACGGCCACGGTCGTGTACGCCTGCACCACATCAACCAGCCACGGCGCCGCGAGCCGGCGCACGGCGGCGGCCAGCTGGAGGGCGGCGCGTTCATCGCGGCAGACCGCCAGCGCGGCCTGATCGCCCAGAGGCTGCAACAATTCCATGTTTCGCCGCCTTATTTTTCTCTTTCAAAAGCTCGCGCCGCGGCTGATAATAGGTCTTATAAGTCTTATAGGACGTATAGGACTTATTTTCCTCTTGGAGAACACGCCATGCGCCGCACCCTCTCCGTCCTACTCCTCTTCGTCGCGGTTCCCTTCGTCCACGCCGACGCGCGGCCCGGCGACCCGATCCAGCTCGTCGTCAGCCCGGCCGCGGCGCCGAAGCCGTCGTTGAAATACCGCCTCATCCCAGATCGCCGCGACCTGACGCCCGGCAACGCCGCTACGCTTTACTATCGCGCCATGGCGTCTTTCGTGGAAAACAGTCAGCTGCTGAAGGAAATCAAGGAACCTTATTGGTCCGAATGGATGGAAACCCCGGTCAAGGATTTGCCGATGGCGCAGGTGGGCGAGAAGCTGCGTTACGCGAGTCGCCTGCTTCACGAAATCGAACTCGGCAGCCGCTGCAAGGATTGCGACTGGCAGATCGAGGACCGTGCCGAAGGGATCGGCCTGGTCCTTCCTGAAGTACAGAGCTTCCGCTACGTCGCCGTGGTGCTGGCCGTTCGCGCGCGCTATGAGATCGCTCAAGGGAAATGGGACGACGCGGCTCAGACATTGCAGGTCGGCTACGCCGTCGGTCGTCACATGGGCCGAGGGCCGACGTTTATCCAAATCTATGTCGGCGGGGCGATCGCTCGGATGATGGATCAGCAAGTCGAGGCGTGGGTGCAGCAGCCCGGCTCCCCGAATCTGTACTGGGCGCTGACCGACCTGCCGCGTCCTTTTCTTGATCCCGAGTTGGCGGTCGAGCAAGAGAGCCGGATGATCGACCGGATGATTCCGTGGGTCAAGCGCCTCGACGGTCCTCCCATGTCGGCCGCCGAAGTCGGCGTCGCTGCGGCCGAAATGCGTAAAACCGGCGAGGCGATCACCAAGGATTTTGGCCTGGTTCCGCCGTCGGAGTTGAGCAAAATCAGCCAGGCGTTCTTCCTGGTGCAAGGGCACGGCGAAGCCAAGCGCGGCTTGCTGGCCCGTGATCGGTTTACGGCCGAGCAAATCGAGGCGATGCCGGAGTTTCAGGTAGTTTGCCTCTATGCCTACCTGGAATATCGTGATTCCTTGGACGAAACGCTGAAGTGGTTCCACGCTCCCAACGGTCTGCGCCATCCCGGTTTCAAGAAATCGGCCGAGAAGTTCAACCAGGCGTTGACGCGGCTGGACCGGATGTTCTTCGGCGGCGCGCTGGGGCCGCTCTTCGGCGTCAGCGACTCCATTGGCGCGACCTATGTCAAGGTGTACACGGTCGTCGGCCGCACGGATCGGCGGATCGCCGCCTTGGAGTGCGTCGAGGCGTTACGGATGTATGCGGCGCAGAACGGGAAATGGCCGGCCGCGCTGGCGGACGTGATCGATGTGCCCGTGCCGATGGATCCGGTTACAGGCAAGCCGTTTGAGTACCACGTACAAGAGAATAAGGCTGTACTGGCGGCGCCGAGCGTCACGCCGGGCAAGTCGGATGGGCCGGAGGCTTTGAGTTATGAGGTCTATTTGCGGAAGTGAGGCGGTCGAACTAAGAGCCTGTGCGAAAAATC
>DHJA01000021.1:11425-21273 GCA_002404095.1 Planctomycetaceae bacterium UBA4732 | reverse complement strand
TGGGTAAAAAGGGTTACAGTCGAACTACGAAGAACTGGACGCTTGTCCCCTGGTACGACGACTACCCATTTACGTCGCCGGTGGGTAGTTTCATGGCGAACCCGTGGGGGTTGTACGACATGGGCGGGAACGTCTGGCAGTGGTGCGCCGACGGTTACGACAAATACCAAGAAGGATATATTAAAGATCCTAAAGATAGAGATAATGCGGTGCGCCGTGTCTTGCGCGGTGGTTCGTGGTGCGACGTACCCCGCAATTGCCGGTCGGCCCGCCGCGACGACCTCAGTCCCGCGGGCCGCCTCAATGACCTCGGTTTTCGGGTCGTCTTGCGGTTTCCCGCCAGGACTCGGTAATTATTTGCCAAGTTTACCTCTTTAAACTATTCATTCTGAGCCGCGCAGCGGCGCGACGACGAAATCTACCCCCACCACGGAAGGCGCCGCGCCCGGACGGAAGGCGCCGACCCGTCACAACAATTGCGATCCTATTTCTTTTTTTTGGAAGATTCGGTTTCGACCTGCGTTGTCCTTGGTGTAAGGGGTTGCCGAGGTCGGCGGCCCCGCAAACCAAAAGGAGAACGTCATGTCGCAAACCGTGCGTGGATTCGTTGTGGCGGCGCTGTTGACCCTGGGGACGCTGGGCGGAGCGAGTGCGGTGCGGGCCAACGACGCCCCCTGCTGCGAATACAAGACCGTCGTGTGCTACGAAACGCACACCGTGCCCTGCACGGAAACTGTGACCCGTTACGACGAGTGCGGCCACTGCTACCAGGCCCAGGTGACCAGCTACCACAAGGTCCGGGTCGCCGTGAAGAAGCTGGTTAAGGTGTGCTATTAATCCGGCGCCCCTTGACCGCCGGCCCCCGGCGCTCGATACTCGCCTTTATGAACGCCGCGACCGACGAGCAACTGGCCGTGACCTTCCAGAACGCCCTGCGACAGGCCGACGGGGCCTTCTGGGAGCTACACGAACGCCACGCTCCGCGCCTCCTGGCCTTTCTCCGCAACCGCACCAGTCCGGGCGGCGACCCGGAGGACGTGCATCAGGAGGTGTGGCTGCGCGTCTGGCGCAATCTGCCCGGCCGCTTCCGAGGCGACAACTTTCGCGCCTGGCTGTATGAGGTCGCCCGCAACTGCCGCATCGACTGGGAGCGAAAGCAGTACAAGGCGCGGCAGGCTGTGCCCTTCGACGACGGCCAACCTCTGCCGTCGGAGTGGAATCATCCCGCAGCCGGACAGGTTTCCCAGGAACAGGAGTTGCGGGAGGAGCGAAAAAACGCCGTCAGCCGCTGTTTACGCGAACTGGAGAATCAAGATCCTCATATGGCGGCGGTGGTGCGCGGTCGAATGAGCGGACAGGCGTATGAGGAAATTTGTCAGGAGCTTCATCTAAGGCCGGAGCAGGCCCACAAGCTGTTCCATCAGGCCAAGCAGCACTTGCGGACGTGCGCTGAAAGGGCGATGCCATGACTCTCGACGCCCTGGACATGCCGGATGAACCGAAACAACTGGCCGTCTGGCTGGAACAAAAGCTGGCCATGCCAGACCTGGCGGCGTTGACGGACGAACTGTCGGCGTTCCGGGAACCGTCGCGCGCCGAGGCGCCGGAGTTGCGGGAGTTGCTGGGCGAGTGGCAGGACTTGGTGGCGTCCGGCGGACTAAAGCTGGCGCCGCCGGAGGTAGTGCGGAGGCTGCTGTCCTGGCCGGAACGTTTGCTCGACCTGCAAGAGTTGGTATTTCAGCGCGGCGGCCGTTACTGGGACCGAGTTCTAGGACTAACGGCGGATCCAACGGAATTGGTGCGGCACAGCCGTCAACGTCTGTCGGCCGTACTACTTCCTGTCGCCGGGCCAATGACGCCCACGGAACAAACTCCGACCGTCCTGCCGCTGCGCAGGCCGTCCTCTCGTCGCCGTGTCGGTTGGGCAATGGGACTTGCCGCGGCGGCGGCCGTCCTACTCGCGGTCCTGGTTTCACGTTATTTTCCGCCGGCGCCGATCCAGATTACGCCGGCCGAGGTCGCCTGGGGCTGGAACAAGCCCGGCGTACTGGCGTCCGACGGTCCAGCGTCCGTCTACCTGAACCGGCTGGCGGACGCAGCGGATGAGTGGTTCGCCGAGCAGCCCAAGGATCCGGCGGCCGTTGCGAAGCGGTTGAACGAGTTCCGCCGCGGCTGCACGGTTCTGCTGTTGGCCGAGCGCCGGCCTTTGTCGGAAGAAGACGACAAGTGGCTGTCGGAGAAATGCCGCCAGTGGGCCGGCAATATCGACCAGGAATTGGCCGAGGTCGAGGCGGGCCAGGTGGAGAAAGGTCGAGGCGACGCCGACGAAACCGTGCATCGTCTGGCCGCCGCGCTGCGGAAGAAGGCAAAAGAGCGGGCCTTGGCGTGACCAGAGATATAATTTTCGATTCCGGCAGTTCTTCGCTGGCGTAGGGGCGTGGTCTCCCCGCTCTATACCAGATTATGGCCGGCGGTTCCCATGATCCCGTGAGAGGCCTTTTCATGTCTCCTTCTAGCCTGTCGAAAGTCGGCGTCCGTTTCGCCCTGCTGGCGGCGGCGATCTCGCTGTGTTCGATGCAACAGAGCGCGGCGGGCGATGGGGACAAAACTCCGGCCGGCGAAAAGTACGCCTTCCTCGTCGGCGTCAAAACCTACATCCCCACCGAGCTGAAAAAGCTCAAGTACACCGAAAACGACGTCACCGAACTGGCCGCCGCACTCACGGCTGGCGGCTACCCCGCCGACAACATCCGTCTAATGACCCAGGCCGCCGCCGAGAACAACCCGGACCTCCTTCCGACCGGCAAGAACATCGCCGCCGCGCTCGAAGCGCTGGCCAGCAAATGCAAGCCCGGCGACAGCCTGCTCGTGGCCTTCGCGGGCCACGGTGTGCAGTACCAGAACAGCGGCGAGAGCTACTTCTGCCCGATGGACGCCAAGCTCGCGGACAAAACCACGCTGGTTCCTTTCGGCGAAGTGGGCCGGCAGTTGGAGAAGTGCAAGGCCAGTTTCAAGCTGCTACTCGTGGACGCCTGCCGCAACGACCCGCTGGCCGACACGCGCAGCTCGGACGCACTGAACTGGAAAGCGTGACGCGGCCCCCGGAGAAGCTGCGGCCGGGCGGCGCGGCCATACTCTTCAGCTGTTCGGCGGGGGAGAAGGCCTTCGAGGATCCGGAGCTGAAACACGGGGTGTTCTTCCACTTCGTGATCGAAGGCTAGCGCGGCGAGGCGGACCTGGACCAGGACGGCGTCGTGGTGCTGCCTGAGTTGGAGATCTACACCAAGACGCACGTTCCAAAATACGTAAAGGATAAGTTTCAGACCGAACAGATGCCCGCCCGGCTGGACAAGAAGGAGGTCACGGCGCTGCTTCCCATCGTCACCGTGAGCCACCAGCGGGCCAGCCTTAGTTCCTTCGTCGAGAGCGCCAACTCCTTCCGGGTCGGCGGGGACAATTACGCCAACAATGTCCGTGCCGTGTCGCCGGACCGCAAGAGGGTGGTGCTTATGACGGTTGTCAAAGATACCAACGACCTTCAATTCAGCGTCTGGGACGTACCTTCCAAGAAAGAAATTGCCAAGTGGCCCGGCGCGATGAACTACGAATTCATTCTCCCTATCTCCCTCGACGGCAAACTGGTGGTGAGCAGGTGGTATCCTCCCGACACGAGCGTCAGCTACATCCGAGTGTATGACCTCGCCACAGGCAAGGTGAAAACGGATGTCAAATTGAAGCGGGAGAACCTCAGCGCCGGCCCATCACATTCGCCGCCGACGGCTCTGTCGTGTGGGTGGATGATAATGTTCTCCACCGGATGGACGCCGGCACAGGCGCCTATCTCCCTGTTTTCCCGAAGGGAGGAAAAACGGTTGCGCGCGTCCTGGCGATTTCAGCGTCCGCTAAGATGCTTGCTCGGCTCGTCGGGGATAAGAATCTTGAGATCTGGGACACAGCCAAAGGCGAGAAGCTGTTCCAATGTTCCTGGGCGGGCGCGGATAAACTCACGCATGTTGGGGACCGCTTCTGGCTCGACTCGGGCTACGGCCGATTTTTGCTGACCCCGGACGGCAAGTCGCTGCTACTGATGGACCTTACGAACCGGGTTACTGTCTGGGACACGGCGTCCGGTCGGGAGCGATGGGCCGTCCCCATCAAGGCCGGAGACGCATCCAGTGGGATGGCCATTTGTTCGGACGGCAAGACCGTGGTGGTGCGATACAACGGCGCACCGCTGAAATCGTACGACGAAGATACCAGCCACCTGAAATTCTTCGACCTGGCCACTGGCAAGGAGCGGCCCGACTCAACGCGCCTGGACCGCGTCTGGGATTTCGCCTTGTCCCCCGACGGAGCCAAGATGGCGACGCTGCATAAACTGTCGGCGGTGGGGAAGGAGTTGATGGTCAAGGTCGGCGACCTGCCCGCCAGCGTTCAAAAGAAATGAGGGACCGTGCAGGAAGGAGTTCCACGTTTGTCTAGCTCTAGCGGCCGGTCTGTTGGATTTTATTTGCAACAGAGGTTTTGCAAGATTACTATGGCTTGGCGAGTAGCTCAGGCAATGTCTCCGTGACGAGGAGCCGAATATGTCAGCCGTCCGTTCCACCCTGATCGCTTTGCTGACCATTACGTCAGCCCTGCCGGCGTTCGCAGCCGGTAACCGTTCAAGCCGTTGGTAACACTTTTGGGAGCGGCAGTCCTTTTCACTGACGCAGCCGCCGGGCGCGGCCGGCCGGCCGGTTGGGCTTGATCGCTCGACACGAAGCCGATCTCATCAGCATTTAATCCGCAGGCGGTATACTCTATACACGGGCCGTCTGGCCGTCGCGGGGCGCGGCGAATAGGCAAGGCCCGATGGAACATCCATGCACCAGGTTTTCAGGCGGCCGGCCATGTCTGAACTCCGACCGATTCGAGGAGGCTCTCCATAATGAAATACCGCGCAATTTTCGTGTGTTGTTTGGGCATGGCCATTAACCTTGGCGGTTGGCCAGCTTTTGCCGGGGACTGGACGCAATGGGGGCGTACCGACGGCCGCAACATGGTCTCGGATGAGAAATCCTTGCCCGACTCGTTTGTCCCGGGCGAAAGGACATCGGCCGCCTCTGGCATCGATCTCGCCGCCACGAAGAACGTCAAGTGGGCTGCCCGACTGGGCAACTATGCGTATGGGAATCCGACGGTCGCCGGGGGTCGCGTCTTCGTCGGCACCGACTGCCGGACGGTAAGCTCGGACCCACGCACTTCGTCCGGCGAAGGCGGGCTCGTGAAATGCCTGGACGAAGCCACCGGCAAACTGCTGTGGCAACTGGTCGTACCAAAACGGATAGACCTGCCGCCAGGCGTGTATTTTAATCATCAGGAACTGGGCACCTGCTCTTCACCTACCGTGGAAGGAGATCGCGTTTATGTTGTCACCAGCGCCGACGAGGTGGTATGCCTGGACGTCCACGGCCAGACCAATCCGACCGCGCGGCGGCCATCCGATGCGGATCGCCGGCCGGCCGATGCTAAGGTGATTTGGCGATATGACCTGATCGACGAACTCAAGGTAAGTCCGCACGACTCCGCCAGTTGCTCCGTGGTAATCCACGGCGACGTATTGTACGTCGGCACATCCAATGGCGTGGACAGGTCGCACGAGAAGATCGTCTCGCCCGAGGCGCCCGCCCTAGTCGCACTGGACAAGCGAACCGGCCGCCTGCTGGCCGTCGAGAACGAGAAGATCAGTACGCGGCTCTTTCACTGCCAGTGGTCGTCGCCTTCCCTGGGGAAGGTAGGCGACAAGACTCTGATTTTCTTCGGCGGCGCGGACGGCGTATGCTACGCCTTCGAGGCTCTCGACAACATCCCCGAGAAGCCGGTGTACCTGAAAAAGGCGTGGTCGTATGACTGCAACCCGTCATCGTACAAGTTCCGCGACGGTAAGCCGATCCACTACACGGACGGCGATAGGCGCAGGAGGCTCAGCCCCAACAAAGACGATGGTCTTTACGTCGGCCCCAGTGAGATCATCGCCACGCCAGTCTTCCACAATAACCGCGTCTATGTGGCCATCGGTCAGGATCCGATGCACGGCCGGGGTCGAGGGATGCTCCACTGCATCGACGCCACTAAGGCCGGTGATATCACCGAGACGGGCCGGATCTGGTCCTACGACGGCATGGATCGCACCATCGCTTCGGCTACGATTGCCGACGGCTTGGTCTATGTTCCCGATATTGCCGGAAGGGTCCATTGCCTGGATGCCGATTCGGGTAAGCGTTACTGGGTTTACGAGACCGGCGCCCAAATCTGGGGCAGCATCCTGGCGGCCGACGGCAAACTCTATTTCGGCACTAAAAGGGAATTCGTGGTAATGGCTGCTGGGAAAGAAGCCAAAGTCCTGAGCAGGGAACAGCTCGGGTCGGCCATGTACAGTACGCCGATTGCCGCCAACGGCGTCCTCTACGTCGCCTCGCAACAATATCTCTGGGCGATTCAGGAGCGGCGGGAAAAAGATTAGGGTGGATGAAAAACGATATTTCGCCAAAAGAACGACGTTAGAAACGCGACCCCGCATCCCGGCCGCGGCCGAGATACGGGGCCGCGCGTCTGCCGCCCGTCACGGAGCCTCGGCCGGCGAACCCTCCGGAGGCAGGTTGTCCGGCGGAAGGTCCATCGCCACGCCGTCTATCGCACCAGGAACGTGCGGCATGGCGCCGGGGGCCGGAAACGCTTCCTCCGGGATGTCGCTCAGGGAGGCTTTGCGGTCCTTTTCAGCCAGTTCGGAGTACTGGCCCTTGCCGTTGGTCTGGACGGGGCAGCGGCCCCAATAGGTTTTTTGGTACGGGTTGTAGTAGTAGTAGTGCTTCGGCTTCTCCGGGTAGTACATCACATACTGATGCTTGTAGCCGGCGTAGTCATCGGCCGGTTTGTAGTAGTACTCCCGGTAGTAGTACGAATGCTTGGGGCTTTTGTTCCAGCCGGAGTAATACTGCCTGGGTGCCGAGTAGGAACCCGACACCGTCACGCCGGCGGCGATCAGCGTCAGGCCGGCGACGATTGAGACAATGCGGAGCTTCATCGGACGGTTCTCCTCGTAAAGAATTGCGGTCGATCCGCGACGCCGGGAAGTCCGGCCGCCGTGGAGGCGACAGCGACTGCTGGCGGTTGTCGCGCCTCCGGACGTTCCGAAAGCGTACAGCGCCGTGGTTCCCTATTTCACTTGCTACTGTCCGGTAAGCGTATAGGCGGCCCAGAAGAACGGATGGGCGGCGGCGTTCTTCTCGCGCCGTGACTGGATCATCGCCAATTGAGCTTCGCGCAACGCCTCCGCCTTGGGCTTGCCGTCGCCCAGATTGGCGAAGAAATCGCCCATGAGCTTGGCCGACTCGCGGTCGGGTATCTGCCATAAGGTAGCGGCCACCGCTCGCGCTCCCGCCAGTTGGAACGCCTGACGCAGTCCGGCCACGCCTTCGCCGTTATGCACTTCGCCCAGCCCGGTCTCGCATGCCGACAACACCACCAACTCGGTGCCGCGTAAATCCGTGCCAGCCACCTCAAGACCGGTTAGTACGCCGTCCTCGTCGCCTTCCTTGGCTTGGTCGCGGTTGTTGCACCCGGCCAGCAGCAAGCCGCAACGCAACAGCGGATTCTCCAAGGGCTTACCTTCCTTGTCCAGGGCCGGACGTTTCTCCTCCGTACCGATCCTGTCGGAGGGCGCAACCACCTGATCTTCAAGGAAGAAGCCGTGAGTGCTGAGGACCAGCACGCGCGGGCCGCGAAAGGTCTTGAAGACGCCTTCCAGGGCTTTGTCCTGCTGGTAGAGCCATGCTTCCTCGCCGGCGTACTTCTCTAACGCCGGCTGGATCGACTTCGCTTCCACAGCCGTGCCGGGGAGCCGTGGCGCCTGCATCCGCCCCAGTGAAGGGGACACGGCGCGTAGGGACGGATCCGGCGCTGCGGCCTTGCCAACCAGGTCCTTAGTAGCAGTGCGGGCCTCGGCCACGCCAAGGTCATAGTCGGGGTCGGCCATCATACGCGGCCGGCCCGGCTTGGCCTTCGACGGGACGGCGACCAGGTCGCGGCCGCTGACGAGGTAGCTGATGGTGTGAACCTCGACGGCGTAGCGGCCGTCTTTCAACGGCAGCGCCGCCCACGGGATCAGCCACAGCGAGGCGTCGGGGCTGATGTACCAGCGCTTCTTGGAATCGATGTGTTCGGCCAGCGGTTCCAGCACCAGCTTCGACAATGCCGCCAACGGTTTGAGCATTGCCTTCTCCGCGTCGGGCTCGCCGTCCTGCACGATGGTGCTGGGATTCTTGGGCGAACCTTGGGCTTCTTTCAACGCCTGGCGCACGTCATTGACGGCGTCCTCAATGGCGGCGGCCGGTCCCAGGTCTACGACATGCACGTCGCCCTCGGCCGTGATGACCCAGGCGGCGTAGCGGTAGCCCAGCCAAGGGTTGCCCTTTGCTTTGGGATCGAAGTTGGCTACCTGAAACTTGCTGATTTCGATGAGGACGGCGTCAGCGGGCAGTGCCTTGCGGACCTCGGCCAATTCCACCCACGGCTCGGCGCGCGAGGATGGGGCGCTGGCCTTGCCCAAGCGCGCGGCGTGGTCGCGGGCGTCCAGGGCCGCCAGGACGCGCTGGGCCAGGGCCTCTTGAGCCACCGCCTTACCGTTAAGCAGCCAGCCGGCCGACTGCGCCGCTGTGGTTGCGTCCTCGCGCCGGCTGAGGGCGAGTGACTCCGCGACGTGGAAAAACACCGCATCCTTGTGCTCCAGGAAGGCGAGCTGCTCCTTTTCAGATAGGACGGGGAGGACGCGCGTAACATGGCGGCGGACGATGCGGCGCTCTTGGTCGGCCGCGTCCGCCGCCTCTTTCCAACGCCCTTGTTCTGCAAATAAGTTCGCCAGGTTGTTAAGGCTTGCGGCCACGTCGGGGTGGTCCTTGCCGAGCTTGTCTTCATAGATTTTGAGGCTGCGTTGGTAGGACGGCTCCGCCTTGGCGTACTGGCCCATTTGCTGGTACAGGGCCGCCAGGTTGTGGAGGCTCCGGGCTACGTCGGGGTGTTCCTTGCCGAGCTTGTCTTCACGGATTTTGAGGCTGCGTTGGTAGAGCGGCTCCGCCTTGGCGTACTGGCCCATGTCGTAGTACAGGTTCGCCAGATTGTTGAGGCTGTCGGCTAGGTCGGGGTGGTCCTTGCCGAGTTTGTCTTCACGGATTTTGAGGCTGCGTTGGTAGAGCGGCTCCGCCTTGGCGTATTGGCCCATGTGGTCGTACAGGTTCGCCATGTTGTTGAGGCATTGGGCCGCGTCGGGATGGTCCTTGCCGAGCTTGTCTTCCCGGATCCGCAGGGCGCGGCGGTAGAGCGGCTCCGCCTTGGCGTACTGGCCCATGTCGTCGTACAGCGCTGCCAGGTTGTTGAGGATGGTAGCCGTGTTTAAGCTATTCGTCCCGAACACCCCTGATGCCAATTCGAGAGCCGCCTCGTAAGAAGCGGCCGCCTCCTCATACTTCCCTTCGCCATAGAGCGCATTTCCTCTGGCAAAAGCGGCGAGCAGCGCCGCCTTGTCGTCGTCTTTAGCCCGACACGGGTTGGCGCTCAGGACGCAGCCAATCAGCACCGCCGCAAGCAACCAACCGAACCGGCCAACCGTTCGCATCATGACATTGCTCCTCTAACTTCAGACATCTTGAGAAGTTGAACCTGAACCCCACCCCCGCCCGTCTCGAACTCACCTAGATGACCATTTCGTAAGTCCTTCGCCACTGACTCGTAGCCGCATTCGCCAGAATGCGGGTGCGACGACCCGCATTCTGGCGAATGCGGCTACCTTTTACTGGCAGGGGACTTACGAA
>DHJA01000021.1:0-11349 GCA_002404095.1 Planctomycetaceae bacterium UBA4732 | reverse complement strand
GGCAGGGGACTTACGAAACGGTCACCTAGCCGCCCTCTGCAACAAACCGAAGCGGGTCTGGTGACGCTTGATCCTACCCGCTTCGGTCCTGCCTTCGCCAATTATTTCGGGACCGCTTCGTAATGAACGACGGCGATCTGCTTCTGCACCGGCGTCCGCACGTCGTGGTAGCACGTCTTGTAGACGTGGTACGGATCGCCGCAGGAATCGTACTGAGTGACGCAAGCCTGATACGCCTCGCGGTGCGTTTCGTAGACGGTCGCCGTCTCGTAACAGACCACCCGTTTGACGACGTAGGTCGGCGGGCAGTACGGCTCGGACGCCGTTGCCGTTCCACCACAGATTGCCACGGTTGTTGCCAGCGCCGCCGCCCACCGTTTGATCCAAAGAGTACGCATGTGTCGTTTCCTTTCGTGTTGAGAGGCCGCCGGTTCAGACAAACCCCACCAAGGGTCCGTATGCGGAGCCGGCTGAGAAACGGGTCGGTTGCCGTTCTCATTGCCTCCACCAGGTAAGCGTGAATCGCCGCCCGAAGACAACAGCGGCCGTGGGCGTCCCGTCCCGATTTTGGAGGGGGGTGCCGTAGGGGCGGGGTCTCCCCGCCCTGTGACGCCAAGGGCGGGGAGACCCACTCGGCGGAAAGCCGATCAGCCAAAGACTGAACGGTCTCCCCGCCCTGTGACGCCAAGGGCGGGGAGACCCCGCCCCTACCCCACAATCGACATGGGTACCCCGATGCGACAATGGCTGCGGGAAAAGTTTGCGTGGCGCCGCGCCTGCCGGTATACTTCCTTCCATCCTCAACGGGTCTTCGATTGTCCCGCACGGCGCCGTTCATGCGCATTACGGACCTTGTATATGGCCGATTCATCCCTCCACACCACGCAACTACACGCCTGGGTGGACCGCGTTCGCGCCGGCGACCTCGCCGCCCGCGACGAGTTGCTGCGCGGCGTCGGCGGCCGCCTGGAACGACTGGCCCGCAAGATGCTAAAAAGCTATCCCACCGTCCGCCGCTGGGCCGAAACGGGGGACGTGCTGCAGAACGCCCAGCTTCGTCTGTTGCGGTCGCTGCGCGACGTGCGCCCCGACTCGGTGCGCGGCTTCTTCGGCTTGGCGGCCGAACAGATGCGCCGCGAATTGTTGGACCTTGCCCGGCACTTCCACGGACCTATGGGCGTCGGCGCCAATCATTCCAGTCAAGCGGCCGCTCGCGACGGTCGCGCTCCCGTCGTCGATCCGCCGGACGCGCGGACGGACCCGGACGACCTGGAGCGCTGGGCGGCGTTTCATGAGGGGGTGGCCGCTCTGCCGGTGGAGGAGCGGGAAGTCGTCGGCCTGATCTTCTACCACGGCTGGAAGCAGGCGGAGGTCGCCGACCTCTTCCAGGTCACGGTGCGCACCGTCCAGCGCCGCTGGCAATCCGCGATGGGGACGTTGCACCAACGGCTGAACAGCGAAAGGCACTCCTGATGACGCGGACGCGGAGCATAGGACTATGACGGACATTACGGACCCCGCCGGGGAAACAATCCCGCCTACACAGGTTCAACCGGACCTGCGCACGGACGGGGACGCGACCGCGTCAATGGAAAGGTTTCTCGGCGTGGGCGCGGGAGGGGAGGACGAGGACCCCGAGGCGACCAAGGCCGCCAGCATCGAAATGAACGAGTCCTCCCGCGCTCGCTCCGGCGCGTCGCTCGCCCTGCCGATGGTCCCCGGATACCAGATTCTGGGAGAGTTGGGCCGTGGCGGTATGGGCGTCGTCTACAAGGCCCGGCACCTCAAGCTCAACCGCGTTGTCGCTCTGAAGATGATTTTGTCGGGCGGCTACGCTGGCGCTACCGAGCTGTCGCGCTTCCGGAGCGAGGCGGAGGTCGTCGCTCGACTGCAGCACCCCAACATCGTCCAGATTTACGACCTCGGCGAAGAGAACGGCCTTCCCTTCCTGGCCCTGGAATACCTGGAGGGCGGCAGCTTGGCGGCCAAGCTAGCCGGCACGCCGCTGGAGCCGCGCGAGGCCGCTCGGCTGACGGAAGCGCTGGCCCGGGGCGTCCACGCCGCCCACGAAAAGGGCGTGATACACCGCGATTTGAAGCCCGCCAACGTATTGCTGGCCGCCGACGGAACGCCCAAGATCGTCGATTTCGGCTTGGCCCATCAGACGAAATCCGATCTGACATCGACCGGGGCGGTGATGGGGACGCCTTGTTACATGGCCCCGGAGCAGGCTCTGGGACTCACCCGTCAGATCGGCCCGGCCACTGACATTTATGCGCTGGGGGCCGTGCTTTACGACCTGTTGACGGGCCGACCGCCGTTCAAGGCGGCCACGGCCGCGATGACGATCCAGCAGGTGGTGCGCGAAGAGCCGGCGCCGCCGCGGCGCTTGCAACCGCAGACGCCGCGCGATTTGGAGAATGTCTGTCTCAAATGTCTGCATAAGGCGCCGAACCGACGGTACCCCACGGCCCAGGCGCTGGCGGAAGATTTGGGGCGCTTCCTCGCCGGCCGGCCGGTCCTCGCGCGGCCTGTCGGCACGGGGGAGCGCCTGGCCCGGTGGGTAAGGCGGGAGCCGGCCGCCGCAGGCCTGACGGGGACCGCCTTATTGCTGGTCGCCTCCTTGCTCGGCTGGGTAATCTACGCCTGGCGGGAAGCGGAGGCCGGGCGGGCGACGGAAGCGCGGCGCGTGGTCGCGGAGGCGGAGCAGCGGCGGGAGGTCGAGGGACAGCTGTACCTCAATCGCGTCGCCTTGGCGGACCGCGAACTATCGGCTGGCAAGCCGGCCTGGGCTTCCGAGCAGCTCAACCTCTGTTCGGAGGAATTGCGCGCATGGGAGTGGAACTACCTTCGACGGCGGGTCGATGGCACGGAAGAGCGTGTGCTGGAGGGCCACACGCGGGGCGTCAGTTGCGTCGCGGTCAGCCGCGACGGGACGCGCATCGCGTCGGCCAGCGGCGACGGCTCCGTGCGCTTGTGGGAAGCGGCCACCGGAGAGGCAATGCAGGTGCTGTCCGAACACCGGGGCAGCGTGAACTGGGTGGCCTTCAGCCCCGACGGCGACAGCCTCGCCTCGGCGGGAGAGGACGGCCGGTTGATCATCTGGGACGCGCGTACCGGCGAAAAGCGGACGGAATTCGCGGCGGGTTCTGGCCCGTTGTCGTGCGTCGCCTTTCATCCATCAGGCCTGGAGGTCGCGGTCGCAGCCTTCGGCGGCGACGGGCCGGGAGAGGTCGGCGTCTGGCGCGTCGATACCGGGGAGAAGGTCCACACTCTGACTGGTCACACGAGCCGCGTGTCCGGGTTGGCCTATCGCCAGGACGGCGCCGTCCTGGCCACCGCGAGCCATGACCAGACCGTGCGCCTTTGGGACAGTGGTAGCGGAGAGGAGCGTTTGGTCTTCCGGGGTCACGGTCTGCCGGTCGCGGCCCTGGCATTCAGCCCGGACGGACGGACAGTGGCCTCGGCCGGGGGTCGCGTTCACGCGGACGAGCCGGACGAGGGCGAAATCCTGATCTGGTCGGCGCAGACGGGCCAGGTGGAACATCGGCTGCGCGGACACGCGGGGCGGCCCGTGGCGGTCGCCTTCAGCCCGGACGGCCGGCGGCTGGCGACAGGAAGTTGGGACCACGAGATCAAGCTATGGGACACGGCCACTGGATTGGAGTTGCTCAGCCTCCGAGGCCACCGGTTGGCGGTGATGGGGGTAGTCTTCGCGGGCGGCGGGCGCTACCTGGTTTCCGGAAGCCTTGACCACACGGTGCGGATCTGGGACGGATCGAAGTGACGGCCCCCGGCGGAATCGGTGAAGGGGGGGAGAGGAGCGAAGGCTCCTCTCCCGCCCGAGGATTACTGTCACTTCGCTCACTGTCCGGTGAGGGTGAAGGCGGCCCAGAAGAACGGATGGGCGGCGGCGTTCTTCTCACGCCGCGACCGGATCATCGCCAACTGCGCTTCGCGCAACGCTTCCGCCTTACCTTTGCCGTCCCCTAAATTGGCGAAGAAGTCGCCCATGAGCTTGGCTGACTCGCGGTCGGGGATCTGCCACAACGTCGCCGCCACCGCCCGCGCTCCCGCCAGTTGGAATGCTTGACGCAGGCCGGCCACGCCTTCGCCGTTATGCACTTCGCCCAGGCCGGTCTCGCACGCCGACAGCACCACCAACTCGGTGCCGCGTAGGTCGGTGCCCGCCACTTCCAGACCCGTTAGTACGCCGTCCTCGTCGCCTTCCTTGGCTTGGTCGCGGTTGTTGCAGCCGGCCAACAAGAGGCCGCAACGCAGCAACGGATTCTCCAGCGGCTTGCCTTCCTTGTCCAGGGCCGGACGCTTCTCGTCCGAGCCGAGCTTGTCGGAGGGAGCGACCACTTGGTCTTCAAGAAAGAAGCCGTGAGTGCTGAGTATCAGCACACGCGGGCCACGGAAGGACTTGAAGACGCCCTCCAGAGCCTTGTCCTGCTGGTAGAGCCAAGCCTCCTCGCCGGCGTACTTCTCCAACGCCGGCTTGACGGCCTGCGCTTCCGCGGCCGTGCCGTCAAGACGCTTAGCCCTCAAGCGGCCAAGGGAGGGGGACAAGCTGCGTAGCGACGGGTCCGGCGCCGCCGCCTTGCCAACCAGTTCTTTCGTAACACTCCGAGCCTCGGCCACGCCCAAGTTATAGTCGGGGTCGGCCATCATGCGCGGCCGGCTCGGCTTGGCCTGCGATGGGACCGCCGCCAGGTCGCGGCCGCTGACGAGATAGCTGATGGTGTGCGCTTCGACGGCATAGCGGCCGTCCTTCAAAGGCAGCGCCGCCCAGGGGACCAGCCACAGCGAGGCGTCGGGGCTGATGTACCAGCGTTTTTTGCCGTCGATGTGTTCGGCCAACGGTTCCAAGACCAGTTTTGACAATGCCGCCAACGGCTTGAGCATTGCCTTCTCCGCGTCAGGCTCGCCCTCCTGCGTGATGGTGCTGGGATGCTTGGGGGAACCTTGCGCGTCGGTCAGAGCCTGGCGCACCTCCTTGACGGCGTCCTCAATGACGTCGGCCGGCCCCAGGTCCACGATATGCACGTCGCCCGCGGCGGTAATGACCCAGGCGGCGTAGCGGTAGCCCAACCAATGCTTGTCCTGTGCTTGTCCTGGCCCTTTGCCTCGAAGTTGGCCACTTGAAACTTGCTGATTTCGATGAGGACGGCGTCGGCAGGCAGAGCCTTGCGGATCTCGGCCAGTTCCACCCACGGCTCGGCGCGCGAGGATTGGGCGCTGGTCTTCCCCAGATGCGCGGCGAGGTCGCGGGCGTCCAGGGCCGCCAGGACGCGCTGAGCCAGAGACTCTTGAGCCACGGCCTTACCGTTTAGTACCCAACCGGCCGATAGCGCCGCTGGGGCCGCGTCCTCGCGCCGGTTGAGAGCGATTGACTCCGCGATGTGGAATTGTTTTGCATCCCTGTGGTCCAGGTAGGCAAGCTGATCCTTCTCGGATAAAACGGCGAGTGCGTTCGCTACATAGCGGCGGACGACACGGCGCTCTTGGTCGGCTGCCTGCGCGGCCTGCTTCCAATTCCTCTGGATGGCGTACAAGTTCGCCAGGTTGTTTAGGCATTTGGCCACGTCGGGGTGGTCATTGCCGAGTTTGTCTTCCCAAATCTTCAGGCTGCGCTGGAAAAGGGGTTCCGCCTTGGCGTACTGGCCCATGTCCGCGTATTGGCTTGCTAGATTGTTGAGACTTTGGGCCACGTCAGGGTGGTCCTTGCCGAGTTTGTCCTCACGGATTTGCAAACTGCGCTGATAGAGCGGCTCCGCCCTGGCGTACTGGCCCATGTCCGCGTACAGATTTGCCAAGTTGTTAAGGCTTTGGGCCACGTCGGGGTGGTCCTTGCCGAGTTTATCCTCCTTGATCTTCAGGCTTCGTTGGTAGAGCGGCTCCGCCTTGGCGTACTGGCCCATAGCATCGTACAGAACCGCCAGGTTGTTGAGGCTCCTTGCCACATCGGGGTGATCCTTGCCGAGCTTGTTCTCCCGGATCTTGAGGCTGCGCTGGAAAACGGCTTCTGCCTTGGCGTACTGGCCCATAGCCTCGTAGAGAATCGCCAAGTTGTTGAGAGTACTGGCCACGTCAGGGTCGTCCTTGCCGAGCTTCTCTTCAGAAATTTTCAGGCTGCGCTGAAAAAGGGGTTCCGCCTTGGCGTACTGGCCCATGTCCGAGTACAGGCTTGCCAGGTTGTTGAGAGTACTGGCCACGTACAGGCTTGCCAGCACACCGAGGACGGCGGCCGTGTTTTCGTGGCTCTGTCCGAAAAGCCGTTGAGACAATTCCAGCGACTGCTCGTAGTAAGGGAGGGCCTCCTTCGCCTGCCCTGCCTTTTGGAGAGCAATCCCTTTACGCAACGCAGTACCTAGCGCTGCCGCATCGCCGTCCGCTGCGCGAGCCATGCCGGCGCTCAGGACGCAGCCCGCCAACGCCACCGCCAGCAGCCAACCGAACCGGCCAAACGTGCGAAACATCGCTTCGATCCTTTCAACTTGTGATCTGCCAAACAGAACTTGAATGACACGCTCCTTGTCATTACCGCGAAAGCCCCTTTCGCCGGATTCCCCGCGATCATCACGGACGGTAGTAGATGATCGTCACGCTCATCACCGGCACCGGGTCTGGCTCGAACGCCACGCTCTTGACCGCGCTGTTGGCCGTGGCGCCCTCCACGATCAGACCGCGGTTCGCGTCCTCCAGCAGACGCGCCTTTAGCGCGTTGTAATTCTTTGACTTCTCTTCGGGCCAATCTCCCCGCGTCACAGCCGCCAACGCCGCGCCCTCGTCCGTATTGTCGCGCGGTTTCACCTTGCCCTTGTACTCCCGGTAAACGGTCAGAATGATTGTGCCCACGTCGGCGCCGTAGTTGATCGCGCGCTCGCCGGACTCCATCGCGGACAACACTCGGAATTCCTCGATGGTCTTGTTGTCCTTCTGGAAACCCTTGATTTGGTAAGGACGCTCGCCCGGGTCCATGATCCAGCGGCGACACTGAATGTCCGGCAGCTTCTGCCGGTAAAGCGTGTTTTCGCCGTTCACTTTCAACACGATCCCGTAACGCTCCTTGGAGTCGTCCCGTTTCAGCCCGAACGCCACCTTCTGGCCCTCCCGCGGCTCCGGCAGGTACGCCTTGCCGTCCCGGTACTCGATCGCGGCCGGCTTGCCGTCGTAGAACGCCGTCAGCGTCACCGGCGGCGCCTTTTCCTGCAGCGGGTACTTCACCTCCTGCTCCTTGACCTTGGCCGCGACCTGGATCACCTTTTCCTCACGCGCCTTTAGCGTCGCGGGATTCGTATCCAACGCCCCGTCGTCGAAGGCGCCGCGCAGTACGAAGCTCTCGCCCATCTCGCTGAGCGCGCTCGGCCGATTGGCCGTCTTGAAGTCGTCGCCCAACGCGACTAGCTTGTTGTCCTCCTTCGTGAAGGCGAGCAGGCTGATCGTCAGCGTGCGCAAGTCCTTGCTGACCAGGGCGGTCCGGGTCACGAAGGCGTCGGCGTCCACCAGCTCCTTGCCCCAGGCCAACGGATAGCGGGCCGCGAACAGCTTGAGCCGGCCGTCGCGCGTCAGGTGATTGGCGCCGGTGGTCCGCTGGGCTACGGCGCTGGCGCGTTCGATGACGCCCAACGGCTTCTTCGGGTCGTTGGCGAGGAGCAAGGCGATTTCCAGCCGGTTCGCCAGAGTCATGTTCAGGGGACCGACGTTGTCGCTCAGCTTGTCGCCGTCTTTGGTCACCAGGAACTTGAGGACGCCGACGTTGCGACAGCCCATCGCTTGCAGACGTTTGACCACCGCCGGGGCGTTGGCGACCAGCGCTTCCTCCAGCGTGGGGGCGGCGACGGCCGGGGCGGCCAGCGCCAACACGATGGGCAACGCCGCCGCGAACCAGGGAACTCTGCGAATTGTGGACATTGCGGACTCCTTTAGAGGTTGATGTTTGGATGTCAGCTTATACGCCTGTTCTACATGGGCGAGGAGACCTCGCCCCTACCCGCGATGGGCGAGGAGACCTCGCCCCTACCCAGGACGGGCGGGGAAACCCCGCCCCTACCCGCGATGGGCGAGGAGACCTCGCCCCAATCTCTAACAACCGTAGGGGCGAGGTCTCCTCGCCCCCTCCCGCGCCCAGGCCCCCTTACCGCGTTTCGATGGCGATAGTCTTCTTCACAAGCCGGGCCGGATCCTTGGTTACCACATAACGCCCGTTCTGCTTACCCAACTCGTAAAACGGATGAACGACGCGGTCGGTCAATCCCTTGCCGCGGAGCAGCCGGCCCGCGGGGAACGTCTCTTCTCCGGCCAGCAGGGTGATCTGCTCGCGGCCCAAGCCCGGCTTGATCTTGATCGCCGGCGACCCTTCCGGCGGATAGCGATATTCCTGCCCGGCCGCGACCACCGCGCCCGGTGCGGTGAGGATCACCATCCGGCCCTTGCTGCTGACGCCGACTAGCTCGATGTAAATCGGCTTCGTGGAGTGGTTGACGACGCTGACCACCAGGTCGTCGCCCGGCTCGAAGGAGTTGTTTTTCTTGTTGGTCTTCAGCACAACCTCGAATGGCGGCGCCGAGGCCGGGTAGTCGCCGCGCAGCACGCCGTCAATCGGCACGATTGGCACACCCAGACCCAACGCGCGGACGATCTGGTCATAGTAGTCCTCCCAGGCGTCGCGGCGGACCACCCCCTTGGCCGACAACGGCATCAGACCCAGCGATGAGAACTGCGGCATCTTGAACACGGACGCCAGCCCCGACGGATCGTTCAGTCCCAGCTCGCCCGAGGCGCCGGCGAGGGGAATCGGGTCGTCCAGGAACCGCTTCGTTACCGGAATCAACGGCTCCTGTCCCTGCGGCTTGCCCAGCGCTTGTTGCATGGCCGCGAGAAAACGGTCGCCGTCCTCCTTGAGCAAGTCGTCCTGTTTCGCCTGCTCCGGATAGAGCGCCAGGGCGAGCCGCTTGTCGAAGCCGGGTGTACCGGGCAGCTGCAGCAGCGCCGGGCGCATCGTGTCGGCGTAGGTCTTCGTGCCGACGTCGTGGCAGCGCATACACGACAGCCCGTTTCGCACCGTCTTATCCTCGGCGAACTTGTCAGTAACGATCTCGGTCGGCGCCGCTTCCAAACGGTCGCCGCGGGCGTTGGTGACGTAGTAGCCCTGTAAACCATTGGGTAGGTTGAAGACCACCTCGCCGCCGGTGGGGTGCAGGTCGATGGGGTCTTTGAACATATTCTCGCGCCCCTTGCTGGTCTTGAAGTCGAAGCTCTGCCAGAAGGCGCCGTATTTCTCCGGGTGCCGCTGGACAACGCGGTTGTTGCGCGACACGCCCGAAACGGCCATGCCCGCGCGAATCGCCACGTGATCGTTCACGTCGTCCTGAGCGGCCACGCCGAGGAGATCCTCCAATTCAGACAACTGGAAGGGTAATTGGAGAAAGTCTTCGTACAGCGGCGGCAGGGTGACGGTGCTGACAAACCAGTCGGCGCGGACGTAGGGAATGGGACGCACTTGGCCGGCCGGATAGAGGAACTCCTCCGTCAAGTGGTCGAAGGTGTCGGAATCCGCGTAGGCGACGGAATAGGGATATTCGAGCAGGGCGAGGTCGAAGATGTTGACGTCGGCCCGGCTCACGCCCTTGCCGCCTTTCCACTGCTGGAACGGCTGCAGCTGCCAGCCGACGTGCCGCAGGTCGAGGGCGTAGACGGTGTTGGCTGGGGGATCGATCGCCTTGAGGCGGACGACGTGGTTTTGCCAGGAGAGGTGGTTAATCGCCTTGGCGAGAGCGTCGCGCTGCAAGTCGAGTTCCGCCGCCGTGGCCCCGGTGGTCAGGATGTGGTTGATGCTGAAGTAACGCACGAAGCGGCGATCTTCGGCGGACAGCGTGCGAACGTTTTCCAGGATCTTTTTCAGGACGTAATCGACGCCAGCGAAGTTCTTGAAGGCCGGATCCTTGTTGGGTTCGCCTGCCGCGGCGACGTCGGCGGGGAACGCCGGCGCGCCGCCAGCGATCCAGCGCCGGATAAGCTCCGCGGCGTCGGGTTTGAGACGCGGCCGGCCTGCCGGCGGCATGACCGAGTCGTCCGTTGCGGTCACGAGTTGGAATAGCATGGATTCGTCCGGCTTGCCGGGGACGAGCTTTTTCTTGTTGACGAGCAGTTCGCGGTCCAGAATTTTGACGCCGGCGTTGGTGCGCGAGCCGCCGTGGCAGTCGAAACAGTTGCCGCGCAACAGCTCCTTCACGGACGCCGCGAGGTTCTCGACGGGCGCCGCTGGCTCCGCGGCGACGGCTGGGGCCGCCACGGGCCAGGCGACGGCCCCGGCGGCCACCCAATCGTGGAGGGTTTTGCGCTCGGCGTCGGAGAGGCGGGGGCGCGGATCGGGCGGCATTCGGAGGCTGTCGTCGTCGGACCCGACGCGCGAGATCAGTTCGGACTTGTCGGGGGCTTTCGCCACGACGATCTTGCGTTCCGCGTCGTCAAGGTGGGTACGGTCGAAGAGGTTGAGGTCGCCCCGGAGCTTCTTGGGGTTTTTACCATGACAGTCGAAGCAATGCTTATGCAGGATGGCTTGGGCCTGGGACGCAAGCCCGGCTCCGTCCGCGGGCAGGTCGTTGCCGGACGAACGGCCGAGGGAGAGGATGAGGGCGCATGCGGCGCAGAAGGCCCGCAAGACCCATTGAAATCGCTGCTGGAACATGAGGGAACGCTCCTGTGTTAGTCAACTCCGGAAAAGTCCCCCGGTCGGGGGACGCGGTTTATGCGTCTGACCGGCTCACGAAATCTTTGGCCATGATCTCGGCGGCGAGGGCGTAGAGGCGCCGGCCGTTTGAAAGGATGTGGGGGCGCGTACACTGGCTCGCCAGGACATTTTGCTCCACTCTACGAACACCGTGCCCCTCAGTCAAAGAAATAATGGCGAAAGGGGGATGTCGTCCCTCCCCCCTCAATTCCTGCCCTATCAGGAGAGCGGTAGAAGGCGGCAGAAGGCGACAGCGACTACGTAAAAAGATTAGGCCGTAGCCAGGATCACAGCGTGAGACTGGCCGGGTTGAACGACGTGCCTGTTGAAAACGGGGATAAGAGGGACGGCCGCGGCTGTCCGGAGAAGGCTGCCCTTGCGGATGCGGGCAAACAACTAAGCCCGATTCGACCGATCGCGCCGGTCTCGGCGGCGTTTCCCGCCGCCTCGGGGAAGGTTTAAGAATCTAGTCCCGCTCCGCCAGTCCGTTCTGCGACTCATCGCATTCCACGTCGCGGTATTATTGCCGCCAGCGGTTGTAGCTTTCGACAAAGAGAGAATTGTTACGAATAGTGTCCCTCTTGGGGAGCCTACTTCGACTGTAACCCTTTTTA
>DHJA01000208.1 GCA_002404095.1 Planctomycetaceae bacterium UBA4732 | reverse complement strand
ACGCGGAGCGTGAGGAGTACATTTTGAAAGTACTGTAACGGTCGCGGTTCGTAACACCCCTTATGGGACAGACTCTCAACCGGCCCGTCGCAAAAAAGGCGTCTTTTTCGGCTGAAGCGGCGTCGCTTTCGTGTGAGCCTCTTCACGGCGCCATACCCAGAGCGCGAAAGCCGGCACCAGGAACGGCCGCACCACAAACGTATCCAGCAGTACGCCGAACGCCAACGCGAAGCCGATCTGCACCAACGTATTCAGACCGGCCAGCATCAGCGTGGCGAAAGTGCCCGCCATGATGATGCCGCAAGACGTGATGGCGCCGCCCGTATGGCTTAGGGCGCGGCGCGTGCCCTCGTCGGCGCCGTATTTCTTCTTCTCCTGAAGGGTGCGCGTAATGAGCAGAATGTTGTAGTCCTCGCCGACGGCCACCAAGATCGTGAAAAGGAAGAACGGCACGCGCCAGTCCACTTCGCACAACGGCCGTCCTTGCCAACACCATGCCGCCAAGGTCGTCGCACCCAGCGTGGCGTAATAGCTGAACAGCACCGTCACGAGCAGATACGCGGCCAACCACGGCTTGCGCACCAACACCATCAGGATCAGGAAAACGCTTGCCAGCACCATGCCATTGATGCGCATCCGGTCGCCTTCCGTCACTTCCGCCAGGTCGCGGGCGCCAACGGTTACGCCATAGGTCTCGGCTCGCACTGCCTTCATGCTCTGGGCGGAGCGCGGCAAATCCTGGCGCATCCACAACTCGATCAGGTCGAGCGTGTCGTTGCTTTTGGGGTCGAAAGGATCGCTACGGAGGATCACGTCAAGGCGCGTAACATAACGCGGTGGTTCACCGGGACCGACCGCCGGGCGCGCCAGGTAAACATCGCGGCCGCCGTTCTTCACCTGATCGCTGATGGTCTTCTGGACGTTCTTGATGAGCGAGCCGAACACGCCGCCGGTTTGTTTAAGGTCAATCGGCGGGGGCGGCGCGTCATCGAGCGGTTGGCCGAGCGGTTGCGTAAAGCTGCGCACTTCGGCGATATTTTGCAGATGCAATATCCCTTGACTCAGATGGCTCAACACAGCCTGTCCTTCGCACCCCGCCCAGTCGGTCGCGGACTCCAACAGCACCGTCACCGGCCCGACCTCGCCGGCGTTGAAGTGCCGCCCCAACACGTCCAGTCCGGTCACGCTTTGGGAAGTCGGCGACAATTCGCCGGTGGCGCGGTAGGCGGAGCGCACCTGAAAGCCGAGGATCGCCAAAGGCAAGAGGATGGCCACCGAAGTCACCCAGATCGTCACGGGGCGAGCCGTCACTTGCTTGCTGAGCCATCCCCATAGGGTTTCGCGGGGCGCGCCGATTTTCAAACGGGGTTGGCCGACAGGCCAGAAGACGGCCGTGCCCAAGATGCGGAGCAGAGCGGGCGCCAAGGTGAGTGACGCGGCCAATGCGACGCCCAGGCCGATGGCGATGGCCGGCCCGCCCGAACGCACTTTGGCGAACTCGGCGAAGGCCATCAGCCCCAACCCGCAGATCACGGTGCCAGCGCTCGCCGCGAGAGCGCCACCCACCGAGGCGACGCTTCGTATGAGGCCTTCCTCGCGGTTCTGACCGGCCGCCAGCTCTTCGCGGTAACGACTGATGAGGAACAAACAGTAGTCGGTGCCCGCCCCATAGAGCATGACCACGGCGAATATCTGACTGGTATTGACCAAATAGAAGCCTGGAATCAGCGTACAAAGCGAGAGCAGTTTCAGCGTGACCCATACCGACCCGGCGATGGTGATGAGTGGGACCAGGGCCAACAGCGGCGCGCGGTAGACGATCAGAAGAATGACGACGACCAGGATTACGGTGGCAATCGTGGTGCTATCGAGGCCGTTGGCGCTGGCGCGGATGAGGTCGCGGCCGAGGCCGGCGTGTCCGGTGACGTAGAGAGTCGGCGCGCTCCCCTGACGGGTCGCGGCTAAACGGTCGCGAACTATTTTTTCGGCCCGGTCCACGGCGTTGGACGTTTGCACCGCCATGTAGGGCGTGGCGAGGCTGACTTGAATAAGGGTGCAGGAACCGTCTTCGCTAATTAAGCGGTTGCCGATGAACGGCTCACGGTGCGACATAACGCGGCGAATCTGCAAGTCCGGCTCGTCATCCTTTAAGCGATTGAGGTCGGCGGCCATGCCGTCTACAAGGGTCAGGTCGGCTTCGGTCAATGGAGCGCCGGCGCGCTCGACGGCGAAGATCGCACGGCTGGCGAAAAGTTCCTGCGGAAAGGCGTCTTGCAACAGTTGGTAGCCGCGTACGCTGGCGCAGCGGGCGGGTAGGAAACGGATGTCGTCGTCCTGGATGCCGTGTCCGGCCGGCGGGGCGACAAAGGCGACTCCTAGGCCGATGAAGAGCCAGGCGGCGCAAATCACCCACGGGCGCCTGGCGGCGAATCGGCCGAGAAACGTAAACATGCCTGACGTCTCCGTGGGAGTCATCCGCCGTAGGTCAGTAGACCGTAGTTCGCCTTTGAAATATAGACGGCTTCCCAGGTGTGATGGCGCGGCCGTACATTATCGGCCCGGCAAGGTTGCGCCCTGTAGAGAAATGGCGAAGACGGCCGAAGAACGGGCCGGCGATGGAAAGTGGGGCAAGACAGGTGGGTTTAGCCGCGACCCGAAGGGGAGCGCGTCTCCCCCGCGCTCCCCTTCGGGTCGCGGCTAAACTTCCCTTTTCTTGATTTGCCCGAGTTGCTTGCCAAACGCCAAAATCGATTTCGCGTCGGCGAAGCCGTCCGACGCGCCGCCCAGCATGGTCTTCACGGCGTCTAGGTCGATGGTCCGATCCCGCTGTCCGTCGTCTCTCATACGCCGGCGGATCATGGAAGGCGGCAGGTCGTCCACGGTCCAACTGCGACACAACTCGCGGCCCTGCACGATGACGAGACGCTGATTTGTCGCCACGAGCCGCGTGAGATAGCCGCTGGCAAGACCGAGTACCACGATGGCAGCGAAGGCGGCGCCGCCGGCCGCCAGGAATGGCCATGCAGGCATCTCGGACCAGGCGCCGACGACGCGCCACGTTGCCAGCACACACAATGCCCCAAGGGCCAGGGCAGCGAACAACAAAGCGGGATGCGTGACGTAAAGCTCCCAAGAGGGGTTGAATCTCGGCCCGCGCACCCAGGTGATTTTCTCGTCGGGCCGGAGGAAACGGGCCGCCAGCCACGCCGGGAACGGCGGACTTGGCTCGACAATGTTAGAAAGTTGCGGAAATTCCAGCGGTTGATCCTCGAACCCATCGGCTTGAAATCGGTCGGACATCGCACCACTCCTAGGGTTGTGAGTCGCTTCGCCTGATCCCCGAAGTATACGCGCGATGCGGCGTCCAGTCATGCCTTATGGTTTTGGAGCGCCTCACTTCGTCGCCAAATTGCGGCGCGATTTCTTGACAACGCCTTTTCGTTCTGCAATGATACGCCTTTGAGGGTGGGGACGGAAACGGCTCGACCGAGCATGTTTAGCGATTCGTGTGAGTATTTGGTCCGTCTGCGTCGAACATTCTCGCGGTAACAAGCCTCACCCTGTCGGATGGGAATTGTTGAAAATGGGCAAACTCGCTCCGGGCGTTCCGGAGCGCTTCCTTGTGTTTCGCATTATTCTGGCAGGAGAATCATGGTCCAACTGCGTTCGTCGGAGAGACAGCGAGGGTTCACTCTTATCGAGTTGTTGGTGGTGATCGCCATCATCGCCATCCTCATCGGCTTGTTGCTGCCCGCCGTCCAGAAGGTCCGCGAGGCGGCCGCACGTATCAGCTGCGCCAATAACTTGAAGCAACTGAGTTTGGGCTTGCACAACTGCAACGACTCCATCGGGACGTTGCCGCCGCTTTGTGGCCGCTTTCCCGCGGGAGCCGGCGGCGTCTCCAATACGCTCCAGTTCTGGTTGCTGCCCTTCATTGAACAGGCCAATCTCTATAAATCAGCGGCTAATCCTACCGGGTCTTACGACCCCTTCACCTACCCCACCGTCGGCGGCGAAGCCGCTAGCTTTACGGTCAAGTCCTACATCTGTCCGTCCGACCCGACCATGGACTCTACCGGCCATCCCATCGGCATCGCGACAGGACTCCTCGCCAGCGGCAAGGAGCCGGCTGGCACGGATTACGCCGCCAACGGGCAGGTCTTCGCCGCCAAATTCAATCCCAACACCTTCCTCCCCGCAACCAACGAGGGCTACGCCAACATCCCGAGAACATTCCAGGACGGCCAGTCCTGCACTTTCCGAAAAAACATGTG
>DHJA01000149.1:45436-47252 GCA_002404095.1 Planctomycetaceae bacterium UBA4732 | reverse complement strand
CTTACGCCCCCGGCTCGCCAAATGGAGACACTACCCGGAAACGAATGGGATGGCGCCCGACGTGCCCCTTGATGTAAAATGGGAGCGCTCTTGACGACGCTCTCTCCACTTTGATTGCACGCGAGGAGGAACCGATGCGTGACAACCCGTTTCAAGGAAACTCCGACGGCTGGCGGATGCGTGTACTCGTAGTGGAAGACCAACCTGAGGCCGCGGATTGTATCGCCCTGCTGTTGCGTCACGCCGGCCATGACACCGAAGTGGCGGCCGACGGCCCATCCGCGTTGGCGGCGGCGGAGGCTAACGCGCCCGACGTCGTACTCTTGGACATCGGCCTTCCCGGTTGGATGGACGGCTGGGAGGTGGCGCGCCGGATGCAAGACTGGCCGACTTTTAAACGACCGCTCGTCGTCGCCCTCACCGGCCACGGCGACGACGAAGATCGCCGCCGATCCGCGGAAGTGGGCATCGACCTGCACCTGACCAAGCCCGTGGACGCCGGCCAATTGCAGAAGTTGCTGTCCCGATTCCGCTCCGTCATCGCTGAGTAACCGTAAGTTTCCCCTGACCTTCGGGTCGGGGGCGGATTGAAACACAATAATAATGTAGCGCTTAATTCGGTTTTATCGGAGAATTTCATCATGCGTCACGCCGTCGTGATTGACGCGGTGCGAACGCCGATCGGCCGCGCGCATCCCGACAAGGGCATCTTCCGTGACGTGCGCGCCGACGACCTCTCAGCGGACCTCATGCGGGCGCTCGTGGATCGCGTCGGCATTCCCGGATCGGCCATCGAGGACGTGGTATGGGGCTGCGTTAAGCAGCAGGGGGAGCAGGGGTACGACATTGCCCATATGGCATCGCTAATTGCCGGTTTGCCGTTGGAAGTCGCCGGCGTGACGGTCAACCGCAATTGCGGTTCCAGCCTCCAGGCCATCAATCAAGCCGCGCAGAGCATCGCCGCCAACTGTGAGGACATTCAGATCGCCGGCGGCGTTGAACATATGCAGCACATCCCGATGGAAGCGGGTTTCGACGCCAGCCCACGCCTCTTCTATCGCCACAGCCCCGCCACGATGCAAATGGGTCTGACGGCCGAGAACCTGGCCATGCGCTACCGCATCGGCCGTAGGGAACAGGACGAATTCGCCCTGCGCAGCCATCAGCGCGCCGCCAAGGCGACGGATACCGGCTTGTTTTCCAAGGAGATCATTCCAACGTGGGGCCGTGACGAGGAGGGCCGTCGCAAGATCATGCACGAGGACCAGTGCATCCGCCGCGACACCAGCCTTGAGGCGCTGGGGGCGTTGAAGCCGGCGTTCATGCCGGAAGGCGGCACGGTGACGGCCGGCAACTCCAGTCCGCTGAACGTCGGCGCCGCGGCCCTGCTCATCATGTCGGAAGAGCGCGCGAAAGAGTTGGGGCTGAAACCGATGGTGCGCATCCGGGCGATGGCGGTGGCGGGCGTTGATCCGTCGGTGATGGGCATCGGCCCCGTGCCGGCGACGCTGAAGGCGTTAGAACGGGCCGGTCTGAAGCTGGAAGACATCGACTTGATCGAGCTGAACGAGGCGTTCGCCGCTCAGGCGTTGTCGGTGATCAAGGTATTGAAGGCGAACCCGGAGAGGGTGAACGTGCGCGGCGGCGCCATCGCCATCGGCCACCCCCTCGGCGGCAGCGGGGCGCGCATCGCCACGACGTTGATCCACACGATGATGGATCAGAAAGCCCGCTTCGGCTTGGCGACGATGTGCATCGGCGCCGGCCAGGGCATCGCGACGATTTTTGAGGCCGTCTAAAAGCATTTTCACCGCGG
>DHJA01000149.1:26089-45238 GCA_002404095.1 Planctomycetaceae bacterium UBA4732 | reverse complement strand
CACCGCGGCACTCGTGTCTTGTACGCTCGATAGGTCTCGCCGAAGCGCGCCTCCAAAGCGCGTTCCTCCCGTGACACCGTGAGGCGATCCGTTACCGCCCACAAGAGGACGGAAACGATCAAGATAACAACGCTGCCGAAAAAGAGCGCCCAGCCCAGCCAAACGGTAAAGCCAGCGAGAAACATTGGATTACGCGAGAATGCGAAGGGGCCATGCGTCACGAGTATTCTCGAGGTCCATTCCAGCTTCACCGTCTTAGGGAGCTTAAAGATCTGAGCCAACATTACGCTAAACACCCAGATGAGGCCTGCGATACCGACCACGACGGGGATCAATCCGAGCAGGTTCCAAGTCGCTGGGCCGTTCTCCGTCCAACCGTAACGGGGCAGGAGCAACGAAATGGCCCACGGCAGTACACCGACCATGAGCGGATACACAACCAACGCAACGATAAGACCGAGGAGGAAAGCCATCCACCGGGGTATACAGTTTCGGCGAGACTGCTTCCCATTGGCGTCTTCGGCTGTACTCACGGCTTTCATCTCCGAGAAGTCGCCTAACTTGTGGTTATTGACCTCGTTCCCAAACAGGAGTTTGAGAACGAGGAAAGGTGTTGAAATTAGCGACGCTTTCCGCACCTATCGCAGCGATTGCAGAAACGCCAGCACGTCGGCAAGCTCCCGTGGACTCAACTGCACGTCCAACCCCTGCGGCATGATCGACGTCTTGCCCGGCTCGATCGTATCGATCATCGACCGGGCCAGTCGGACCTCCGCCCGTTCCGCGTTCACCAGATACAAGGCGTCGACGGTCTCCCGGCCAATGATACCGTTATAGACTTGGCCGCTGTGCAGGGTGATCGTAAACGGCTCGTAGCCGCGGGCGAAACTGGCGCTGGGAAAGACGACCGCTTCCAGCAGGTCGGGGCCGCTGCGGCTGGCGGCAATGTGACTGAGGTCGGGGCCGATCCGCCCGCCTTGCGATTGGACGGAATGGCAGGTGGAACAGGTCGCCTTCTTGCCGAAAAACAGTTCGCGGCCTTGGAGGGCGTCTCCCTTGCCCAGCAGCGGTTTCAACTCGGCCAGCCGGGCCGTTTGCTTCTCACCGTTCACGGCCAACTTCTTGCACAAGCCGGCCGCCGTCTGGCGCACCTTCTCGGGATAACCCTTCAACGTCCTTGTCAGGAGGTCGGGCGTCAGACTTGTCAGACCTGGCGACTTGGTCAGGGCGTCTAGCACCTGCTCACCCACTTCGGCGTTCGCGCTCTTTTCGTAGGCCGGAAGGAGTTTGGGCGTCTCCAAGGGGCCGGCCACGGCAATCGCCGCCGACAAGGCGCGCAGCTGGTTTTCGCTGAGTCCGGCCTGTCCAAGGGCGCCGGCCGCCGCCAGTCGCAAGAGCGGTGGTTGGTCCTTGTCCAGGCACTTCGTCAGGAAATTAAAATGGGCCTTATCCAGGTGGGTAATGCGCGGCGCGGCGGCGGCAAGTGCTTCCACGCGCAGTTGTGTGGGACGCGCCTCTTGCGACGCCAGGCGCAACAAGGCGGCGTCAAAATCGGCGACGCCCGCGGTGCGTAGGTCGGCCACGGCCTGGCGCACGACTCGTTCGTCTTTATCCTCCAAGGCCCATCGCAATTCCACGACCCAAGTGAGAGGCGGCTTATCGAGCGGCGCCTGGGCGATCGTTTCCAGAAGCAGCAACCGTGTGTCCGCCGGCAATTTGTCGCGTCGCAGCGCCCGCGCGATCAGGTCTTGTAGGGCCGCGTCTTTGCAATAGGCCAACAGCAGCCGGCGCAACTCTTCAGGACTTTGGCCCTCTAAATTGTCGTCCAATAGCCAGCGGCGAAAGACATCGTTGAACCCTTTGGACCATTCCGGATGGGTGGCCAGGAGTTTCATCGCTTCATCACGCAGGATCGGCGCGGCGGGGTCGAGCAAGGGGGCGACCATTTCCCGCGTCAGGTTGCCGCCGTCCATTTGATCGAGCGCGATCAAGGCGCCGCGACGGACGACCGCTCGGGAATCCTTGAGCGCCTGCACCAAGGAGTCACGGTCGGTAATCTCGATCAAGCTGAAAATCAGTGCGTGTTCGAGGAAGCGGTCTGGCCCGTCGGCCAGAGCCTCCAAGAGGGCCGGCGCCGACGTCTTGTTTTTCAGGCGCCCCAGGGCCGCGGCCGCCTCGCGGCGCAGCGGCGGCGCATCGCTCTTAAGCAGTTCAAGCAAGCGCGGCAAGGCCGCGCCGTCGCGGTGAAGCCCGGCGCAATGAACGGCCGCTTGACGCACACTGGCGTCTTTGTCGGCCAAGGCGAGACGGACGGTGGCACGGGCTTCATTCTCATCAATGCGAGTCAAGGCCCAAACCGCGTTGCGCCGGCCGCGCGGCGCAGCGCCCTCCGCGACCGTTTCCTTGAGCGAGGCCAACGCCCCGGCCCCCGACTTGGCCAGTTGCTCGACGGCCCGATCCTGAACGGCAAAGCGGTCGTCGTCGAGCAAGCGAACCAATTCGCCGGCCGCGAGCTTGTTCCACGCCAGCGCCAAGCCGCGCGGGTCATTGACCGGAACGGCTTCCTTGCGCCGGATGCGATAGACGCCTCCCTTGACCGGAGTCTTGCCTACCTGCGAGCTGGGACACAGGTTGTACCAGTTGCCCGTATCCACGACCAGAAGGCTGCCGTCGGCGTCCTCCAATACGTCCGTGGGGTGAAAATCATCCGCGCGCGCGACAAGGAAGTCTTCCGTAACCGCCTGAAACGTAGAGCCGTCGCGCTTGAGGATGTGGCGCCGCACGGCCCGCGCGCCAAACAGGGCCGAGAATAGGTTGTCGCGGTACTCAGAGCCAAGGGCGTCGCCGCGATAACGCATCAGTCCGCAAGGCGCCACGACGCCGAAGTGGACGAGCACCGGCAACGGCTCTCCCGTGTGCCGCATTCCTTCGAGCGTCCTAACATCGCGATCCAGGATTGGGTAGACCCCGCCGGCCACGGCGTGCAGGATGGCATCGTCACGGTCCCTACCGCGGTTGGCGAACGTCCCGGCGGCAAACGCCTCTCCCTCCTCCGTGAAGGCGACTTCCACCGGGTTGCCGATGCCGTTGCAAAAGACCTCCACGTCGCCGCCGTCAGGCCGGCAGCGGAGGATGCGCGGCCCATTCCCTTTGACGAGGACTTCGCCGCCGGGCCGCTTGACCGCGTGGGGGTAGCGGCCGCTCGTCCAGTAAATACGGCCGTCGGGGCCAAGGAAAGGGCCGTGGAGGTCGTCAGCCCACTTGGTGAACGTGAAACCGGTGAGCAGCTCTTGCCGTTGGTCGGCGACGCCCGTCCCCTTGGTATCCTCAAGTCGCCAGAGGCTGGGCGGCGAGGCCGTGTACACTGCTCCGTCATGCCACAGTACGCCTTGCGGATAGGTCAGCTTGTTCGCGAATACGGTACTCTTGTCGAAACGGCCGTCGCCTTTCGCGTCTTCGAGTAAGCGGATGCGGTGCGGCGGGTTTTTACTGAGTTCATCGGGCAACTCGTTAACGCCCGCCGAATCGACAACGTACAGACGGCCGCGGTCGTCGAAACAGGCGAACATTGGGAATTCCACCAGCGGAGGTCCGGCGACCAACTCGGCGACAAAGCCCGGCGGCACTTTGAAGGGCAATTCCGCTTCACTCGTCGGCCCGGGCGAGTCGGCCGCATCGCTTTGGCAGAGGATGCTTACGCAGGCCAGGGCAAGCAGGCAGAGAAACGCCGCCTTCAGGCGAAGTGGTCTAACGATGGGGAAAGCGAGCTTGGACATGCCGGCTCCTTCGGAATGCTCGAAAGCACTCGCTTTTTGATCCATAAAGCGATCCAGCAACACCCTACCCCTCGGCGTCCGGGATGCTCGCCACAGCTTCTTCCAGCAGCTGCGCCGCCATCTGCATGGTGCTTACTTTACGCCCCTCCCGGCTGGCGCGTTCGGCCAGTCGAGCGATTTTCTGGGCAGTCGCCTCATTCATGGGGATCTTGGCGCGATGCACCCAGGTCGCATCAGTCGGCCGCCCCGGTCTTTGCCCCCGCCCCGGTTCCAACCGCCCCTGAAGCGCCTGCACGATCTCCGCCAACCGGGCCGCCCCCCAGGTTCCGCCGCCGATGTCCGGCACTTCCGTTACGACATCAGCCCCCTAGCAATTCCGCGATCCGCCGGATGTTCTTGGCCATGACAATTAACTCTGCCCTTCGGTCAGTGGGAAGGCGATCTCCAGATAATCCCGGTCGATGACGAAGCCCACGGCGCCCTGGCGGCCTTCCGTACGGTCCCGGCTCGGAATGAATAGGACCAGGAGCGTGGATTGTGCTTTGCTGGCGCCCAAAAGGGCGGCGTGATCCGCCATGATCGAATCCTCCCCCGTTACGGGATCGGACTTTCGGAGCAGAAAGTCAAGAGGAGGACATTGGAGAGAACCCGACGGCGCCGCCCGGTTTCGCCCAGAAGGCAAAAAGGAGCAGGCTGGTAAGCCCATAGCTTACCGGCCCGCTCAACATCAATGCGACGGCAGGATTTGAACCTACGACCTCCAGGTTATGAGCCTGGCGAGCTGCCACTGCTCCACGCCGCGCCTAGTGAGAGCCGCTTGTCCGCGCCGCGCTAGCTCGGCAAGAACAAGCGGCTCCTCTCTTTCATTCTACGCCTTGCGCAGCCACGTCAGTCAAGTCTTGCCGTAAGAAAATGGCCTTGTCGCTCCTCCCCGCTTTGCCAGAATGAAGGCTTGATCCGTCCGCCGAGTAACCGCCAATGACGACCGCCCGCAAGCGCCAACAAGAATGGTCTCCGCGCCTCTGGCACGGCGGCGATTTGTTCGCCTGGATGCGCCTTCTCGTCCGCAATCACTTCGCCGTCCAACCCTCTTACTTGTACATTGCCGCCGTCACCTGCGCCGCCAGTGTTTTCAATAGCCTGATGCGTGTTCTGTCGGACGCTTGCTTCGGCGGCCGTATCGCCTGCACGCCCTTCTCTCAGGCGCCGTTGTTCATCGTCGGCCACTGGCGCACGGGCACCACTCTCCTCCACGAGCTGCTTATCCTCGATCCACGGCATACCTTCCCCAACAATTACCAGTGCATGGCGCCGCACCACTTTCTTCTCACCGAACGGATTATTCCGCGAGTTGGCTGGTTCATGGCGCCGTCGCGGCGGCCGATGGACAACATGGAATTCGGCTGGGACAAGCCGCAGGAAGACGAATTCGCCCTGTGTCTCCTCGGCCAACCGTCGCCCTATACGACCATCGCCTTTCCCAACCACGCGCCGCAGGACCAAGACGCCTTCGACCTGGAACATATGTCCCCGCGCGCCCTCGCTGGCTGGAAGCGGGCCTTTCTCCACTTTTTGCGTAGCTTAATAGTCAAAAATCCCGGCCGCCTTATCCTCAAGTCGCCGACGCACAGCTGCCGCATTCCGACGCTGCTGGAACTGTTCCCCGACGCTCGCTTCGTCCACATTGTCCGCGACCCCTATGTCGTTTTCCCATCCACGGTGAACCTATGGAAGGCGCTGTACAAGAAACACGGCTTCCAAAGGCCGACCTTCACCGGTCTTGAAGATTACATTTTTCGGACCTTCCAACACCTTTATGAGCGGTTGGAACAAGCTAAGAAACTCACGGCCCCGGAACGATTCCACGAAATGCGCTACGAAGATTTGATCCGTGATCCGGAAGGGCAAATGCATCTGTTGTACGAGCGCCTGCAACTCGGCGGCTTCGAGGAAGCGCTGCCGCGGATGAGGAAATATCTGGCTGAACATGCGGGCTATCAGACGAATCGCTATCCGTCGTTGACGCCGGAACTGCGGGCGGAGATTACGAAGCGTTGGGGGGAGGTCATCGAGCGGTATGGGTATGGCAAGGGCGAGAGCGTGTAATGCGCCCTTCGATCTTTCTCCCTCCCTCGCAAGGGGGGAGGGGGCAAGAGGCGCCTGCTTGCGTCCGCGCCACTTCGCGGGTATTGTGACTTTCGGTACGCCCTTCGCTTTCTTGGGAGTGACAGCCTTATGTCACCAATGCGTTGGCTCTTTCTGCCACTGATCGCCCTTCTCGGTTGCCTTGCGTGGGCCTCCACGGAACCGCCGGCTCCTGCCGACTCGGCTGACCGTCCGCTCAAGGTTCCGGCCGGCTTCGTCGTTGAGCGCGTGGCGGGGCCGCCGCTCGTCGAGCATCCCATGAACGGCTGCTTCGATGAACAGGGCCGGCTCTTTCTCACCGAATCGGCTGGCTTGAACCTCAAGGCCGACGACCTGCTCCGACAACTCCCCAACTCCATCAAGCGCCTGGAGGACGCCCACGGCGACGGCAGCTTTGACAAGGCCATCGTCTTTGCCGACAAGATGACGTTCCCGTCGGGCGCCCTTTGGCATGACGGCGCCCTGTTCACCACGGCTTACCCTAGCCTATGGCGACTCGATGACGCCCACCGGCGGACGGCCATCGTCGGCATGTTCGGTTCGACCGGCAACGCCGCCGATTTGCACGGCCCGCAGCTCGGCCCCGATGGTATGCTCTACTTCTGCGACGGCCGCAATGGTCACGACATTCAGCAGCCCGACGGCTTCGCCCTCAAGGGCCGCGCCGCCGCCGTCTACCGCTGTCGGCCCGACGGTTCGCACATGGAGCGCGTCTGCGGCGGCGGCATGGACAATCCGGTCGAAGTCGCCTTCACAGATGCCGGCGAACCGCTCGTCGTGGCCAACATCGTCCTCAACGCCCCGCGCCACGACGCAATCTTGTTCGCGCTCGAAGGGGCCGTTTACCCTTATTACGAGTCGATGTATCCCGAATTTCGCATGACGGGCGAGCCGATGCCGATGACGGGCGACCTCGGCTGGGTAGGCGTCTCCAGCTTCATCCGCTATCGCGGCGACGCTTTCGGCGGCGAGTATCAGGACAACTTCTTCACGGCACAATTCAATCCGCACCGTATTCAGCGGCACATCATCGAGCGCGACGGCGCTGGCTTCCGCGTCCGCACCGAGGATTTCCTGACCTGCGACGATCCAGATTTTCATCCGACCGACCTGATCGAGGACGCCGACGGTAGCCTGCTCGTCATCGACACCGGCGGCTGGTTCCGCATCGGCTGCCCCGCGTCGCTGGTCGCCAAGCCGCACGTCACCGGCGGCGTCTACCGTATCTGTAAGAAGGACGCGCCCAAGGCCGACGACCCGCGCGGTCTACGATTGGCCTGGGACAAAATGGATAACACGGACCTGATAAGGCTGTTGGATGACTCGCGCTTCGCCGTGCGCGACCGTGCTTTAGCGTCCCTGGCGAAGAATGGCGAGGTCGCCGTGGCTCCGTTGGCGGCGCGTCTGGCGAATCACAAAACGCCGCGCGAGGGGAGGCTTAACGCCCTGTGGGCGCTGACGCGCATCGACGGAACGGCGGCGCGGCAAGCGATTCGGTCGGAGTTGGAAGACGGCGGTCTCGACCTGAGCCTGGCCGCCATTCACGCGGCCGGTCTGCATCGTGATACAGACGCCTTGGCGGACCTCATAAAGCTGACATCAAACGCGGACTTGGCGATGCGTCGCCAGGCCGCGACGGCCCTGGGCCGCTTAGGCAAGACGGAAGCGGTTCCCGCCCTGTTGGCGGCGCTGCGCGAGGGCGGCGCCGACCGCTGGCTCGAACACGCCCTCATCTACGCGCTGATCGAGATCCACGCTCCCGAGCCGACGCGCCGCGGACTATCCGATTCCAGTTCCGCCGTGCAGCGCGGAGCGCTGATCGCTCTCGACCAAATGTCCGGCGGCGACTTGAAGCGCGAAGAAGCTATCCCGCTACTGTCGAGTGCCGATCCGGCCACGGCGCGGGCGGCGTTTCATATCGTCAAGTCGCGGCCCGATTGGGCGAAACAAACCCTCGGGTTACTCCGCAATTGGTTAGAGGAAGGCAGCGCCGACGCGGCGCGACAGGAACTATTGCGCGGCATGTTGTCCGCCTTCGGAACCGAAAAGGACGTGCAGGAACTTATCGCTCAAGCGCTTCGCGCGGAAAAAACCTCGCTCGACTTGCGACTGCTGCTGCTGGAAACGATCGCGCAGCTACCGCTTGACCAGCTGCCGGCCGCGTGGACGGCGGAGTTGCGTCGGTGTTTGGATTCCGGCGATGAGCGGATCGTCCGTCAGGCCATCGCTTGCCTTCGCGTCGGCAAGGTAGCCGAGTTCACGCAGCCGCTGCTCAAGTTGGCGGCCGACCCGTCCCGGCCCAAGGATCTGCGCGTCGCGGCGTTCGCCGCGGCGGCGCCGCAACTCAAACAGGTCGAAACGGAGCCGTTCCAATTTCTCTGCGGCTGCCTCAGTGAAGACCAGCCGCCGCTGCTCCGTCTCGCCGCGGCCGACGTGCTGGCTCAGGCGCCGTTGACCAGCGCCCAGCTTCAAACGCTTGCACACCGCGTTGCGGAGGCCGGGCCGCTGGAGACGGGTCGCCTCGTGGCGGCCTTCGAGCAATCCGGCGCCGCGAATGTCGGCAAAGTGTTGCTGGCGAACTTGGAACATTCTCCGGGCCTGACCAGCCTGTCGCCAGGCGCCCTACGGAACGCTATGCGCAACTATCCCGTCGATGTGCGCGAGGCGGCGACCGCCCTGCTTAAAAGGATCGACGTGGGCGCTGAAGAGCAAAAGAAACATCTCACCGATCTTCAAAGTCTCTTGAACGGCGGCGACGCCGACAAGGGCCGCGCGATCTTCTTTGGCGCCCGCACGGTCTGCTCTACCTGCCACACGGTCAAAGGCCAAGGCGGTCGCGTCGGCCCGGAGTTGAGCAAGATTAGCTCGATCCGGGCGCCCGTTGATCTACTCGAATCCGTCATTTATCCCAGCGCCACCATCGTCCGCGGCTACGAGACATACATCGTCCAGACGAAAGAAGGCCGGGCCTTCACGGGGCTGCTGGCGCGCGAGACGGCCGACGCGGTTTACCTCAAGACGGCCGAGCGCATGGAAATCCGCGTGGCGCGTTCGGCCGTCGAATCCATCGCGCCGGGCCGTCAGTCGATCATGCCGCAGGGATTGGAAGGTAAGATGAACCGCGACGAGTTGCGCGATCTGATCGCGTTCCTTCGTTCGCTCAAGTGAGGTGCGATTGCCGTCATGCTGACCGCCCGCGCCTGGTGGTTCTTTCTCTCGTTCCCAAACTCCGTTTGGGAATGCCGTCCGCGAAACTCCGTTTCGCGTCAGGATGCGGTCCTCGCCTGCTCCCGGACGGGAAACAGAGTTTCCCGAAGTGCGTTCCCAAACGGAGTTTGGGAACGAGGTTACGAGGTTAAGTGAGGTGCGATTGCCGACATGCTGACCGCCCGCGCTTGGTGGTTCCTGTGCATTAGTATGCTAGTGCTGCTCCTCGGCCTGGGGATCGGCTCCTCCGCGCTGACGCTGATGCCGCTGACGCTGTTGTTCTGGTTCGGCGGCGAATGGCTGCTGTTCGCCTTGCGTATTCCCCTCGCCGTGCGACGGCTGCGGGTCGTGCGCCAAGTCTACGACGAGCGCGGCGCCGTCGCCACACTCTGGGCCGGCCGTACTTTCGAGGTCCGCCTTCGCCTTGAAACGACGGGGCCGCTGCGCTTGCCCTATGTCGCCGTCGCCGACCGGCCGGCCTTCGCAGTTGGCTACCTCGATGGTCCGTTAACGGCGGACGGCCCCATCGGCGGCGCGGACGGCCTGGAACTCCGTTATCGCATCCGTTGCCGCGGTCCAGGTCTGGCCCGCTTCGAGGGCGCCGCCGTGCAGGTTGCTGACTTCCAGGGCTTCTTTTATCACGCCGCTTTCATCCCCGGCGTCGTCGTTTACCGCGTCCTGCCCGTCCTTGTCAAGAACGGCAATCCCACGCCGACCCTCAAGCGCGACAATCAGCTGCCGCCGCCCGGCGTCCATCGCTTGCGTCGTCCCGGCTCCGCCAGCGAACTGATGGACCTGCGCGATTACCTGCCCGGCGACCCACCCAAGACTATCGCCTGGAAAGTGTCTGCCCGCCGCGACCGCCTCATAACCAAGGTCTACGAGAGCGAAGCGCCCGTCCGTTGTACGCTGTTTGTGGACGCTTCCAACTCCGTGCGCGTGCCGTCGGTCCACGGCAGCGCACTCGGCCGGCTCGTCGAGATCGCCGCCGCCGCGCTTCAAGCCAACAGCGACGTACGCGACTTGACCGGATTGTGCCTTTTTGACGAACACGACTCTAAAATGTTCCGGCCCGACCGCAGCCCCGCGCATGTCACGCGGATGTTGCAGACGCTGGCCGCCGCCGCCGCGCTCGCCCCCGCCGCGGCAGGCGTTGATCCCGATCAACTCATCCCTTTGGCATATGCTTTCGCCCGGCAGGTTTATCCGCAACTCATGCGTCCGGCCGTCAACGACTTGCCCCTTTGGCAAGAGTGGTTCGACTCCACTCCTGGCTATACGCGCCGCAAATTCTCCCTCATTAACTACCTGTTTCGTTGCAAACGCACCATCGCCTATGCGGCGATCTGGGTCGTTCCGCCCGCACTGCTGGTGGGCGACGGCTTGGTGACGTGGGTCGCTTTGGCCCGCTTCACGCCGAGTTTATGGCAACTTATTTTGGTCCTCTTAGTCTTCGATGCCGCCGTGGCGGCGACGATCTTCGCCTCCGTGATCCTGTTCCTGATCGTCACCGACCGCCACCGCCGGCTGGCGCGCTATCGCAAGCACGTCGCGGCCCTTTTGTCGGTGCGCTACGGTTTGGCGCCGGGCGGCCTGTCGGCGCTCCTCGAAGACGACGAAGCCTTCGCCCTATTGACCCAGCGCTTTCTCGGTGAACATCACGTCCCGTACACACTGCCGCTATACGACCGCGCCGGCCGTTATCTTTTTGCCGCGCCGAAAAAAATCGGAATGCTGGCGTCGGCCCTGTTACGCGCTGTCGGCCGGGGCCGTGACAATGAACTTTTCGTGTTGTTGGTCGATCTGCTGGAATTGGACGACGCCCTCGAACCGCTGTTGAAAGCAGTGCGCGTGGCCGTGGGTCGGCATCATCAGGTAATGCTGATCGTCCCTTGGCCGTCCGGCATGAGGCCGCCGACGGGGGAGCCGGAGGAGGAAGAAGAGTGGACCGGCAGGCTGCCTATCGTCCTGGGCAGGGCCGCCACACGACGGTTTCACCACGCCTACTATCGCCTCCGCCGGACGTTCGCGCGCATGGGCGTACAAGTGGTCTGCGCCGTCGGCGAAGAGCCGGTCGCGCTGATCCTCCAACGCATGAATCGGCTGCGCGCCGCGGGGAGGAGACGATGACGCCGGACTTCGTACCACCGCCTTTGTCTTCCCGGCCCGCAGTGGTCGCTTACACCGTCCTTTGCCTGACCGCCCTGATGGCTATGGTCCTCGCGCTCACGGAGAACGACCACGAGCTTATAGGGATTCTTCTGGTGGCAGGGATCGCGGCCCTGGGTGTGATGGCCCGCTGGCGGGCCGCCCCGCTGCTGTTGTTGCTAGGACTGGCGGTGCTGGAGCTGTATCACCGCGCCACCTGGTCGCTCTATTCCCGTGCGGCCGATTGGCAGGAAACAGGGTTCACCGACGCCGTACTGTGCGCGGCAGTGCTGGCGTATTCGGCGGGACAATATCGCTTAGTGGCGCTGAGCCATTCGGTCTTCCCCATCGACGCCCGCCGTCCGCCGGCCGCGAATGCGCGGAACGGGCGCCGGCCGCCTCCGTTCGACCCGCGACAACGACGTTCGCCGCACTTGCCTCAACCGTGGGAGGCGCCTTGGCTGGCGATCATGGCGGCGGGGTGGGCCCTCGCCGTATCGTTGTTCTGGCTGGTGCTGTCGGTGATCCCGGCGCCGATTGACATGGCGTCGGGCGAGTGGCGCGGCGTACTGCTCATTTTCGTCGTGGGGCTGACGACGGCCGTCCTTGGAGGCGCCGCCGCCTACCTGAATTGGTTCACGGCGACGCCGACGGAACATCTGCTATTCTTGCAGGACCAGGCCTGGCGCGAAACACGGCGCGAGCAAAACCAGATCAACCGCTGGCTGACATGGGCGCGGTTGCGACGGCAGCGGCGCAAGGAGAAAAAATGACCTATTGGACGCGAGAAATCGCCGGATGGCTGCTGGTCGCCTTGGGGCTGGCCTCCTTCGGCGTGGTCCTTGGCTTGTCATTGGTAAATCGCATCATCCCGGCTATTCCGATGACGGTCATCGGCGTCTTCCTGTTTCGCGGCGGCATCCACCTGCTCAAGGTGGCCGTGGCCGCGCGTATTTGCCAACAGGCGCAGGAACGGCTGTATCCCAACCCGGCTTTGGGATCGTCACCGTTGCCGGCGGCGCGGACGCCGTTCCGCGCGGGTTGGCGGGCGTGAGGCGACGTTAGCGCGGATGGAGCGACATCAGCCCGAGTGCCATCAGTACGACGCCGCCCCAGTTGGTGAGGGCGTCGAGGGAGCCGAGGATGAGGGCCGCGAAAAGAGGGCCAAGGGCGCTAAAGGCGGGGTCGTTGCGGCCTTTCCACCAGGCCCACGCCGCGATTAAGACGGAGATCGGCCCTAGCGCTAAGCCGACGACAGGTATGAGGCCGAAGAGACTCAGGCGGTAGGCGAACAAGGCGGCGAGGTTACTGCCTTCGGGCTTGGCGCCAAACGGCGTATCGGAATCCTGGGATGCAGGCCGCCGCCTTGCTCTGCGCCGCAACGGCTCCTTACAAGCGGCGCACTCAACAGCATCGCGGGCATTGACGGCATTACAGGCCGGACAGCGCATGAGGAATCCTGGAGGGTTCGTTTGGGCGGGTTCCTACTAACCCGAAGCGCAAGCGAGGGATTCGGTTCAAAGCCTCGCTTGCGCTTCGGGCTAACTTATACAATCGCCGCCGCCCGAAAAGCCCGCGCCGCCACTGTTCCCCGCTGACGGCCCCGCCTACATCAGCTAGAACGGGTCGCGCGCGGCCCCCGTCGTTATCCCGCGAGGCTGCAATGCGTTACCGTCCGACTTTTGAGGAATTTGTCGCGCTGTCGCGCGAGGCGAGCTTGGTGCCCGTCTACCGCCAGCTCATTGGCGATGCGCTCACGCCGGTCAGCGCTTTTTGCAAGATTCAAGAGGGCGATTGGGCGTTTCTTTTCGAGAGCGTCGTCGGCGGCGAACGCCTCGGCCGTTACAGCTTCCTCGGCGCCGGCCCGTTCCTGCGCTTCCAGGCGTTCGGCCGGCGCGTCGTCCTCCAGCCTGCGACCGGCCCGGCCGTTGAACTGGAACATCCCGATCCGCTACGGTTGCTCGAAGAAAAACTGAACGCCTACCGCGCCCCCCACGTGGCCGGCCTGCCGCGTTTCTGCGGCGGCGCCGTCGGCTACGCCGGCTATGACGCCGTGCGCTACGTCGAAAAGCTGCCCAACCCGCCGCCCGACGACCGCGGCCTGCCCGACTTGTGCTTCGCCTTCTACGACCGCATGGTCATCTTCGACCATATCAACAAAACCATCGCCGTCGTCGCCCACGCGCACGTCGATCCGTCCGACCTGCGGCGCTGCTATCAAACCGCCTGCGACCGTGTGGACCGGCTGGTGGAACGGCTGCAACAGGGCGCGGCCTACCTACAACTGACTGACGTGGCGCCGGTCGGCGAAGTGAATAGGCCGTACCGCTCCAACTTCGAGCCGGCCGCGTTCGACGCGGCGGTCGCCAAGTGTATCGAGTACATCAAGGCCGGCGACGCCTTCCAGATCGTCCTTAGCCAGCGCTTGCAGACCGAGACGAAGGCGCGGCCTTTTGACATATACCGGACCTTACGAGTAGTCAATCCGAGTCCGTTCCTCTTTTACGTCAAAGCGGATTCGCTTTGTCTCGTGGGCAGCTCGCCCGAAATCATGGTGCGCGTGGAAGGCGACAAAGTGACGATCCGCCCGCTGGCCGGCACGCGGCCGCGCGGCCGCACGGACGAGGACGACGAGCGCCTGGCGAAAGAATTGAGCGCCGACCCGAAGGAGCGTGCGGAACACATCATGCTGGTGGATCTCGGTCGCAACGACGTGGGCCGGGTGGCGCGTTACGGCAGCGTCCAATTAAGCGACCTGATGACGGTGGAGCGCTACAGCCATGTCATGCACCTGAGCAGCACGGTGACGGGTCGCTTGAAACCTGGCATGACGGCCCTCGACGCTTTGCGCTCGTGCTTACCGGCGGGGACGCTGAGCGGCGCCCCGAAGGTGCGGGCGATGGAGATCATCGATGAGCTAGAACCGCAGCGGCGCGGCCCCTACGGCGGGGCGGTCGGCTACATCGACTTCAGCGGCAACATGGACACCTGCATCGCCCTGCGGACGATGGTACTTACGGGCCAGACGGTCTACCTCCAGGCCGGCGCCGGCATCGTGGCGGACAGCGTACCCGCCAACGAACGCGAGGAGACGCTGAACAAGGCGCGCGGCCTGCTCCGTGCACTAGAGATGGCCGAGACGCAACTTTGAGGACAAAACCGACCCGCCAAGACGCCAAGGAGTTTACGGGATATGGATTGCACCGAATTGCAGCAGAAGGCCGACGTCCTTCGCTCCCTACACGACCGGACGCGCATTCTGGTTCTGCCTAACGTCTGGGACGCGGCTGGCGCCCGTATCTTCGAGGAAGCCGGTTTTCCCGCCGTCGCGACCACCAGCGCGGGCATTGCCTGGACGCTAGGTTATCCGGACGGCGAGCGCATCGGCCGGGACGAAATGGCGGATATGGTTGGTCGTATTTGTCGGGCGGCGTCCGTGCCGGTGACGGCGGACATGGAAGCCGGCTATGGGCCGGAGCCTGCCGACGTGGCTGTGACCGTCCGAGCGGTGATGGCGGCCGGGGCCGTCGGCCTCAACCTGGAGGACAGTCGGTACGGCGGCGCATCCGGTTTGTGGGACATTGCCGTCCAAGTGGAGCGTGTGCGGGCCGCGCGGGCGGCGGCGGAATCGGCCGGCGTTCGCGTCGTCATCAACGCGCGAACCGACGTTTACTTGCACGGCGTCGGCGCCGAGAGTGAGCGGTTCGACCATACCGTACGCCGCGCCAACGCCTACCGTGAGGCGGGGGCCGATTGCTTGTTCATTCCCGGAGTGCGCGACGCCGTCGTCATCGGTGCCTTGGTGCAAGCGATCAACGGTCCTATCAACATACTGGCCGGTCCAGGTACTCCGCCGATCCCTGAACTCCAGAAACTCGGGGTAGCGCGGGTGAGCGTGGGGTCAGGTCCGATGCGAGCCGCGCTGACGCTCCTCCGGCGGATCGCGGAAGACCTACGCGGGCCGGGCGACTTTACTTCCTTCGGCCGGGACGTGATCAGCCACGCGGAGTCAACCGATTGCTGTCGAACGGTTAGGGCCGCCTCTCTTCTCACCCCCTGCAATGTCTTGGCACGGAAGATTGGTTTGTCTAGCCATCGCATCGGAGGCGCCAATCCGGGTGTGCCTCCCGATTGAGGCATCCGCGCCGATCTGCTCCCTCCCTCCCTTGTGGGGGAGGGTTGGGGTGGGGTGTTGGAGCCTCTGAAACCAATACCCCCCACCCCAACCCTCCCCACAAGGAGGGAGGGGGCCAGAACGCCTGCCTACTTCGAGAGGCACACCACGCCAATCCTGGCAACCGGCTTGCCGCCCTTGCACCTCGGGCGCGGCCGTGGTAGATTCCAATAGTGCGTCTGGAAACGGCCGTACAAAGCCTCTGCGGTGTTCGTGCATTGGACGATCCTTTTGAAGAACCGATGGAGTACCCGCTGGGAGCCGATAGCGATTTCGGAGCTTGCAAGCCCACCCAATGTAGTGGGATCCAAAAACCGGATCTGAGGCGCCCCTGTACGATTGCGGGTTCTCAAAAGCGTCTGACACGGCACAGGTGGAGGCTTTTTCCCTGCGCGGTAGCCTTCCGGCGAACTCGGACGGCATTATTTTTTTTGCCCCTACCATTGCTCGAACCCTGCCGCAAGCGCAAAATAGAGATTTTTCCTAAGTGGCGTAGCAGCAATGCTTTAATTTTCGGGTGTGCCAGCAAACAAGGGAGACGCTAGGGGCGCGCTGACGACGTTTGGTCGGAATCGGAAAAACAAGCCCAAGCCGTTTTCCGTTACTGTGCAAAGGCTTCCGGCAGCTGACGCAGCTGAAGTAGACCCCGCGAGCGTTTTGGGGTTGATTGAAGATAGGAAGTAGGTATCTTCACTCTCATGCTTGCGGTCGCATTCTGCCGACGCAGCCGTGAACGAGCGACATTAACATTCGAGGCCAACCTCCATGTTGCATGACCGACTTTTCGCTTCAAGTCTCCGACAGATAGGCAACACCACCGACCGCGGCGACCGTGAAGACGTGGATCGTCGTCCGGCGGTGCGCGGGGCTGTCGTGCTGTAAGACGGTCATGGTTGCGAACGGGCATGGGAAGGAATCCCATCGCCCTCTGCCTTAGTATTCCAAGGATTATTGTTTGTGACAAATCGCTTTTCCCGTCCGCGCCGCGCGCGTTAGGTCGGGAAGGCGTTTGCGAGCCAGGCTTCAGCATCCGGCGGCGTCCACCCGGGCCAAGGAAGGCCCGCCATAAGCGACCAAGGACTCGGTGGGGGTCGAGGGGCGCGCTCTCGAACGGCGCCTCGCAAGCGGCGCTGCCGGAAGCTGGAGTTTGATTCAGGCCCGTACCGTTGGCCACGGCTCGGGCCGTGGGCGCTGGCCCGCACGGATGCGATAAAGCCCCACACTGGGCCGGCCGCTCAAAGGATTGAGCGGCCGGCTTTTTTCGTCCCCGTCTGCCCCCCGTTGGCTCAACCCGTACACTATAAGACAGCAGGGCGACTCCATTCGCGGACACGCGCGCCCACCCCCGGCCCTGCGATTCTTGCAGGAGTCGGCTCCCTCATGGCAATCCCCGCACACGTCGTCAACCGCGACTTTCTGGAGGATCTCCTCTCCCGCCGCATCCTCGTCCTCGACGGCGCCATGGGTTCGATGATCTACGCGCACCAGCCCCAGGAAGAGGATTACCGCGGCGCCCGCTTCCGCAACCACCCCGTCGCGCTCAAGAACTGCACCGAGGTGATGACCCTCACGCAGCCCAAGCTCATTGAAGACATTCACCGTGCCTATCTCGAAGCCGGCGCCGACATCGTTTCGACGGATTCCTTCAACAGCAACGCCATCAGCATGGCCGAATTCCAGTTGCGCGAGCACGTCGCCGAGCTAAACATCGCGGCCGCCACCCTCGCCCGCCGCGCCGCCGACGACTTCACGCGCTGCACCCCCGACAAGCCGCGTTTCGTGGCCGGCAGCATCGGGCCTACCAACAAAAGCCTGTCTCTCGGCGTCGGCGACGACCCCGGCTATCGCGACACGACCTTTGACCAGATGGCCGCCGTCTACAAGGAACAGGTCCGCGCCTTGGTCGAGGGCGGTGTGGACATTTTGTTGGCGGAAACGTCTTTCGACACGCTGGTGATGAAGGCGTGCCTATTCGCCATCGACCAATACTTCGTGGAGACGGGCCGGCGCGTGCCGGTGATGATCTCCGGCACCATCTTCGACAATCATCGCACGCTCTCGGCCCAGCCGGTCGAGGCGTTCTACATCTCGGTGTCGCACTTTGACGCCTTGAGCGTCGGCCTCAACTGCGCCGTCGGCGTGGAACTGATGCGGTCCGAGATCGAAAGCCTATCGGCGATTGCACGCACGCGCATCAGTTGCTACCCCAACGCTGGCTTGCCCGACGGCTTCGGCGGTTTCAAAGGCGACCGCGACCACACGGCCGCGGCGCTCGGCGAGTTCGCCCGCAATGGCTGGCTCAACCTCGTCGGCGGTTGCTGTGGGACAAAGCCCGACTGGATTCATGCCATCGCCGAAGCGGTCAAGGATATTCCGCCGCGCAAAATCCCGGACCTGCCGGATTGGTCCTGCTACAGCGGGACGGAAGCGCTGATCGTCCGACCCGAGACGAATTTCATCATGGTCGGCGAGCGGACAAACATCACCGGCTCAAAGCGCTTTTCCCGGCTTATTAAAGAGGGCAATTTCGACGCGGGGTTAGTGGTGGCCCGCGAGCAGGTGGAAAACGGCGCCAACATCATTGATGTGAACATGGACGCGGACCTCCTCGACAGCGAGGAGGCGATGACACGGTTCCTCAACCTCGTCTCCGCCGACCCCGCGGTCGCCAAAGTGCCGATCATGATCGACAGCTCGAAATGGTCGGTCATCGAAGCGGGGTTGAAGTGCGTCCAGGGCAAGGGGATCGTCAACTCGATTAGTCTCAAAGAGGGAGAGGAAAAGTTCCTCGAACAGGCTCGGCTCGTCAAGCGCTATGGGGCGGCCGTCGTCGTCATGGCCTTCGACGAGGAAGGCCAGGCCGTCACCGCCGACCGCAAGGTCGAGACCGCCGCCCGCGCCTACAAGATCCTGACCGAGAAGGTTGGCTTCCGGCCCAGCGACATCATCTTCGACACCAACATCCTCACCGTCGGCACCGGCATGGACGAACACTCCAACTACGCCGTGGAGTTTTTCGAGGCGGTGCGTCGTCTGAAACAGAAGTTCCCGGACGCCAAGACGAGCGGCGGCGTTAGCAATGTTTCGTTCGCTTTCCGGGGCAACGACAACGAAGTCATCCGCGAGGCGATGAACGCGGCCTTTTTGTACCACGCCATCCGCGCCGGCCTGGACATGGGCATCGTCAACGCCGGTCAGCTACAAGTCTACGAGGAGATTCCGAAAGACTTACTAGAGCGCGTCGAGGACGTGCTGCTCAACCGCCGGCCGGACGCCACGGAACGGCTCGTGGAGTTCTCCAAGACCATCGGCCGCAAGGAAAAGACCGAGGCACAGCAACAAGCCTGGCGCGAGTTGCCGGTCGTCGAGCGACTGAAACACGCCCTGGTTCAGGGAATTGCCGACTATATCGACTCGGACGTGGAAGAGTGCCGGCATCTCTATGAACGGCCGTTGCACGTCATTGAGGGGCCGCTTATGGACGGCATGAACGTAGTCGGCGACCTGTTCGGCGCCGGCAAAATGTTCTTGCCGCAGGTGGTGCGCAGCGCCCGCGTGATGAAAAAAGCGGTGGCGTACCTGATGCCGTTCATGGAGGCGGAGAAGGCGAAAGGCGGCGGCGGTCCGCGTAAGGCACGCGGCAAAGTGCTGATGGCCACGGTCAAGGGCGACGTTCACGACATCGGCAAGAACATCGTC
>DHJA01000149.1:8655-25990 GCA_002404095.1 Planctomycetaceae bacterium UBA4732 | reverse complement strand
ATCGGCAAGAACATCGTCGGCGTGGTGCTGGCCTGCAACGACTTCGAGGTGATCGACCTCGGCGTGATGACGCCGAGCGATAAGATTCTGTCGCAGGCGCGCGAGCATCAGGTGGACATGATCGGTTTATCGGGTCTTATTACTCCGTCTTTGGATGAGATGGTCCACGTGGCGAAGGAGATGGAGCGCGAGAAGTTTACCATGCCGCTGCTGATCGGCGGCGCCACGACCAGCGCCAAGCATACGGCGGTACGCATCGCGCCGGCCTACCACGGCTCGGTAGTGCATGTGAAAGATGCGTCGCGCAGCGTGGGCGTGGTGGAAAAGCTGACGCGGCCGGAGGGACGCGAGGCGCTCGACCGCGACAACCGCGTCTTTCAGCAAAAGGAGCGCGAGGCGTTCGCCAAACGGCGGCAACGCAAGCTCGTCCCCTATGGGGAGGCGGTGAAACGGCGCTTTCGCATCGACTGGAAGGAAGGACAGATCGCCAAACCGTCGTTCCTGGGCGAGTGTGCGTTGCGCGATTTTCCGCTAAAGGAGATCGCCGAATACCTCGACTGGTCGCCGTTCTTCATGGCGTGGGAATTGTCTGGCAAATACCCGCAAATCCTTGCAGACGCCAAGGTCGGCGTCGAGGCGCGAAGGTTGTTCGGCGACGCCGAACGGCTACTGCAAAAAATCGTGTCCGACGGATTGGTGAAAGCGAACGCGGTCTACGGCTTCTACCCCGCCAACAGCGACGGCGACGATGTTGTGGTTTTTACGGACGAAACGCGAACGACGGAGCGATTGCGTTTTCCGATGTTGCGGCAACAGTGGGAGCGCGAGGGCCAGACCTCATTTCGCAGCCTGGCGGACTACCTGGCGCCGGTGGAGAGCGGTCTGGCCGACTATCTGGGCGCGTTCGCGGTGACGGCCGGCGTCGGCGCGGAAGAGCTGGCGGCGACGTTCGAGGCGGACCACGACGACTACAACGGCATTATGACAAAGGCGTTGGCGGATCGGCTAGCGGAGGCGTTCGCGGAATTGCTGCACGCCCGCGCCCGCCGCGACTGGGGCTACGGCCGCGACGAACATTTAACAAAAGAGGACATGATAGGGGAGAAATATCAGGGCATCCGCCCGGCGGCCGGCTATCCGTCGTGCCCGGACCATACGGAGAAGGCGACGTTATGGCGCTTGCTCAATGTGGAGGAGTCTGCCGGCATCCGGCTCACCGAGAGTTACGCGATGACGCCGGCGGCGTCGGTGAGCGGCCTCTATTTCGCGCACCCGGAGGCGACGTATTTCGCGGTGGACTTGGTGACGCGCGATCAAGTCGAGGACTACGCCCGGCGGAAGAAAATGCCGCGCGCCGAGGTGGAACGCTGGCTGGCGCCGAATTTGTCGTATGAGGCGGAGTGAATGCTCAGGCGCATTTAGTCACGTTCCCTCGGTCGTCACAATAATGACCCGCGAATGTTCCGGCAGCTTTACCGCCGGATCGAGCAGTCGAATCAAACCGTTCTCCACGACGCCTGCCACAGCCAGCGGACGGCGGCGCGGACCAAGGTAAGATTCCACGGGCAAGAAGGGGGCGTCGGCGGGTAAGTCAAGAGGCGCCAGAGGCGCCTCTGCGGCGATCTGCTCATCCAGCACTCGCCGAGCGGCGGTTCGCTTGTCTTCCGCAGGTGTAAGCATCGGATATCCCCTCTCAATACGCGGTGATTACGAAGATAGGAACACGCCCCGTTCGTCCAAGAGGTCTGGGATTTCGCCATCCTGGCGGTCAGTCCGCATTGGGGTCAATCTTGCTGGCCTTAACGCCGAGCGCCCTGGCGATCTTCTGCAGAGTCCTATGCGTTGCGCTATGTTGCGCATTTTCTATCCGGCTAATGTGGCTTTGAGGCAATCCCGCCTTCTCCGCCAGCTGCTGTTGACTCATTTCCGCTTCGGCCCTTAGCTGCTTGATCTTACCGCCGACGTGCTCAGCCCAAGACCTAAGCGCGTCGGGCGACTCGCTTGCCGCCGGCAGGCTCCTAACGGAAACCGGAATTTGAGCGAGAATCTCCTCCATCGCCCTATGAAGACTGTCCTTTTCCTCTACTTCATCCGTTTTGCTCCACTCCTGTAGCAACTCAAACAGGTCAGCGCGGTCTCCCTTGGGCAACGAACCAATGCGGTCGATCAAGATCGAGAGGGCCAGAACGCCCGACTTTACTTCGGGTCGTAAACGGCCATAGGTCTTCATTTCATTGCTGACCATGGTTCCCTCGTTTCGCCTTGTCACAGATATTCCGTAGCCTTCAAGTCGCGTGTACTTAGTAATCAGCTTGATGGCTCTCCAAGTAAAGGCGCCGACGACGCCTCATGCGGATACGATCTCCCGTGGGAGTTGGCCCGTTATTTTCTTTCTTGATCGCTCCGAGGATCACGACGGCACGCGCGGGCTTGTGGACCATGTAAAACACGCGGACATTAAGTTTCCGCAGGACGCCGCCTTTGTCACGAATCTCGTGAAAGTCTTCAATAGGACGAATGTCGATGGCGTCGCTGTGCGTTGGGTCGTCCTGGCCTGCCAATTCCCTAACTTGGTTCGCCAGATGTGCATACTGAGCTTCGTCCAAAAAACCCATCGCCTCCTCAAACGCCTGATCCAGGATTTCGACGTTCCACTTGTAACCGGGCGGTTCGCCGCCGCCTTCCTTGACTCCTACCTTGACGGCCTTCCGTTTCGGCTGCATCGCCATGAGGTCTGCCTCCGAAAACATCCTTTGTTCGTTGTATATTATACAACGATTATGCAACAGTCCAACCGATTTGATTCCGCAAGTGATGAGTTGCCGAATTGGGCGTATGAGACGGAGTGAAGGGGACAACAGAACAGGCCAGTCCGCCGGACAACGACGGGGGAACGGCACGTCAGGGAAGCCGTGTCCTGATTTACTAACTCGGCAACGGGCCGCTGGCGGCGGCCGGCGCGGACTTCCGTACGGTCCTCTTATGACGCAGTTCCTGGTGGTTCACGCCGAGTACAGTCAAAATCGGCTGATAGACTTCGTGCAGGAAAATGTCTTCGTCGAATATGTCCAGCCGCTTGATCGCTTCCATCCGCCGCCGGCCGTCGGCCAGCATGTGGACGGCCGGCATCGAAAACGTTAGCAACACCCGCCGCAACTGTTCCAGGGTTTCCTGACGGTCCAACCTTAGGAACATCTGGACGACGCTCCGGTAGAAGGCGTGGTGCGCCCGCTCGTCCACGGTAATCAGCCCGAGCAAGCCGGACAGGGCCGGGTCGCCGAGTTCGTCCACCCGTCGGCGGAGGTTGCGATAGTGGACCCAGGTCGCCAACTCCTGCACCATCGCGTAGATGAGCATGCCGGACGGGCTGTCGTGCGGCAGATTCCACTCGTGGGCGAACACCTGCCCCTCAAGGTCGGCCATCTGCTCCTCGCTCCGCATCCCGGAGCGGAGCAGCCAATCGCCCAGGGCCAGGGAGTGCTTGGACTCCTCATAACCCCAGTTGGCGTGGAACCAGGCCCAGCCCTTGTTGGCCCGGATCATCGGCAACGCCTTGGCGACGTAGTCGGGCAGGTACAACTCCACGGCGCAGAACGATTCGACCACATCGGCGATGGCAGGGTCGATGCCGCGGTTGCACTGGTCCCAGGGGATGTCGTCGGTCAACGACCAGCGGCGTTTACGCTCAGCGAGATCGAAGAAATCCCGGTAGAGCTGATAAATGCCCGCCAGCAGTTCAGGATTGTCAGGACTCAAGACGCTCGTCATGGTGTGGCTTTTTTTTCAAAGACAGGGACGTAGAGCGGTGGTGAGAACAGTTGGCCGTTTCACTAATGTGAGCATACCGGACAAAAACACTGTTTGTCAACCAATCCCGCTCCCTTTGCCTCAGGCGCGAGCGAAAATTCGACGCCTACATTTAGCGGCCTAGTGTTGTTCGGAATACTTGACGGGAATTATCTCACCGGCGCCGTCGGCCTCTTTCGCATGTTCCATCAGAATCCGCCGGATTTCCAACACCGCCAATGGGTGCTGATGGACATGGAAGTGGTCGGCCGGCACGATCAGTTCGGATTCCGCGTCGTCCAGATGGGCGCTCGTGTACGGTACGATCCCGTCGCCCTGCTCGGACGCTCCAGGCAGCAAGCGTTCCAGGAACGGCCGTTTCGACGGCGGCAGTACGCCAACAATCGAATGGTAATGTACGCCGGTGGGGTGCGGCCGCGACGCCAACAGTTCCAACGCCGGCGCGTTCGGGGCGAGCAGGTCCACGCTCGTTGACACGCGCTGAAACGCTTGTATCACCGGCTGGCCAGGGTTCTCGGCCGCCACGTCCTTGGCCGCATCCACCAGGTTTTTCGGCAAGCGCACCAGGTCGTCGGTCAGCCGGCCCAGCGGCGACGGACTGAGCAACGAGCCGTGATGCGGTGTGCCCAGGAAGATCACGCGCCGGACGCACGACTCGCGCTTGAAGTAGTAGATGCGCTGCAACTCGGTACGCGTCTCCGGCCGCAGCGTCAGATCGCCGAACGGCCGGTTGTCCACTTGCCGCCAAAAATCGTCGCCGCTGTCAACCGTTAGCAGCTTCGAGATCAATCCGCCCATGCTGTGTCCGATAAATACCATATTATCCAGGGCGGCGTCCTTATGCTCCGGGTCGATGTCATTTCGGAATTTGTCGAGGTCGCGGCGCAGGTCGGCGGCCGTGGCGATGTACGGGTTGCCGGTCGGATAGAAGGTGACGAGAAACTGGAAGCGTTTGCGCAGCTCTGGATCGGCTTGAAGTTCGTTGAAAACCGGCGCCCAGGTCAACGGCGACGACAGCAGGCCGTGAACCAACACCACGGGAATCTTGCCCGGCTGATAGGGTTCGAGCATGTGGATGCCGGAGCGGCCGTTGAGGTAGTCGCCGCGCAGGAAAGCGAGGTACTCCAGGCCGTGCAGCTTGGCGTTGGCCAAATAGTAGGCCAGCGGCGTTGTCAGGTCGGTTTCCAGCGGCACCGACCGACCGCGCACCACAATCGCCTGAATGGTGAGGGGGTTGTAAAGTTCCAGCTGGCCGGTGCGATGTTCGCCCAACTCGGCCAAGCCGCCGTCGAAGCGGAAGAAGGCGGTGGCGGGAAAACTGACCTGTTTGGGATAGTAATTGTGTTCGGGCGCGGGTGCGTCTTCGGCGCGCGTGGCGATCAGCGGCACGCCAAGGCCGTAAGCATGGTTCTGGTTTCGCAAACCTTCGACCTTGTAATCGTCGCAAGGCAGCAGCGGCCCAAACTCCTCCGGCTTCCAGAGGAAGCCGGTGTGGATCACGGACAGCGTGAAGGCGCCGCCATTGCCGGTGGGAAGGCGCAACTCGTGGCGCGGGTCGAGCCGGCCCACGCGCTGGGCCGCGGCGACGCACTTAGCCAAGCTGGCGTTATAGAGGTCGCAGGCCAGGCGGAAGCGCGGGTCGAAGGGGTCGGACGGCGCCAGCGTGGCGGCGCCGCATTCGGAAACCGCGGCGTTCGGCGATTGGCCGGCGCACGCGAAGAGGTAGAAGTAGGCGTAGCCGGCGCTGAGGTAATAATGGCCGACGGCGTTGTCGCAGGCCCACTTTTCGGCTTGCCGTCCTTGGAGATAGCTCATCTCCGCCAAGGCAAACAACAGATCGGGTTGCGGGTCTATAAGTGCGAGGGCGTGAAGTTGGGCCGTGGCTTCGGCGGGGTGGTCGCGGTAGGCGTCGTCGAGATCGCTGCGGCGCAGCGTCTGGAGAGTGCGCGGCGACAGTTGGTCGCCGGCGAGGACGCTGGATTTCCAAGCGTCGAGCAGGTCGGGCGCCTTGTCCGCCCTACGGACGGCGACGCCGGCACAGCCGACGACGAGGAGGCCGAAACATAAGAGCAGGCCCGTCCGCGCCTGCGGCGGGCGGATAGGCGGCATGAGTCGTCCCTCGGCGCCTCGCGGGGGTCGCAAACCAGTACGGGAGAATAGCAACGGGCCGACGCGTGTCAAGCCAAACCCGCCTTACCGGGGTGTGCCTCTCGAAGTAGGCAGGCGTTCTGGCCCCCTCCCTCCTTGTGGGGGAGGGAGCAGATCGGCGCGGATGCCAAAATCGGGAGGCACACCCCGCCTTACCGGGCGTGCCTCTCGATGTTGGGCGCATCCGGTACGACCGCCCCGCGTTTGAACGCGGGGCGGCCTGCTTACCAAGAGAGCCGCGCCGCTTCCAACATCGCGGCCGCCTCTTGTCGCGTGGTCTCGCCGCGGGAGGCGCCGCGCAACATGCTCGCCAATTCCTCCAGGCGATCCTCTTCCTTAAGCGTCTGAATCTGCGTGAGCGTCCGATTGCCGCGGCGCGCCTTGCGGATGGTCCAGTGCCAGCGGGCGTAGCTCGCCACCTGCGGCAAGTGCGTCACGCACACCACCTGATGTGTTCGCCCCAAAGCCGCTAGCTTTTGTCCGAGTATGTCGCCCAGCCGGCCGCCGACGTTGGCGTCGATCTCGTCGAAGACCAGCGTACCCAGCCGGTCGTGCCCGGACAGAACGGTCTTGAGCGCCAGCATCGTCCGCGACAGCTCGCCGCCGGACGCCACCTTGCGCAGCGGCCGGGCCGGTTCGCCGGGGTTGGCCGCCAACGTCAACTCCAACTGCTCCGCCCCCCAGGCGTGAATATCCGCCGTCGTCGGGTCGCCGCCCCACGGCAGAGGCTCCAGCACGGCGTCCAACCGCGCTTCCGCCATGCCGAGGTCCGCAAATTGCTTCTGCGTTTCGGACGCCAAACGCTTGGCGATCTTCCGCCGCTGCTTGCTCAGGTCCGCCGCCGTCGCTTTCAGCTTCGCGTACTCTTCGGTCAACCCGGCCTGGATGCCGCTCAGGTCGTCCTCGTCCTTTTGCAGGCGCGTCTCCTGTTCGTCGAGGCTCACGCGATAAACGACCAGATCGTCTACACTTCGCCGGTACTTTGTCTCCATACGGCGGAGGAATTGTAGCCGTTGCTCGACTTCTTCGAGGCGCTCGGGATTCGCTTCCCATTGCTGCGCCAGTTTGCGAAGCGTCCGGGTCGCGTCTTGAACCTCGGCTTGCATCTCTTCCAGGCGGCGCACCACCTCTTCCAATCCGGGATCGAGGGCGGCCCACGTCTGCGCCTCGCGCTGCAATCGGCCCAGGCGTTCCACGACCGACCCGTCGTCGTCATAGAGCTGCGAGGCGGCCTGCGCGGCGAAAGTCTGTAGATTCTGGGCATTGGCCAGCCGCTCACGCTCGCGCGTTTTCTCTGCGATTTCGCCCGGTTCCAGCGCCGCCTCGTCGATTTCTTCGCGCTCGAAGCGGACGAGCGCCAACTCGCGTTGTCGTTGCTGCCGGGCGGCCGACAGGGCCGTATATCGCCGCCGCAGTTCGCGCACTTTTTCGGCCTGTTTTAGGTAGGATTTACGCGGCGTCTCCAAATTGCCGAAAGCGTCGAGTAATTGCATTTGATACGCCGGATGAAGCAGAGATTCGCTCTCGCGCTGGCCGTGGACGTCCACCAGCAATTCGCCGACCTGTTTGAGCGTGGACACCGCGGCCGGCTGGTCGTTGACGTAGGCATGGCTGCGGCCGGCCCGCGTCAACCGCCGCGACAAGATGACTTCATTCTCTTCGAGCGGCGCGTTTAGCACCGCCTCCACTTCGCGGCGCAACTCCAGCGATTCCAGCTCGAAACGGCCGGTGATGCGCAGCTCGTCGGCGCCGGTACGAAGCAGGTCGGCGGAACCGCGGTCGCCGAGCAGCAGACCGAGCGCGCCGAGGAGAAGCGACTTGCCTGCGCCGGTTTCGCCGGTCCAGACGCAAAAGCCCGGTTGCAGCTCGACGCGAACGTCTTCGATCAGCGCCAGGTTCTGCACGGACAGTTCGCGGAGCATGATCGTCGGTGATTTTAGGTTTGGACTCGCCAGACGGTAATCCTATATTCTACGGCTGTATAGACGGCGCGAGAAGAGCGAGGCGCTGAAGACATGGAGGGACCGCGATGCACTTAGGGCGCGAGGACGGGCGGAGGCGGATCGAGCAGGAAGACCACCTAATCAATCACCGATTCTCATGGCTGGTCGGCTCCCAGTCGTTCCTGCTGACGGCCTTCGTCCTGCTGAGAAATGCCCCGAGGTCCTATGAGCGTCCTGCTGACATGCCGGACGCCTTCAAAGCGTTCGTCCATCAAACCGACTTGCTGGTCTATCTTGTGGCCGTGGCGGGTCTCATTTTCGCGGTTTGCTCGACCATCGGCGTGTGGGCGGCTCATGCCGCCATCCAGGCGTGGCGCACAAAGGTTAAACCCGAAGAACAACTCCATTTGACCGCCGATTTCTTCCACATCCTTTTTGGCGGCGTCGCTTCATTTCTTCCCGGCCCAGTACTCGCCTCCATTTGGATCTTATTACTGGTTGAGGAGTGGCAGACTTTCCAGATCGCCGCCCTGGAGATTTGGTGTCCGATTGGCGTCGGATTGTTCACGTTATCGGTATGGGTAGCGACTAATTGGTGGACCTTTGACCTAAAGCCTAGACGCCCCGGATGAGCCATCGCCGCCCACGCCGGCCCGGAATATACCCCCTTGCAAGACCGCCAGTATCCGCGATTGATCTTCCAAGATGCTAATGTCCGCCTCCACGTCGCCGTCCACGACGAGAACGTCGCCGAGTTTACCCACTTCCAATGCGCCGATTTCGTGCGCGCGGCCGAGGATCTCCGCCCCCCTTTGGGTGGCGCAGCGGATTACGTCCAGAGCGCTAAAGCCGACATACCGGACGAAAAATGTCAACTCCTTGGCATAAGTTCCGTGGGGATTCCAGGCGAATCCCTACGACCGCTCCTACCCGTTGCTACGGCTGCTCAAAGTGCGTTACACAGTGTAGCGACGGCAGCCTGCCCAGGGCCATTGAGGAGGATACGACGATGGCGAAAAGCGGCAAGAGGATTAGGGCCATTTGCAAGGCAATGGAGGAAGCGGTGGCGTCTGCGTCAGAGTCAGAGCTACAGTCGTGGGCGGACGCCGGCTGGGAACCGGGCTTAGAACAAAACCAAAGGGAGTTCAAAGCGCTTTGCCAGCTGAACCTGTTCGAGAGGTTCTTACAGAACCTCCACGACATTGAGGAGGGCTATCCGGCCCCGCCCCAAACCGTTGGCGGCAGCTTGGAGAACGACTGCTGGCAGAATCGCCTCGGCTGGACCTGGCACCACCTGCTGGAGTATGCGGACGCGATGGGGCCGGAGTACGTGGAAGTGGTGCCGTGCTATTACCCGGAAGACCCCGCCCCGGCCGATGATACTTTTGAGAGCGCAAATAGGGTATAATACCTTATGCGGGACGGCCGGAGTAGCTACCGGCTTGGCTTCTCCCTACGGTTCCGACCGTCTCCTGGCGGGCCGTAGGGGGAGGCAAACCCGCAACACCAGGAGACGAAAAATGGCACGTCCACGCACCAAGTCCGCACCGTCCACCAAGTCCCTAATCCCCTCTCACTTCACCGAAGCCGCCGACTGTTCGGCGGCGGCGGAGCAAACAAAGCGCCTCGCCTTCCGCCAGCGGGTCGAAACCGAACAGCGTTGCTTGGAGGCGGTCAAGGCGTTCCGGGACGCCACCGACGCCCTATGGTCCGCTCCATCGGACGACGCCAAGCGATCCCTCATCCCGTCCGTACATGAGGCGATTATCGGCGCCTGCGCGGCGCTGTCGGAAACCGGCCTCATGGCGTCGTGGGAGCGAATCGACCACGACCGGACCTATACCGGCTTCCGCGAACACAACAATCGGTTCATGTCGCGGCCGTCCTACGATTGGTCGCGCGAGTTGCTCGGCATGGCACTCGCCGGCCGGCTGCCCCCGGAAGCGCTGGCGGAGACTTGGCAGACGGCGGGACTGCGGGATGCCGTGCGGTGGTTGAGAAACTTCATCGTATCGCTGTCGGGCGAAGGAGCCGTATTGCCGATGTTAGTACAAGCCCACGGCCCGGCGCGCCGGGCCTGCTACGACCGCGATCAGCTTTGGCTTCGCTGGTCAATTGAGGGAAAGATGAAGGCGGCGGCGATCCGCGACAAATGGAACGCCGAATACGCGCGGCACGGCGGACTACCAATCGGCAGCAACCGATCCGGTTGCTACACGGTCAAGGAAGGCGTCCGAAAGGCCACAGCTGAGAGCAGGAAGCAAAAAAAAGTAGCGAAGTATCCCCCCTATCCGCTAGGTATCCGCTCCTATATCCGCCTTTTCCTATCCCCTTCTGGGAAACTAAACTACTAAGAGACGAGGTCAAAACTACCTTGGAGGCGTCTGATGCCGGAAGCCATCGCAATCAACCCGTTAGCGGTTTACACCGCAAAGCAACTGTCCGCAATGCTGGATGTGGGCGAGGGAAGTCTCGCTGAGGCCCGCCGCCGGGGTGCGCTCCGCTCTACCCGGAAAGGGCGAAGGGTGCTGTTCCTTGGCGAATGGGTACTCGACTGGCTCCGCGCCGAACCGGCGGAGCAATCAGAGTCGGCGGGAGCGTTAGAGCGTTAAGGTGTAACGAAAAAGACCAGCCAGCGGCTTCTTTCCAGAAGCGCCGCCGGACTGGTCGGAGGAAAACCGAAATGCCTGTGCCTAGAAATCGAACCGGCAATCCTATTATACCGCGCCCGTCGGCGAACGGGGCCGGGTCGCACGAAACAAACGGCCGCCTACCCTCCCCGTCCCCAAAGAGAAAAAAGGAATCGACGCCTACCCAGCAGTCGCCCAAGCCCCGGCCCCGACCTAAGCCCAAACCCGACCTCCCGGAGTTGGCCCGCGAACCTGACCTGATCGCAGCTATCCGCCGCGACCTTGAGGCGGTAGGTCTGGTTGGTGAGCAAGACAACGGATTGCTGACGTACAAAATCTTCTCCTCACGCATCCAGGAGAAGCCGGGCGCGGTAGTTACGCGGGGCGCGTCAGGAACCGGCAAGACCACCCTACTCAACAAGGTGGCCGTACTGTTCCCGTCCGACTGCAAAATCGAGGCGATGAATATGTCGCCGGCGTCATGGTTCAATACATCGGAGGTCCATTTTAAGCACAAGATATTCCTCGCTGGCGAGCGGAAGCACGCCCAAGACGACGGCTCCAAGGACGCCGGAGCTTTGCTCCGCCAACTCCTGAGCGAGCGCAGGGTCAATCGTGGCGTGTCGACCTTTGACGAGACAACGAAGGGCTGGCGCACCGAGTTCGTAGAGCGGGAAGGCCCAGTCGCCTACGCGGAGAGTACCACGTCCGGTTCGGTCTTTGAGGAAGACCTCAACCGGATGCTACAGCTGTGCGTGGACGAATCGGAGGGCCAGACCCGCAAGGTTGTCGAGTCCATTGGCAGCGAGTACGACCCGGAGAAGGCGCCAGTAGACCTCAAGTTTGTGATCGACCGTCACCACGAGTTCCAACAATCTCTCCGGCCTTACAAGGTTCTCATCCCCTATTGGAAGACGCTTGCCGAAAGACTACCGGCAAAAAAAGTCGAGTGCCGCCGGGTGGCCCAGCAGGTGTTTACGGTGATCGAAGCGGCGGTCCTGCTGACCCAGCACTGCCGCCCGGAACGCGACGGCTGCTTGACGGCGACGGTGGACGACTACGCCCTGGCCCGCCGGCTGCTGCTGGCGCCCCTCCATGCCTCGCTAGGCGTAGGCAAGGACTACCAGAACGCCCTCCGGCTGAAAGCCAAGGTGCGCAAATTCGTGTTCTCGACCCCCGACGTAAAGCAGGCTTTGGGGTTCGACAACGACATGGGGCCTAGCCGCCTACTGAAAGGTTTGGTGGAGGCGGCCCTTCTCGTTCGCCTGACAGAGCAGAAGGGCCGGACGCCCGCAACGTACAAGTGGGCGGGCAAGGCCGGGCCGGATTTGGAGTCGATGGTGTTGCCGTCCGTGGCCGCGATCCGGGAGGCGGGCTTTACCTAACTAACTAACCCCGGAACGATATACCCCCCCTATATAACCGCCTAACTTTATATCTTATTTCTTTACGTTAGATAAGTTAGGTAGTTAGGCGGTTAGGCAAAGGGACGTGGGGGGCAGTCGCCGGGGGGTATATCGTTCCGGGTTAGAGTCTGTCCCATAAGCCGTCGAAACACGGCTGAAACAGCCGTGGCACACTTGAAAACTCGGTGTGCCACGGCTGTTTCAGCCGTGTTTCGACGGCTTATGGGACAGACTCTTAGTTAGTTAGGCAAAGGAACACAAAGACTTCGCCCTGCTCACGCAAGGAACACCAATGATAACCTTCCTGCAATACGTCTGCGAACGCCTCATGGGACCGCCGGCCAAGCTATCGGCCCAACCGGGCGAATCATGGTGGTGCTGCCCGTTCCACAAGGACACGGACCCTTCCTTCCATACCATGCCGAGCGACCCTGCCTATAAGGATCGGTTCCGCTGCTTTGGTTGCGGCAAGAGGGGGGGGACGATGCCGACATCATGCAGTTTTACTTCCCAGGCGAGCGTTGGCCCGACCGCAAGGCGCGCCTCGAACAGTGGCGCCGCGAATACGAGGCGGAAGTACAACCGGAAGACTCGGCCAACCACCAACCCGCCGTGTCGTGTGCGGCTACCCCTATTCTTTTTCGGGGAGCGGGGACGGAAGAGGTCAACCCGCTTGAAGTGATGAAGGCTTATAAGGCTCTGACCGACGGCGGAACTGGTTCGGAACGGCGGTCGCATCGTCCTCCACGTCCAAGGCTACAACGGGATGGAGGTGATCGAGCCGGACCTGAAAGAACTCCTGCCAGGGGGAACGCCATGAATGAAGAGAAAGACGGCGACGGCCAGGACGCGGAACCGGAAGCGGAGCGCTACCCTATGCCTTCGCCGGAACCCCTTGCCGTCTCCGGGCCGAAGGACGTACCCTGCTCACGCAAGATTTGCGGCGCCAAGAAGAGGAACGGCGAACCTTGTACTCAGAAGCCGATGCGGAATGGGCGCTGCCGAATGCACGGTGGGGCGTCGTTGGCCGGGGCCGCCCATCCCAACTTCAGGACGGGGAAGCGCAGCCGGTACTTCAGGCATGTGCCCCAAGCCATGAAAGAGGCGTACAAGGCGGCCCTCCACGATCCCGACCTGTTGAGCATGGGCGCCGAGATCGCCTTACTTACCGCCAGAATATCGGCGCTACTTGACAGGCTCTCGACCAGCGAGGCGCCGCCTTGGGACGCGGCCGTGGCGCTGGCCGGGAAACTGGCGACGATCATCGCCGAGTATGAAATGCCCGAAGCAGAGTAGGCGGCCCAGCTGCTTGTCGCGGTCGTGAACGAAGGCCAGACCAAGACCGCCGACAATGAAGCGACGTGGTGCGAGCTACGCGCGGTGATCCAGGAACGCAGCAAGATCGTGGCCGTTGAACACAAGCGGGAGATTGACCTCCAGGTCTTGATCCCCGCCGCCGACGCCATGATGTTCGTGTCGGCGATTATCCAGGCTGCAAAAGAGATCATCACGGATAGGGATACGTTCAGGCGGGTTAGTGACCGCATGTTGCAGCTGGTCCCGCCGGCGTAGGATGAGCGCCTGCGGCAACGGTAAGGGCGGTCGAGGGCTGGCCGTGACTGTGATGCGAGACTGCTTATGCGTGGAGGGAAAGCACGGTGGCGAGCCAGGCCACGCCCCAAACGGCTCTAGTCGTCGGTCCAGTGGCACCCGTGAGCAGGTGGTGTCGATTGAGATTTGACACCGACTGGCTAGACTGGCAGAATAAGCATACCTATCTCCTGGCATCAGGGGATGGTGGTATAGTTCCGGCGGCAGATACTATTACCGATGCTGCGGGCGCTTGTCCTTAAAGTCAGGCTGTACGAACGGCGGGCCGAGCTGTCAGAGATCAAGACCATGAACACTGTCTTTTTTATCTCTATCGCCTCACTGTCTTTACTCGCCATTTCGCTTCTGGCGGAATTGATTCGTGTGGAGGCGAAACGCACCCAGTACCCGTTGTTGCGGTTCCTGGAGCGGCTGCGCGCCGATCTGTCGCATGAGGAGCCGTGCTACGTCGCCGAGCCGCCGCCGCAACAGCCACCGGCCCCGCCAATGGCCCCGCCCCCGTCCCGCCCGGCGGCGCGTCCGTCCATTCCCCAGGCCGCGCATGTCCAGCATAAGAGTACCTACTGAGTCACGAAACGGTGCGGCGCACGCTAAAAAAAACGGCATGACGAATCGGAAAATCGAGTACGGGGTGATCCCACCGGAAGCCGACGGCGAGTTTGTCGCCCACAGGGAAGAAGTGCTGGAAGTTTACGAAAAGCCGTACGATCCCGCCGTTCCCGTCATCGGCATGGACGAGCAGCCGGTGCAGTTACTGAAGGACGCGCGAGCGTCCATTCCCGCCACGGCTGAACATGCCAAGCGGGTCGACTACGAATACGAACGAGCGGGGACAGCCGCCATCTTCCTGTTTGCCGAGCCATTGGCTGGCTGGCGTGAAGTCGCCGTCCGCGAACGGAAAACGAAGATCGATTGGGCCGCCGAAATGGCTCGATTGCTGGAAGGTCGCTACGCCGCATGCGCGAAAGTGATTTTGGTGTGTGACAATCTGAATACGCACACGAAGGGCGCGTTCTATGAAGCGTTTGAACCGGAGCGTGCTCGGTCTTTGGTTCGACGCATCGAGTTTTGCTATACGCCGAAGCACGGCAGTTGGTTGAACGTCGCCGAAAACGAATTGAGTTCGCTCACGCGCCAGTGCGTCGCGGACCGCCGCTTCGGCGACATGGAAACTCTCCGAGAGGAAACGGACGCGTGGTCCACGAATGTCAACGGGACGCAACGGGGCGTCGATTGGCAAATGAAGATTGACGAAGCCCGAACAAAACTAAAATCGGTTTACCCGACAATTAAGCTGTGACAAAGCACTAGGAGTTGCTCAAGAATGACCCACGACATCCGTCGCTGCACTTGAAGAAAGTGGGGGCGCTGTGGTCCGTACGGGTGGGTCTGCATTACCGGGCGCTGGCAGTCGAGGACGGCTCGGAACTGGTGTGGGTCTGGTTTGGCCCGCACGCCGAGTACGACCAATTGCTCCAAGCGGGCCGGGCCTAACCCGTCGCTTCACTTGACCGGCCGCGCGAATTACGGTGTGACCCGGCTGCTGGGCTGGCCGTTAGGCGTGTCTTGGAACAGTCGGGCGGTTGGCGTAGCCTGCGGGAATGGACTTCGAGGTGGTGGGCGAACTATCCAACATCGAGATGATCGCAGTCAATCTTGCGATCCGCGAACGCGACTCCCTGAAGCTTCTCCACGGCGGTCGCCGGTGGCGTAAGCTCAAGGGGGTCGGGCTGGTCCGGCTCGTCAACGGAAGCGTCCGAAAGGCCGAGGTCTATTGGTAAGAGGCCCATGGGGTGGGCCGGCGGAAGATGAAAATCAAGCGCTTTCTGGACTGAGACGCCATGGCAAAGAAGCAAAACCGCGCCCCCTTCGCCGTGTGTGTGTCGAACGAGGGCTGCGACGACCTACAGGTGTGGAAATTGTACCGCGTCCTGCCCGACGCCGCCGGGGCGGCCGAAGGTTATATGCGCGTGGTCGATGAATCGGGCGAAGACTACCTCTATCCGGAAAGCCGCTTCGTCGTGGTGGATTTCCCCGTGGCGGCAGAGGAAAAGATCTTGGCCGTCGCCACGTTCGACGCCTAACCCGTCGCTGTAGCAGAATGTAATCTCTGGGGCGTTCGGAAAGCATCCATGAGCACACTGACCATCCAACTGCCGGAATCGCTGATGAGGCGTATCGAAGCCCTTTCGCCGCGTGAACGCCGTTTGGGTCGTTCGGCTGCTTGGCGCGATAGTCTCCATCCTGTACAGTGATCCGGTACAAGTCGAGGGACGCGATCATGCCAACGGAAATTACCTACACGCAAGCCCGGGCCAATCTCGCGGCCCTCTGCGATAAGGTTTCATCGTCACACGAGCCGATCATTATCCGCCGGCGCGGCGCGGAGGACGTGGCCCTGGTGGACGCCGCCGAACTTCGCGGCCTGACGGAGACCGCCCATCTGTTGCGCTCACCCCAGAACGCCCGGCGCTTGATCACGGCTATAATCCGCGCACGCACGGAGGATCTCCCGGCCAAGACAATCGAGGCCCTGCGGCAGGAGTTCGGCCTTGGCCAAGAGCCGTAAGCCGGGCGGTAAGGCGCCAGGCCCGCGCGAGGCGGTTTTCCATCCGGAGTTCCGGGAAGACATCCGCCATTGGGTCTCTGTCGAACGCAAGGTCGCCCTTCGAGTGTTGGAGCTGGTCGAGGCCGTGCTGCGCGAACCGTTCACGGGGGCCGGCAAGCCCGAACCGTTGAAGCACCTATTGGTTGGCGCCTGGTCCCGTCGGATCACGGAAGAACATCGATTGGTCTATCTTGTGCGAGGCCGTCGAATCGATTTCCTCCAGGCGCGTTATCACTACTGAAAGGGTCGGAAAAGAGCGCCATGCTGCAATGGGACAATCCGGCGTTGGGAGGGGGCCGGAAGTTACGCCAACACTTTTTCCGCCCCGATCACTTGCACGATCACCAAAACGACGACCGCGGCCGCGACCATCAGCAGCGACACCGCGATGGCCGCCTCCAGATTGCCGACGCTCAGTTCCAGGAACACCGTCGTCGAAAGAACTTCCGTGCGAAAGCGTGTGGCCCCGGAAAACACGAGAATCGGCCCAAACTCGCCCAGCGACCGCGCCCAGGCCAACGTGAACGCCGCGACGACGCCGCGACGCGCTTCCGGCAGCGTCACGCGCCAGAACGCCTGGCCGCGACTGCAACCGAGCGTCATCGCCACCTGTTCGCGGCGCCGTGGTATCTGATCGAACGTCCCGCGCATGGTCCGCACCGCGAAGGCGCACGCCACGGAAAATTGCGCTAAAATGACACTTGGTATCGCGTATGTCACTGAAACAATGGAATTAACAAAGCGGCCCGGCGGCGTCTGGAACAGAATTAACAGACTCAGGCCGACCACCAACGGCGGTAGCACGATAGGAATGTCGATCAGCACATCGATCAACCGCCGGCCGGGGAAGTCGAAACGCGACAGCAAATAGCCGAGCGGTACTGCCGTCCAGACCGACAGAATGGCCGTGATGGAGCAGGAAAGCAGACTCAGCCAAATGGCGTAGCGAATGGCGGGGCTGCCAAGCGCTTGCCAGATACGAAAAGGTGATGTATACGAAGCGTCCGCCGTCAGCATGGCCGCGATCAGCAGAATGTAGGCGCCGCCAAGGACCGAAAGCGCTAGGAAAAAGGGCCAGTCAGCCGGCGTGCGATGTTCCCGTTGCGGATTGGCCATGTTGCCTTAGCCCCTTAGAGTCTGTTCCTGAATGGGGTCAAACACGGCTGAGACAGCCGTGGCACA
>DHJA01000149.1:379-8639 GCA_002404095.1 Planctomycetaceae bacterium UBA4732 | reverse complement strand
TGTGCCACGGCTGTCTCAGCCGTGATTCGATAACCTCTGGAACAGATTCTTAGCGCCAGTGGAAGCCGTGGGCCTCGAAGCGCTGACGCGACTCCGGCGAACGCAGCGCATCCAGCAGCCGGCCCGTCAATTGTTTGTACGTCGAATCCCTGCCGACGGCGACCGGTTGCACGGCGACCGCACAAGGAATGTCTTTAATGGCGATCGCTTCCAACTCGTCGGCCGCTTCCGTGGCGTTGCTGACGTAGGCGATCACCGCGTCGAGCGAGCCGGCGCGTAGCTGGTTGACGAGCAAATCGCCGGTCGGCGATTGCACTTTGACGTTCTCCATCACCGCGTCATGGACGCCGCCCTGCTTCAACGTCTCCTGAGTGAGCGCGCCGAGGGCGCATTGCTTTTCGTGGCCGACGCCGAGGCGCAGCCCTGGTTTGCCAAGATCGTTCAGGGAGCGGATTTGGTGCGGATTGCCTTTGGGGACGAGGATGACAAGTTGATTTGTCGAGACCGGGACGGCTTCGAGGAACAGGTCGTGGACTTGCTTCATAAAGGACAGGTCGCAGGCGAAATAGGCGTCGGGACTTTTGCCGTCGGTCTTCATCTGGCCGACGAGAATTCCGCAGCCGTTGTAGACGCGCGTGACGCGCACGCCTTCGCGCTTCTCAAACTCGTCGATGGTGTCGTCAATGGCCGGCCGTAACATTGCGCCGGAAAATATGCGCAGCTCCGGCGTCTCGGCCCACGGATCGCCCTCCACCGGCTCATAGCCGTCGCGCTCGAAGAGCGGCAATCCTTTGTCGCGGGCGGCGAGATAACGGGCGAAGTGTAAGGCGGCCGTCGGTTGCTCGCTCATCGTCAGCACGCCGACGGCGACAAGGGCGTGAACGTCGGCGAACTCCGGCAATACGACTGCCTCTAGCTGCGGGTTCTGGCGGACGGTCGCGTCCCAGACGAAGCCGGCGTCCACGGCGCCGATGACGACGTCGTTGCCCACGTCGTTCACGGTCGGCTTCGTGACGACGATATGCTTTTCCAATTCGGTCCACCGGCCGGCCTTCATCAGCGCGGCCATTGTTATCTTGCCGACGGCCGCGGCTTCCGCGTTCGCCTGGGCGATGCGCACGCCGTCGCGTTTCAGGTCGTCGAGCGAAAGCAGACTTTTCGGATTGCCTTTATGCACGGCAAGCACCGGCGTCATGCGCGCCAGCGGTAGCATTTCCTTGACAAGACCCTTGGTGCGGGCAATTTCGAGATAACTTTCGTCGGCGGGCAGGTACAGGTCGCCGCGCTTGCTCGCTTCGATGCTGGCGAGCAGCGTCTGCGAGCCGCCGTACTGCAACTGCACTTCGACGCCGTACTCCCGCTGATAATCTTGCGCGGCGGCCTCTACGGGCGGCCGAATGCCGGCGGCGCAATAGAGGAGAAGAGGACGTTTCGCCGCCGACCCGTGGGTCCGCCACGGATCCCAAAAGAGGAGCGCGACCAACACGCTCAGCACGAGCGCGGACGCCAGGAACGCCAGGAAAGCGAGGCTGCCGCGGGCGCCCCGTGACGGATGGAGGTTCATGATTTCACTCGGCCGGACGATACACTCGGTCCCAGGTTATGGTATCGCAACGCCGGTGTTCCGACCCGGCCGCTTCGCGCCGGCGGTCGTGCTTATGGTCCACTCCGCCAAGTCGCCCACAGGGAAAAATCCAAGGCGAGGGTCGTCAGCCACATCACCCAGGGAGTCCACGCGCATAAGAGAACGACTATCCCGGCCAATCCCTTAACCTCTTTCACCAGCCGCCCAAGGCCGCCCAGCACCAGACCCATCAGCGCTCCGAAAAGGGTGGAGAATGTCAACAGCACCAGCAATAGCAACGTGGAAAAGCCGAAGTACTCACGCAGCAGATCGAACAGCTCCGTGCCCTTATGTCGTGGGGATACTGACGGCGCGCCAGGCCACAAAATCGCCTCGACGCCCGCCCCTCCCAACGTGAGCAGAATGACCGCGAAATTGAACGACAACAGCGCCGCGCCCCAACGCGCGCGGCGGGCGTCACGGCGTCCGCGTACTTCCTGGGCCTGTCGGACGCGTTCCTCGGGTGACGGGAAGAAGGAGTCGAGCCGCGCCGCTTCTTCCGCGCGTCCCAGAGCGCGCAAACACTGCTGGGCTTCGGCCGCCAGAGGCGCCTTGGCGAGTCGGAAACGCTCTTGGTCGTCCCCGGTCATCTTCGCGTCAAGATCGCTTACTGCTGTCAACGCCCGTGCGTAGGCTTGTGCCGCCCGTACGCCGTCGCCATTACGCAGTCGCCAACAGGCGGCCGATTGGAACGTTTCGACATCCGCGACGGGCGAGCGGTACAGCTTCGGAAGCGCCGCATACTCGGCCAACAGGGGTTCCGGATCGCCGCTGGAGAGGTCGCAATGGCACACGACCCGCTGGGCGAGAAGCAGGGAACGCAACGACGCCTGCCGTCGCACTAGGGGATGCGCCGTGAGCGCTTCCAGCGTCCGCAACGCCTCTGCGGCCTCACCCCGTTTTCGGAGCAGTTCGGCGCCGACCCTACTTGTCAGCAGCAGGCCCGCCTCATGGCCGAGCAGGCGGAACTGCTCTTCCGCTTGCGCGAGTGCGATGCCCGTTCTCTCTATATCGTCTCGCTCCAAAGCGCCCTCGGCTTCCACGAGAAGCCCATACGACTGCCAAGCAGGGAGCGGCTCGAAGGGTAAGGCGCGTGCCTCGGCCAGCAGTTCGCCGCCCCGCCCAGCGTCGCCCAGGCTGATCCAGAACTCGGCGGCGGCGAGCAGATGAGCGTACTGGATGTGCCTGTCGCCCGTGGCTTGCCATAGTTCGCGGAACGCTTGCAAGGAAGAAAGGGGTAGGGTCGGATCGGAGGACGGCGATCCGGTCCGAAGGACGGTCAGGATCAAAGCGCCGTCGCTGCGGAGGGTGTAAGAGCCGAGGCGGATGCGCGCGGGGATGAGGTTGACAACGCCCAGCCATAAGTTCATGCCGCCCAAAATGCCCCACACGACCGCCCAAGCCGGCCAGAGCAGTAGTAGCGCCCAGGCCGACGCGGCCAACAGGAAGTGCGCGAGAATCCCGCCGGCCAGCGTAAACACCTGCTGGCGACGCGAGGGGAGGAGTTGAGGATTGATATAGAAAGCGATCCCTTGCAGCGGCCGCCGCGAGCAAAGGTAGACGCGCACGCCGTGGAAAGAGGCGACGGCAAAGGGGCGCGAAGTGCCCATACCGAACGAAGTGACTTGGGAGCCGCCCAGCAAGGCGCAGACGGCGTGTCCCAGTTCGTGCAGGAATATCGAGGCGTAAAAAGCTCCAAGTGTTAGCAGAACCAGGAGCGCTAGGTATCCTCCGACGGACGGCATCGTACAGGCTCCTTGTGGCCGGCGTCGTAGACCTATGGAAAACGCCGACGGAAACGCCAGAGGAAATAGATCGGCGCCCCCAGCAGCACGATCACCAACCCCGGCCACGTCGTCATCGGCCGATAAACCAGCAGCACCACGACCAGTACGGTCGCTCCGATAATGTACAGCGCCGGCACGACGGGATAGCCGAAGGCGCGATACGGCCGCACGGCATTCGGTCGCGTATAGCGCAGGCGGAAGAGGCCGGCGATAGTAAAGATGTAGAACAAGAGAGCGGCCGCGATCACGTAGTCCAGCAGGTCGCCGTAGAGGTTGCCGAGTTTGGCCGGATCGCTTCCCGTGCGCGGCAGAACGAGAAGTGCCGCCCATACTCCCTGCAAGATTAGACCCCAGCCGGGCACTCTAGCGCGATTCAGCTCGCCAACTTTACGAAAAAAGAGGCCGTCGCGCGCCATGGCGTAGTAGGCGCGAGCGCCGGCCAGAATGAGGCCGTTGTTACAGCCGAATGTGGAAATCATGATCGCCGCCGCCATGATCGCCGCGCCGACTTGCGGGAATATCCTTTGCAATGTCGCGGTGGCCACGCGTCCCTCCGCGGCCGTCTGGATGTCCGGCAACGGCAAAACCACGAGGTAAGCGATGTTGGCGAGAAGGTAGAGGCCGATGACAAGGCCCGTGCCCAACCCAAGGGCGAGCGGCAGGTTGCGGCGCGGATTGCGCACTTCGCCGGCGGTGAAAGTGATGTTGTTCCAGGCATCCGAAGAGAATAGCGATCCGGTTTGCGTCACACACAGGGCGACGAAAAGGCCGAAGGCCGACGCGGCGGTCAGACCCTCTAGCGTCTCGCCGATCACCGCTTTGGATGGACGCGGACTCCATAGGTCCCCGAAGTTGCCGGAGACGGCGGCAGCGTTCCAGCCGATGAAAAGGGCCAACACGATCAGCCCCAGCAGGGCGGCGGTCTTCGTCACCGTGAAGAGGTTCTGCACGATCTTGCCGTACTCGATGCCAAACAAGTTCGTGCCGGTGAGCAGGGCGATGAGCAGGATGGCGATCAGTTGCGCGGTGGAAAGGGAGAGGTAATATCCTGGCGCGATCTGTTGCGGCGTTAAGAGATAGACATTTTCGCCTATGCTCGGCCAAAGTATGCCGGCGAACTTGGCGAAGGCCACGGCGACCGCCGCAATGGTGCCCGTCTGGATGACGAGGAAAAGCGTCCAACCGTAAAGGAAGCCGCATAACGGCGAAAACGCCTCGCGGAGGTAGACGTACTGGCCGCCGGCTTTTGGCATCAGGGCGGCCAACTCGCCGTAAGACAGCGCGGCCGCCACGGTCAGAATGCCAGTCAACAGCCAGCCGACGAGCAGCCAACCGGGGCTGCCGATTCGCTGCGCCATGTCCGCCGACACGATGAAAATGCCGGAACCGATCATCGAGCCGACGACGACCATCGTGGCGTCGAACAGGCCGAGGCCGCGCGTAAACTCCGTGTCCAGGCCGGCGTCGGACGCGGACTTTTCCGTAAACGGCGACGCACCGGCCATACATGCTCCTTGAGGGCGAACGGAGATGTATGGTAACTGTTGCGCGCCCTCTTTCAAACCCATGCGGCCGGATCGCGCTCGCTACCACTCGCCCAGACCGTCGCGTCTGGCCATTCCGCCTTGAGGCGATCCGCTAAATCCTCGATGCCGCAGCGCTCCGTGGCGTAGTGGCCCGGAAGCACCAGGGCTAACCCTTGGGCTTGCGCGGCAAGGTAATCGTGGAAGCGCGCCTCGCCGGTCAGCAGCACGTCGGCGCTGGCGCGAACGGCGTCGGGAAGCAGTTCGCCGCCAGCCCCACATGAGATCGCCACACGGTTCACTTCGCGTTCCGCTTCGCCGACCATCTGTACCGGGCCGGCGTTGAGCGATTTCTTTACCGTCTCCGTGAAGGAGCGAAGGGAAAGCGCTTCCGGCAGTGCGCCGATGCGGCCGACGCCCTGGGACGAAGCCGACGGCCGCAATGGGTAAACGTCAAAGGCCGGCTCTTCGTATGAATGAACGCGGCGCACCGCCGCCATGACGGCGTCCACATCATTTTCGGAGCAAACTGCTTCCAGCCGCCATTCGGCGATCTGCTCACGCCGACCCTTCTGACCGACGGTAGGATTAGCGTTTTCGGAGCCAAAGAAGGTTCCCATCCCAAGAAGCCGATAACTACACTCGCTATACTGGCCGATCCGCCCGGCCCCGGCCGCGAACAGCGCTTCGGACACTCGTTCAAGGTCATTTTCCGGCGTGAAGACGACGACTTTGCAGGAACGGAAGGCTTCGCGCCGGCGCAGCGGGCCGACGTCGATCAAGCCAAGGCGTCGCGCCAGAAGGTCGTTTATCCCTCCATCGGAGTCGTCAAACGCCGTATGCGGACTGTAGACGGCGACGCCGGCGCGGGCCAAGGTCAGTAGCGTTTGACCTTCCGCCGTGGCGTCGGTGAGCTTCTTCACGGCTCGAAATAGGATGGGATGATGCGTGACCACTAGCTGTGCGCCCTCGGCGGCCGCCTCGGCCGCACTTTCGGGCGTCACGGTGAGGCACGTCATTATACGACGTACCTCAGCCGTGCTTTCGCCGAGCAACAAACCGACATTGTCCCATTCGGCTGCCAGAGCCGGTGGGGCAATCTTTTCCAGAAACTGCACGACATCGGCAACGGTCAGCATGTGTGGCATCCTCTTGAATTCATCGCCGTCGCCAATGGTGCGGCGGTATGACACGGTGGGCGCTAATCCTATTCTCCCGGCGATCCGCGACAAGCCGTGCGGCGCGGGGACTACTTTCTTGAACGCCGACGCCTAGAATACAACGATTCCTCTAACGGGGAACGCACGCCTCTCGCACCGATCCGTCGTTGGAGGCCGGGCGCCGGACTACTTCCTTGGAAACGCTTGGCCGTCGGCGATACGGCCAGAAGGCAGGACGATTATGACCGACGAAACACGGCCCGATGAAGCCGGAACCGAACCTCAGACCACCGCCGCCGAGGCGGTCGCCGTCGCGGAGGATGATAAGCCGGCCAAACTCCGCCAGGCCGTCGAGATCAAGGACGTCGGCCCATGCAAGAAGCACATTAAAGTCACCGTCGAGCGCCAGGACATTGACGCCCGCTTTGGCGAGAAGTTCAGCGAACTCACCGGCGGCGCTGCCGTGGCCGGCTTTCGACCGGGCAAGGCGCCGCGCAAGATCGTTGAAAAACGCTTTCAGCGCGAGGTCGGCGATCAGGTTAAAACCGAGGTGCTTCTCGCCAGCCTGGAGCAGCTCGCCGAGGACCACGACATCGCGCCGCTCAGCCATCCCAACATCGACCCGGCCGCCATCGAAATGCCCCGTAACGGACCCCTGGTGTACGAATTTGAAGTCGAAGTCCGTCCGCAATTCGACCTGCCTAACTACAAGGGTCTCAAGATCAAGCGCGTCGTCCATTCCTTCACCGACGACGAGGTCGCCCAGGAAGAACGCCGGCTCCTCGCTCCGCACGGCCAGGTCGTGCCCAAACCAGACGGCAAGGCCGAGATCGGCGACATTCTCACGGCCGACGTGACCACGCGCGACGGCGACCGCGTGATTAGCACCATCAAGGAGGCCCAGTTCCGCATCGACAAGAAGCTGGCCTTCAAGGACGCCGTCGCCTCGCGCTTCGGCGAACAAGTGCAAGGCGCCAAGGCCGGCGAGTCGCGCGTCGTGGACGTTACTCTCTCTACCGCTGCCTCCGACGCCGATCTGCGCGGCAAGACCGTTAAGGCGACCTTTGATATCAAAGACCTCAAGACGCTTCGCCTTCCCGAACTGACCCCGGTTTTCCTCGAACAATATGGCGTTCACGCGGCCGACGAACTGCACGAACTTGTCCGCGTCGTCCTCCAGCGCCGGTTGGAGTACACGCAACGGCAGTCGGCCCGCGAGCAAGTGATGTCGCATATTGGCGCCGCCGCCGCGTGGCAGTTGCCGCAAGACCTGCTGATCCGTCAGGCGCGCACGGCGATGGCCCGGCGTATAATGGAGATGCGCACCGACGGCATCTCCGAAGAGGAGATCGCCCAACGGCAGCGCCTGCTGCAACAGGACGTGCTGCGGTCCACCGAGTTGGCTCTCAAGGAACATTTCGTCCTGCAAAAGATCGCCGAAGTCGAAAAGATCGAAATTAACGAGGACGACCTGAACGAGGAGATCGAGCGGCTGGCCGAACAGAGCGATGAATCGCCGCGCAAGGTACGCGCCCGGCTCGAAAAGGAAGACGTGATCGACGCTTTGGCCGCCGAGATGATCGAACGCAAGTCGCTCGATCTGATCTTGGATACGGCCGAGTACGAGGACCAGCCGTTGACGCAGGAAGACTCGCCGGCCATGTCCAGCGTGGAAGCCCAGACTGTGCCCGGCGAGATGCACGACCCGGCCGTCGCGCCGCCCGAATCCGAAACCCCGACGCCGGCCGCCGGTTGATCGGAATTGCCCTAAAGGAGTCTTTTTCATGCTTGATATTTCTCCCGGACAACCGGGCGGCGTTCGCAACCAACGCTACCGTGAGTACTCGCGGCAGCGGCAGTATCAGACCAACGACATTCTGTTGGAAAACCGCATCATCTTCTTCGGCTGCGCCGGCGGCAACTTCTACGCGCCGGAGATCAACGACATCACCGCCAACGTCGTGATCCAGCAATTGCTCTATCTCCAGTACGAGAATCGCAATCAGGAGATCCACTTTTACATCAATTCGCCCGGCGGTTCGGTGACGTCCACGCTGGCGATCTATGACACGATGCAGTTCCTGGAGTGCCCCATCGCCACCTACTGCATCGGCCTGGCGGCCAGCGGGGCGGCGATCCTGTTGGCGGCCGGCGCCAAGGGCAAGC
>DHJA01000149.1:0-322 GCA_002404095.1 Planctomycetaceae bacterium UBA4732 | reverse complement strand
CCGGCGCCAAGGGCAAGCGCTTCGTCTTGCCGCACTCCAAGGTGATGATCCATCAGCCGTGGAGCGGCGGCATGTACGGGCAGGCGTCGGACGTGGAAATCGAGATGAAGGAGATTCTTAAAGAGAAACGGCGCCTCAACGAAATCCTGGCCAAGCACACGGGCCGGCCGTTGGAGCAGGTCGAAGCCGAGACGGAGCGAAACCGCTACTTCACGGCCTCGGAGGCCAAAGAATTTGGCTTGGTCGATGACGTGCTCATCAAGATCACCGACGAAAAGAAAGCATCGTAATCAAATATGGAAGTTTAGCCGCGACCCGAAGG
>DHJA01000171.1:7898-11893 GCA_002404095.1 Planctomycetaceae bacterium UBA4732 | reverse complement strand
CCCCCACAAGGGGGGAGGGAGCTAAGGTGTCTTTGCGCTCGCCCCATTGGGTCTGCCATTCGCTGAGAGGCCGGCCGGTAAGCTCCCATACTTCCAGGGCGCGAATGACGCGGCGCACGTCGTTGGGATGCAGGCGGCCGGCGCTGACGGCGTCCACGGTCGCAAGCCGGGCGTGCAGCGTCGGCGCACCGAGACGTTCCGCCTCTTCCGTCAGCCGGCGGCGCAGGTCTTCATCGGCAGGCGGGCCGTCGAAGAGGCCGCGCAGCAAGGCTTTCAGATAAAGCGGCGTACCCCCGACGAAAAGGACGCGCCGGCCGCGGCCCGAAATCTCACGACAACACTCCGCCGCTCGCCGCAACCACCACGCGACGCTGGCCGACTCCCACGGATCGAGTACGTCGAGCAGATGATGCGGCACACGGCGCCGGTCGTCCACGGTCGGCTTGGCCGTGCCTATGTCCATGCCGCGATAGAGCGCCATCGAGTCCATCGACACGATCTCGGCGCCGAGGTGTTCGGCCAGCGTCAGCGCCAATTGACTCTTACCGGATCCGGTTGGTCCGGTAAGAGCGAAGGCGTTCTCGAACGGTGCGACGGCCATGCTTCCGATTACAATGAATGTAAGGGCGCCGACGCGCTCCCCTTTGGGTCGCGGCTAAACGAAAAAAGTCCGGGCGGGGAGCGCGATTCCCTGAACGCCCCCCCGGGTCAGGTCTATCGCAGTTCTCACCCGCCCGGATGGCTCCGCGTCACTTCTTCGCCGGCGGCGGCGGCACGGCCGGCGCGGCGCCCGGCGGCAACAGCTCCTTAATGAGCTGGCCGTTGTCGCCTTTGTACAAGTGGACCACGCCCTCTTCGCCGCCGGCCGCCACCACGGCGCCGTCCGGACTGACGCCCACGGCGTACAGGAAGTCCTTGCCGCCGCCGCCGAAGTTGCGCGTGTTGCCGCCGGTGTCTACATTCCACATCTTAATTTGATCGTCGCCGCTGACCGTGAGGAACTCCGGCTTTTTGCCGACGAACAGCAAGCGCGTCAGTTGTTTGCCGCCCATCGGCATGGCGATGGTGCGGGCCTGTTCGCCCTTCTCCCAATCCCAAACCTTGATGTTCATGTCCGCCCCGCAGCTGGCCAGGAACTTGCCGTCGCTCTTCCAGCCCACGTCAAGGACGTGATGCGTATGCCCCTCGAACACCTTGAGCAGCTTGCCGCTTGGGACTTCCCACGTTTTCACGAACTTGTCGGCTCCACAAGTGGCGAGAACTTTATCGTCCGGGCTGAAGCTGACGCCGTAGACCGTGTCGCTGTGCCCATTTTTGATCTCAAATACCTGATTACCCGTGACAACGTCGAAGACCTTGACCTCGCCGTCCTCGGTCGGGGCGCCGCCGCCGGTGGCGAGCAGCTTGCCGTTGTTGGAGAAGTCCAGCGCGCCCACACGGTCGGCGAAGCCGGTGATGCGCTTGCGAAGCGCGCCCGTCGCCGCGTCCCAAAGGATCACTTCCTGATACGCCCCGCTGGCGATGGTTTTGCCGTCGGGGCTGTAGGCCAACGCTTCGACCAAGGTGAGATGAGCGGCCGGGATGGGTTTCCCGTCCGACCCCTTAAGTCCGGGATCGACGAGATCGCGCACATAGGCTCCGGTGGCGGCGTTGTAGAGGTGAATCTGGTTGCCGCGCGACGCCGCGACGATGGTTTTATCGGGACTAATGGCGATGCCGCGAACCGGCTGCACACTAGCCGGCGGCGCCGACACGATCACCTTGGGCCGCTCATGCGGGCCGCTTGGCGCCTTGGCGCCCTGGTCGATCCACAGTTTGACGAGCGCCAGTTCTTCGGGAGTAAGCGGCTCTTCCCTCTTCGGCGGCATGAACGGCTTTTCGGTACGGCCGCAGAGCTTGATAAGCAGGCTGCCAGCGGAGTTGGCCGGGACGATCGGGCTGCCGCGACTGCCGCCTTTGATGAGAAGCTCGTAGGCGCTCATGTCCAGCTTGCCTTCCTTTTTCAGGTTGTTATGGCAGCCGGAGCATTTGGTATTAAGGATGGGTTCGATGTCCTTATTGTAGGACAAGGCGTCTTTACGGTTGAGGGCGACGACCGCGATCGGCTGCGGGTCGGCGGCGACGGCGACAGCCGGCAGAAGGAGGGCGACGGTGCAAAACAAATATCGGGAACGCATTCGAGAATCTCCTGGAAGTTTCACTTGGGTCGCGCGATGCCAACCGTGAACGGATTAGGCAGCGTCTTGAGGTCTTTCTCCGCGCTGGGCTTCGGAGCTTCGGCGCCTTTCGGCGTCGCTTGCGGTTTCGCGCCGGGCGCCAAAACCTCACGCCGGATGAAGAGCATCCGCGGATAAATCGGATATTTCCCCTCCGGAGTCGGCACATCAATGTCGAAGGTCGCCGGCAGGTCTTTGGCGGTGAACACCTTCTGAACCACGGTCGGCTTGGAGGCCCAGGCGGCGTTGTGGGCGCGGGCCAGTTCGGCGCCTTCGCCGGCCAGCTCCTCGAAGGACTTGCTGCGGAATCCCGGCTCGTAGACGTAGGTGACGACGAGTCGATTGTCGCCGAGTTCCTTGGGGTCAGCGATGGCGACGGCGACCTTGTTTTTCCCCGGCGACAGGTAGGGCAACGCGCCGCGGTTGCACTCGACCACGGCTTCCAGGCGGAGCGCGGAGACGGGCGCCTTGAACGAAAGTTTCACCAGGCAGTCGTACTTGCCGCCCACCTGTTCCGAGAAATCGGCCAACTTGATCGGTTTAAACGACTTGCCGCCGTCCACCGAGATCTCGGTCTTATCCACTCCGTCGGCCGCACCGGACGCCCGGCTCATGACATACGGAGACTGTAACTCCACCGTGATCGAGGCCGGCGCGCCAGCGTCGGCGGGCGCCAGTTTGCCATCAGCTACTTTTACGTTCTCTTTTGCCGCAAGACTCTTCAAGAAGGCGTCGTTGGAGAGGTCGGGGGCGAATAGGAGAATACCGTTGGCATAGCTGCGCGGTTCGCGGCCCGGAACGTCGTAGGGTTCGAGGACCGGCCCGATAGCCGGACAATTGCGACAGTCTTTATCTCTACAAGTGTGACGCGGCGCCTGTTTCTGTCCATTGAACCAATAGGCGTCTTTAATGGCGTCCCAGGTGAGCGTCAGCGCGTTTCCCGGCGCCAGGTTGACGTCGGTGCTATAGCCCGGCGAGTCGAAGACGATCTCCCCCCAGCCCGTGGGGCTGCCCGCGCGATTGCTGCTGGCGATCCCGGTGAGGATGCCGCGCGGGTCGTCGCCGCAACTCAGGAACGATGGAGCGCGCCAATTCGCCTTGCCGTCGAGGACCGCAAATTGATCGCCCTTGTGGTAGTAGACTTGGCGGTCCTTGTCGTAGACCAGCCCGTCGGTGACGAGGGCGGGGTTGGCCTTGATGTCCTGTTGGCCGGCGATGGTTCGGCCGCCCGGCGCGTTGGGGTCGGGCATCCAGACGTAGAACTTGAGGAAGACGTCGAGGTAGTGCCAACGGCCGTCGTAGTAAACTTCGACGGTGGTATGGCCGGGGTCGCTCCAGCCGACGTAGCGCCACTTCCAGCCCATCTCGCGCCAGAGAGCCGCCTCCTCCGTGTGCAGTCCGCCGCACAGACTCCAGCCGTAGACGTTGATTTCTCTGAGAACGCCGAGGCCGCCGTTCTCGCCGGGATAGGCCAAGTGGTAGTGCGTCAACTGCATGAAGTTGTAGATGGCGATGGCTTTTTCGTCGTTGGTCTTGCAGCCGCGCGTAACGCTTTCGCAGATCGACTTGAGTGACGAACAATCCGCATCCTTTTCGGGGAGAACCTTGATTCCGTGGACCTTCCCATCTCCTGCGTACAGAGGAGGCGCGATGCCAAAGACGGACCCGCAACAGCAAAGTGCGACAACCCAGCGGCATAGCGGCATGATGGAGAGACCTTTCCTACAGATGAATCCCCGTTTAGCCGCGACCCGCAGGGGAGCGCGGGGGAGACGCGCT
>DHJA01000171.1:0-7779 GCA_002404095.1 Planctomycetaceae bacterium UBA4732 | reverse complement strand
GGGGAGACGCGCTCCCCTGCGGGTCGCGGCTAAACGACTTCCGGAACCACTATTTTACCACGTTCAAGTTGAATTTCACTTCCTGGGTCGTCGGCGCACTGCCGTTGAACAAGGCGACGGCATGAACGACAAGATCGTTGCGACCGCCGGGCGCGGCCGTGGGCGGCGCCTTCAGCACCAGCGTCGCCTCGTCCTTGCCGGCGGGAATCACAACCTCGGCGGCCGTCACATCCTTGACGGCCGCAGGCGGTACGAGCGACACCTTGAACTCGCCGGCGTAGTCGTACAGCCGGGCGACCTTGACCACCACCGCGACCTCGCCGCCGGCCTTGAGCGTCGGGTTCGGCGTCGCCAGCGTCAGCGTACCGACCACGCGCGGCAGCACCGTGATCGTCAGCGGCGCGGCCGGCTCGACTAGCACGATGTTGACCGCGGCCGGCTTCGGCGTCGCCTTGGGATCGCGCACATACGGCACGTTGGCGGCCGAGGTGCGCAGGACGACGTTGTAAACGCCCGGCTGCACGTTGGCGCCGACCGCGACGGGCAGTTTCGCCTCCGCCTGACCTGGAGCGAGGTTTATCGGCTGATTATTGTTGATGGTGAGCTGGCTGCCCTGCTGGTTCTGTTGGCCGGGTAGTTCCGGCGCCAGCGCCTGCACGGCGATGGGCTGATTGAGGTCCGGCCAGGCGCGCGTCAGCTTGACCGTGATCGTCGCGGTGGTCAACTTCTTGGGATCGCTCTGCGTCAATATAGCGTTGTCGATTGCGGTGGTCATTGCTGTAGTCACGGCCCACGGCGCTTTGTCAGCGCGGACGGCCAGCGCCACCGTGCGCTCGACGCGGCCGGCCAAGGGCATCGTCTGCGTCGGTTGGGGCGACGGCCATACCACGCCGCCGGCCCGCGCCTCGCGCACCACGGGTTGGCCTTTGATCGTCGCCGTTCCCTTGATCTTGATCTCACCCGTCCAGGCCGCCGCGCCGGCGCCCGCGTTCAGCACCAACTGCGTCTCACGCACGCCGCCGCCGATGGTCTGCGGCGGACAGGTTACGCCGGCCGGTAATCCTTCCACTGACAATTGAATGTCACCGACAAAGCCGTCGCGGCGCCATGCGAAGACGGTATACGATTGATTGCCGCCCTGCCAGAGCGTACACGCGTCGGGCCGCGCGTTGGCGCCGGCCGTGACGACGAGCCGGAAATCCGGCTGATCTGGCCCGATGCGGAGGCGGTAGAAATGCCGCGGGCCGGCCATTGTGTCCGCCAGATGACCGCCGACTTGCACGAAGTACTTGCCGTCGGCGGGCGCCGTGAAGCGGTAAGGCGCCGGGTCTTCGGAGTGCGTGAAGAATTTGTTGCTAAAGCTATCCTTATTATCGTCAGGCGATTCGTAGACCAGTTTCTGGGCGGCGTCGTGTACGACGAGGAACGTCAGCGTCGGGGCGCCGAGGCGATCACTGAGGATTTCGAGGTTGTAAACGTCGCCTTTCTTGGCGGTGAAAACATACCAATCACGGTCGTGGACTTTGCCGAAGCGGCCAGCGATCTCGCACGGCGGCGTCACCTCCTGAACGGTTGCCAAGGTGTTGTTGGCGTCATTGTGAAGTACGACGGGGTTGCGGGCGAGCGTAAGCAGGAAAGGATTGGACGCGCCGACGGCGTTCTTGACGCGATACTCAAAGCCGTCGAGACCGGAGGCGCTGGGAGACAACCGGCCGCTATAGGTCAGCCGGTTGGCGGCGGCGGGGTCGGCCGGTGCGGTGATGGTCGTCGCCAGTTTTTCCAACACACGGCCATCGACAACGGCGGTCGGGTCGAGCTGACCGCCGGGCAGGTTGCGGCCGTAAATTGTCGCCATCGTCGGCTTGCCGGGTTCAAAGACGGCCGGGAAAATGGCGTCGATCCACGGGGCGGTCGTGATGGTGAGCCGGTAGAAGTATTCATTCGGGCCGGGCGGGAAGTTGGCCGTGTGCGTGAACTCGAAGAGGCGGATAGTGTAGTCGCCGTCGTCGGGCAGGGTGCAGTCGGCGAGCGCGTCGTTGACGAGATAGTTGCGGCCGGTCGCCAGGAGATGGTTTTTGGAATCATACAATTCCACTCCGGGAAGGAAGCGACTGTCGATGGTGGAGGCCAGACAGCTGACAAGGACGCGCTGCCCCTTCTTGCCGGCGAAGGCATAGTAATCTACGTCCACGGCGGACGCCATCGTGCCGTTGATGGTGGTGTTCAGCTCGACGCGCTGGCTCTCGGGCAAATCGTTGTTCGGCTCTTTTTCGAGGACTTCGGGCAAGTCGCCGACAACAAAAGCGCGGGCGTTGCTGACGCCCCATTTGCCGGCGATGCGAACGTCGGCAACGCCAAGCGGCGCATCAAGCGGCACGATCACTTTGTAGACGACGGGCGGCTTCGGCGCATTGGGTTGCGGTTTGGGCGCCTTGGGGTCGGGCGGCGGCGGCGGCACGAGATCGGCTTTGAAGCCGGGAATGCTGAAGAGGATTTTTTCCGGCTCGTCGAGGTCCGTACCGGCGAAGGTGACGGCCACGACGGTCCCGGCCTTGGCGCCGGTCGGCGAGACGCTGAGGAGGCGCGGCGAAGGGAAGGTGGAGTCGGGCAACGGCTGCTGCGCCAGCGCGGGCAGAACGGCGACAAGGCCGGCGCCGAGAGCGAGAAGAAAGAACGGAACGGGGCGGCGCGTGCTCGCGCGGGAGAGGCGGAACAGCATCGGTGGTTACTCCCCTGAAGTCGGACGGTCGGGCGGCGGGTGGGCGGCAAGCGGGGTCGGCAGGCGGGCAGGCGGGCTGTTGTCTGTGTTGCATCCTAATCGGTGCGGGGAGCCAGGTCAAGCAAGGGTAGTGACGCCGGCGGAATAATTTTCACCGCCCTATGCGGGCGAAGATGGGATGGCGAATGGAAAGAAAGCGGCGGGGAGGTCAGTTCCACTGTGTCCGACTGGCGAGCCGGGGGCGTAGAGCCGCCCGGAGATAGTCTCAGCGACTGAAAGCATTCTCCGGATGGCTCTACGCCCCCGGCTCGCCTTTATTACTTAGCCCGGCTCTTGGCGGCCGTCTTCTTAGGCACGGCGCCGTTTCCTTGTTCGGCTTTCTGGTTGACCGTCTGCTTGGCGAGTTGCGACAGCTTCTCGTCGCACGCTTTCTCTTCCTGGTAGGTCTGTTGAAGTATGGCGGCCTCGGCCCGATGGCCCAACTGCTCCGCCCAGGTGCGGACGCAGCCATAGCCGGCCATTTCGTAGTGTTCGACGCTCTGGGCGGCCGCGATCAAGCCGGCGTCCATGACGGCCGGCGCCGCGTCTTCCTCCATCATTTCCTTGCCCTCTTCGAGAAGACCCTCCATCGCCGCGCACTTCTTGCCCTTTGGTTTGACGCCCATTTGCTTACAGATCTGCTCCAAACGCTCCACATGCACGCGCGTCTGGGCCAGATGCTCCGTAAAGCCGGCGCGTAATGCGGGGGCGGAAGCCGCCTTGGCCATTTTCGGCAGCGCCTTCACGAGCTGGTTTTCGGCGCTGTAAAGATCCTTCAGATGGTCATGGAGCAAATCCTCAAGCGTAGCAAGTTTCATAGTTTCACCGTCTCCCTTTCCCAATTAGATAGTTTCAAGGCCGCGTCGCAGGGCCAACGCCGCTGAAAGGGGCAAAAAGTGTGCCGCGGATTTCCGTAACAAGGAACGAGCCGCCGCCTGGGAGCCCCGGACTCACGAGTACGTTCGCCCGGGGCTTTATTTGGGTCGCCCTCCGGACTCAAGACCCCGACAGGTTCGGTATTGGAGCCCCTTCGGGCGACTGAAATAAAGCCCCGGGCGAACGTACTCGTGAGTCCGGGGTGCACGGCGATCGTTCGCATTCCAACCGGGCCACTTGCCGTCCGTCGGACGCCGTGATACCTTACGCCCCTATACCGCCCTCCCACCCCGAAAGGATCCACCCATGCCTCGACGCCTCGCATGTCTCGCCCTCCTGATCCTGGCGCCCTTCGCCGTCGTCCGCGCCGAAGATTCCGACTACAAACTCGGCCCCGACTCGATGGAAAAGCCCGACGTACCCAAGGGTAAAGTGGTCAAAATGCCTCCGTGGACGAGCAAAATCTTTGAAAAGACCGTCCGCGATTGGTGGGTCTACGTTCCCGCCCAGTACGACGCGGAGAAGCCAGCATCCCTCATGGTCTTCCAGGACGGCGGCGGTTACGTCAGCCTCACCGGCGACTTCCCTGTACCGACCGTCTTCGACAATCTCATCGCCGCCAAGGAAATGCCCGTCACGATCGGCGTTTTCATCAACCCCGGCGTGTTCCCGTCGGCCGAGGGCGACAAGGACGCCAAGCCGCGCTCCAACCGCAGCTTCGAGTACGACACCCTCTCCGATCAGTACGTCCGCTTCTTGGAAAAAGAAATCCTGCCGGAAGTGGAGAAGAGCTACAAACTGAGTAAGAATGCGAAGGACCGAGCGATCTGCGGCATCAGCTCCGGCGGCATCTGCGCCTTCACGGCGGCCTGGCAGCGGCCTGATTTGTTCGGCAAAGTGTTAAGCCACGTCGGCAGCTTCACCAATATCCGCGGCGGCGACGTTTACCCCGGCCTGGTCCGTAAGACCGAACACAAGCCGATTCGCGTGTTCCTACAGGACGGCTCGCACGACCTGAACAACCAGTACGGCAACTGGCCGTTGGCCAACCAGTCGATGGCGTCGGCGCTGGAATACGCGAAGTACGATTACAAGTTCGAGTTTGGCACCGGCCACCACAGCGGCAAGCACGGCGGCGCCATTTTGCCGGAATCGCTGCGCTGGTTGTGGCGCGAGGAGAAGTAAAACCAAAGAAGATTCACCACAAAGACNNGTCTTTGTGGTGAATCTTCTTTGGGAGAACTCTTTCCTGCGAAAAACCAGCACGTTGGCGTCGAGAAACAAGGCGTCAACGCCCCCAGTCGTCATACATATCCTCCCGCCGTAGCGAAAAGTTTTCCGGCCAGGCCACGGCAGGGAGCAATGGGAGGTTTAGCGGAGGCCGTTCCGGTTCCGGCTCAATCGCTTCGTCGATAATGACGACCACGCGATGTGTGCCCGAAACCAAGCCTGTCGGAACCTCCAAGTGCAGAGACCCCGATGTCCCGACGAATCCCGTCGTTTCAATGGTTTTCATGTCCGTTCCTCCGTCGCCTCACTCAAAACATCCCCAGCGTCAGCTGCGCCGCCTCCGACATGCGTTCCTTGTCCCACGGCGGCTCCCACACCAGATCGACCGTCGCCGACGTGACGCCCGGTACCGCCTCCACCTTCGACCGCACTTCGCCCGGCAGCGACCCCGCCACCGGACAACCCGGCGAGGTCAGCGTCATGCGGATCGCCACGGCGCCGGATGGGTCCACCTTCAGGTCATAGATCAATCCCAACTCGTAAATGTCCACGGGGATTTCCGGGTCGTAGACGCTGTGCAGCGCCGCGATTACGCGCTCTTCGAGACTGGCGTTCTGCAGAGTGGCCGACTCGCTCCGCGAGTCGGTTGGAAATGCAGCTCGCGGAGCGAGCTGCCCACCATGTCCGCTCATTGGCAGAGGCTTACGTTGACTGGCTTGATCATCCATCACGTTACTCCGTCGATACGGCCTTGGCCTCGCCGTGCAGGGCGGCGTGCAGCGTGTGCCAGGCCAACGTGGCGCACTTCACGCGCACCGGGAATTTGGATACGTCTTTGAAGGCGATCAGTTTGCCCAGCCGCTCCTCTTCCGCGTCGGCGTCGAGTTTGCCCGTCAACAGATCGTGAAAGGCGGTAAATAGCTCCTCGGCCTCGGCGCGCGTCTTGCCCTTGAGCAGCTGCGTCATGATCGACGCCGACGCCTTGGACACCGCACAGCCTTGCCCCTGGAAAGAAACGTCCTTCACCATGTCGCCGTCCAGCTGCACGTACACCGTCACCTGATCGCCGCACAGCGGGTTGTGGCCGTCGCGGTGCAAACTTCCCTCGCCCAAGGCGCGGTAGTTTCGCGGCGACTTGGCGTGTTCCAGGATCATGTCGTTGTACAGCTCGCGCAGTTCCGCCGTCATGCGAACATCTCCTGGACCTTATGGATCCCTTGGACCAAGGCGTCAATCTCCTCGCGCGTGTTGTAGAAGGCGAAGGACGCCCGCGCCGTGGCTGGTACGCCGAAGCGCGCCATGAGGGGCTGCGTGCAGTGATGGCCGGTGCGAATGGCGACGCCTTCCTGGTCCAGGATGGTGCCGACGTCGTGCGGATGGGCACCCTGGAGCGTGAACGATACCACGGCCGCCTTGTCGCGGGCCGTGCCGATCAGACGCAAACCGGGGACTTCAGAGAGCGCCGTTGTCGCATAAGTGAGCAAGTCGTGTTCATGGGCGGCGACGGCTTCCCAATCGAGCGCTTGAACATAGTCGATGGCGGCGCCGAGGCCGACGCCGCCGGCGATGTGCGGCGTACCGGCCTCGAACTTGTAAGGCAGACTATTGTACGTCGTTTTGTCGAAAGAAACCGAGCGGATCATGTCGCCGCCGCCCTGGTACGGCGGCATCGCCTCCAGCAACGCCTCCCGGCCATAGAGGACGCCCACGCCGGTCGGCCCGAACAACTTATGCCCAGAAAATACGAAGAAATCGCAACCTAGGTCGTGCACGTCAACCGGCCCGTGCATCACGGACTGGGCGCCGTCCACCAGCACCACGGCGCCGCGCGCGTGGGCCAGTTCGGCGATGCGCTTGACCGGGTTGACCGTGCCCAGGGCGTTGGAAACATGCACGACCGAGACGATGCGCGTGCGCGACGTCAACAACTTCTCGAACTCGTCAAGGAGGATTTCGCCGTCGTCGTTGATCGGCGCCACGCGCAGGAAAGCCCCCTTCTCCTCGCATACCATCTGCCAGGGGACGATATTGGAATGATGCTCCATCGTCGTGATGAGAACTTCATCGCCTTCGCGGAGGTTTTTTCTTCCATAAGTCTGGGCGACGAGGTTGATGCCCTCGGTGGCGCCGCGCACGAAGATGATTTCGCGCTCATCGGCGGCGTGAAGGAAGTCGCGGACCTTGGCGCGAGCGTATTCGTAGTCTTGAGTGGCTCGCTCGCTGAGCAGATGGACGCCGCGATGAATGTTGGCGTTGTCGGCCGTGTAATAGTGCTGAAGCGCGTCGAGGACGACGCGCGGCTTTTGAGCGGTGGCGGCGTTGTCGAGGTAGACGAGCGGCTTGCCGCGGATTTTTTGATGCAGAATCGGAAAGTCGTCGCGGACGCGGCGCACATCGAACATGGGACTAGCCTCTGGCCGGGCGGCGCGCGGCGAAACTTCGGATAGGACTGGAATGCTCATCAATGCTCCTCAGCCTCTATGTTATGGACTCCCCTTTCCTCGGAGTACCGGAGAGAGGGGAGACTTATGACGCACCTGTTTTCTGCAACGGCGATTTGTTATTGGAACCAGGCGATGCGTTCCAGCGTCCTTTGCAGCTCTCGGTCCTTCTCGCACACCCCTGCTATTCTCCGCGCGATCTGTGCGTTTGCTAAGTGCCCACAATTCCAGGTTAGCAGATAGTCAACGGCAGCGTTTCGGATTCGCCGCCGGCCAAGGCCGTAAGGCCGACACGGCGCGCGACGGGGGTCTGTCGGCCTTACCCTCATAGGCGTCGTCCGGCGCCGTCCGGCAAGGCCGGATCGGACCATTGCCACAAAGCTCGACCGTCCTTCCGCACACGCCGGGCGACCACGCCGAGGCGCCGCTTGGCCCGCTCCAGCGTCCGGACGCAATACCCCGCCGCCCGCGCCT
>DHJA01000204.1 GCA_002404095.1 Planctomycetaceae bacterium UBA4732 | reverse complement strand
GGGCTTACGCCCCCGGCTCGCCCCAGACACTGTAAGGAGACTTACTCGCATGACGCCTGACACTCCCCGCCCCGGTTTTTCCACCCGCGCCATCCACGCCGGCCAGGACGCCGACCCCGCAACCGGCGCCACGGTCGTCCCCATCTATGCCACCTCCACCTACACCCAGGAGGCGCCTGGCAAGCATAAGGGCTACGAATACTCGCGCAGTGGCAACCCTACGCGGGCCGCCCTCGAAACCTGTCTCGCCGCGCTGGAAGAGGGCGAACGCGGCTTGGCTTTCGCTTCCGGTCTGGCGGCGACAACGGCCGTTCTCTCCACTCTCAAGCCGGGCGATGAAGTGGCCGCCGCCAGCGACCTCTATGGCGGCACCTACCGACTCTTGGAGCGCGTCTTCAAGCCGTGGGGTCTCGTCGTCCGCTACACCGACGATCCCAGTCCCGCCGGCTTCGCCCGCGTTGTCACACCGGCTACGAAACTTGCCTGGATCGAGACGCCGACAAATCCGCTCCTGCAAATCCTCGATATCGCCGCGATCACCGCGATCGCCCACAAGGCCGGCGCGCTATTGGCCGTGGACAACACCTTTGCCTCTCCGTATTTGCAACAACCGTTGAAACTTGGCGCCGATCTCGTCGTCCACAGCACAACCAAGTACCTCGGCGGCCATTCCGATGTGGTCGGCGGCGCGGTGATCGGCGCGGGGGAGTTGCTCAAACCGATCGCTTTCTACCAGAACGCCGCAGGCGGCGTACCAGGGCCGTTCGACGCTTATCTGACGCTGCGCGGCCTCAAGACGCTGGCGGTGCGCATGGACCGTCACTGCGCGAACGCCCGTCGATTGGCGGCGTGGCTGACCGAACAGCCGCAGGTCGAGCGCGTCTTTTACCCCGGTTTGCCGAGCCATCCCGGCCACGAATTGGCCATGCGGCAAATGAGAGACTTCGGCGGTATGATAAGTATGCGAATGATGGGCGGAGGCGAGGCGGCGCGGCGTTTCCTACCGCGAACCAGGCTTTTTAGCTTGGCGGAGAGCCTGGGCGGCGTGGAATCGCTGGTATGCCATCCCGCGACGATGACGCACGCCAGTATCCCGGCCGAGCTGCGCCAAGCGCGCGGCGTGGACGACGGCCTGATCCGGTTGAGTGTCGGCATTGAGGACGCGGACGATCTGCAAGAGGATCTGCGGCAGGCGCTGGCGTCCTGTGGGTAGTCGATCCATGACTTTTTCCCTCATTAGGCCGCCAGCGCCCCTGCGCCAGCCGCGATGATCCCATACGCCTCACCGCGTGAAGACGCCAGCGAGCCGTTGCCTTTCGCGCAAGCGGTCGAGGAATTTACCCTCGAAGAAATCGCTGAGGGGCTGCCGATGGCGTTGGCGCTCCCCCGCGCGGCGAAACCGGTTCGCCGCGGCCCGACAAAGCGCCCAAAGGGATGCCGGCCGGCCGGCCGATCCTCGACCATCCAACCCAGGCGGCGTCGGACGGCCTGCCGGACGCTTCTCCGGTCAAGGTCATGGACGGCGACGTAGTGTTGGACGGCTGGGAGATGGATTACGTCGTGGAAGCGGCGGAATCGCCGGGCGGCGCCGACGTTATAGACGCGGTAACGCTTGACGGGCAGATTGTGGAAGCGGAAGCCGTCGCATTCGACCCATGCGATGAGATACTAGACGCTGTTTACCGTCCGTAACATCGGCAGCGCGGCCCGGTGAGAAAGGCGGGCGGCGTCGGCAATCGATAACCGAAGCGCTCGGCGCGATCCAGTCGATCCAGATATTCCATGTATTCAAAGTGGTTGTAACCGGCCCCGAAATAGAGGCTGGGGCCGGCGTAGAAACCGTAGCGGTGAGAGAATGGCTCGCCGTCGTGGGGAACGACCGCACCGGGTTGCAGCAGCCGGTCGTAATCGCCTGAGCCGATGAAGAACTGGGCGTGGCACACTGTCGAAGCTCCGGCCCACACCACGATTGCGGCCAGGGTTGCGGCCGCGCGGTTGCGGAATGTTCGCATGTCAATCCTTTCGACTGCGGCCCAAGGCGGGAAGATCGAGGAGACGAAGGCCGGCGCGCTCCGCCTAACGATAACCTCTGTTCCGCGCAACCGCCGCCTTCAAGGGGAGAGAAGGAGAGAAAATCGCCCGGTCGCGCGCGCGAGGCGCCGGCGGCGAAGACTTTGCCGACTGTGCGGAGGTCGAGGATTCCGTCGGCGATTGCGATAGAATGAGCTTAGACTCATTCTCCCCGCGTCGAGACGCACCGTGGAACGCATCCCACCTTTTGAACAACGTCTTCTCGGTCAAACACTCGCCGGCAAATACAAGCTGGTCGAAGTGCAGGCCGGCGGCGCATTCGGGACTGTCTTCCGCGCCGAGCAATACTTCTTCGGTCAGTTTGTGCGGCCGGTGGCCGTCAAGGTGTCGCGCCAAACCGGCCTCACCGAGGAAACGGCGCCGCACCTGTTCGGCGACGCCCTCATGCTGGCCCGGCTCCTCGCGTCCGGCGATCACGACGGCCGGCGCCATCTCGTGCAAATTTTCGACATGGGCCTGCTGCCCGAACACGAAGACCGCGCCTACATCGTCATGGAATACGTTCAGGGGGCGCCGTTGTTGTCGCACATGCGGGCGGCCGGCCGCGTCAGCGTGGCGATTGGCTTGCGCTGTCTGAAGCAAATTTGCCGGGCGATGGCCTTGGTCCACAGCCAGGGCGCCGTTCACCGCGATCTCAAGCCCGACAACATCCTCGTGGACCGTCGCGGCGTCGTGCGCGTCGTGGACTTCGGCTTGGCCGCCTTCGCCGACCGCCGCCTTGGCTTCGCGCCCGGCTCATTCGGCACCTTCACCTACATGGCGCCGGAAACCCTTCAAGGCCGCTCCACGCCCACCTCGGATGTTTATAGTCTCGGTCTTTTGATGTACGAATTGTTCACCGGAGGCGGGCCGCACCTTTCCGTCCCGTGGTCCACCGACGACAAGAGCGATAACCGTGACGAACACTATCGGCTCAAAGAGTCGCTGCGCTTTCCGCCGCCTTCGGAAGTGCAAAATGAGATCCGCAATGACTACCAATGGCTCGATGCGCTGATCTTGCGCTGCCTGGAGACCGACCCGGCGCGGCGCCTCGCGGACGCCGGCAAACTGTTGAACGCGATCGAGACGTGCGAGGCGGGGGGCGAATTGCCGGAGGAGAGTGGTGCGCCGGCTTCGCCGGCGCCAACCGACTCGCGGAGCGAGTCGGCTGCCCTACGGAAAGAGGCCGACGAGGAAACGAATCGACTTTTCCGCGAAGTGCGTCGGTTGTTGGCCGGCAAGCAGTACGATCAGGTCATCGACCGGCTGGACGTCCACCGGCCCGCTGAGTGGGCCGTGCTAGACTGCATGGGCGCCCGCACGCTGCGCACGCTGGGCCAAGCCTATGTCGGCCGCGGCGACCTGACGGCGGCGCGGGAATGCCTAGAGCAATTACGCGACGTACAGCGTCAGCATTCATTGCTGGCGAAGGGAGATTACGCCGCCGCCTTGTCGGACCTTTATAGGTGTTATCGCGGTTTGAAATTGCAGGAACTGGCGAAAGCGTGTCAGGAGGAGGCGCGGAGATTGCTTTGAGTCGAACCCCTGGTTCCCGCCGTCACGCGCGAGCGCCTCCATAGTTTCAACTGTCCGCAGCAATGCCAGATCAGGCTAACTAGCGTCGGATCTACCAAACTCAGCAGCCAGCTCACGCGGGAGAAGCCGTAATGACGCGCGCGAAAGTGATTCGCGTGGCCGGTCAGGTGCAGCGCTTTGTTCCGCCTTGTTCACTTCTCGCCATCAGTACGAATGTCCCGCTCACCCGAACAGTAATTGGACTGCGGGTCTAGGATGCCATCAAAGGCCCGCAGAAGGTCATGCATGGTCTTCTCATCCGCCCACGCCTTGCTCTGGATCTGGAAAATCCAGTCGAGGATCGCCGCGCTGGAGTGGATTTTCTCCAAGTCGATCTCGTATCCCTCAGATGAGTGGGGCAGCGTGAGGTTTTTCTGATCGAACACCCAGTTGCCCCAACGCATAGTCTGCACCTCCCTTTGCGCCACCGAACTTGTTATTAGATTGCGCCCGTCGCAAGCATAGCCGACGACGGTTGGCTTCATGCCCCGAATCCTACCGCGATCCTGCACGACCCGCAAGCGATCAACGTAGCCCTCCACGCTCCCCTTCGGGTCGCGGCTAAACAACATCGGTTATTTCGCCCGGAAAATCGCTACGCCCGACACGCCGCATGTTTCAGCGACAACCATTGTCCGTCTTTCGACGCGCTGGCCACGCATTGCGTGATGAAGTTCATGCCGTCCACGCCGTCCTGGATGTTGGGATACAGGCTGTGAGCGGCGTCGAACTTCTGACCGACGGCCCGGCGCGCCATGTCGTCGAAGGCGGCGTCGTAGACGTTGGCGAACGCCTCGAAAAACGCCTCGGGATGGCCGCTCGGCAGCCGGCACGACCCCTTGGCCGTCGGCGTCATGTAATCGGCGTTCGGGTTGCGCGTGTAAATCTGATGAGGCTGGCCGCCCTTGCGGACGAAGAGCTTGTTCGGCTCCTCTTGATGCCATTCCAGAGAGGCTTTGGCGCCGTCCACCTCGATCCAGAGGTCGTTCTCCCGGCCGTGCGAAATCTGCGACGCCGTGACCGTGCCGAGCGCGTGGTTCGTGTACTTGATGACGGCCGTCCCGTAGTCCTCCAGCTCGCGGCCCGGCACGGCGGTCTTGAAGTGGCACGACACCTGATCGGGCAGCAGGCCGGTCATGAAACGGCCGAGGTTGTAGGCGTGTGTGCCGATGTCGCCGAAACAGCCGGCGGCGCCCGACTTCTTCGGGTCGGTGCGCCAGCTTGCCTGCTTCTCCAGGGCGCCGCCGCGCTCCTGCCGGGTGCGAAGCCAACCCTGGATGTAGCAAGCGCGGACGGCGTGAATCTCGCCCAGCTCGCCGGCGTGAATCATGTCGCGGGCCTGGCGCACCAGCGGATAGCCGGTGTAATTGTGGGTGACGCCGAAGACGACGCCGGCCTTCTGCACGACCTTCGCCAATTCCTCGGCCTGGGCGAGGTCGAACGTCATCGGCTTATCGCACATGACGTTGAAGCCGGCCTCGGCGAAGGCTTTGGCGATCTCAAAATGCGTATTATTGGGCGTGGCGATGGAAACGAAGTCGATGCGCTCGCTCTCGGGAAGTTTCTTCTCCGCGGCGACCATCTCCATGTACGATCCGTAAGCGCGTTCGGGGGCGATGCCGTAGTCGGGGGCGGAAGCCTTGGCCTTGGCGGGGTCAGCCGACAATGCGCCTGCGACAAGGGCGGCGCGGTGGTCCATGACGGCGGCGATGCTATGAACGCGGCCGATGAAAGAGCCTTGGCCGCCGCCGATAAGGCCCATGCGAAGTTTGCGATTCAGGGGTGCGTTGAGGGCCATGCCGTCGGTTCCTTTCGTGTCGGTCGGGGAAAAACTCTTGTATTTGTTGTAGTCGCGGGAAGGGCGCGTGGCGCGGGGCGCAAGACGTTTAGCCGCGACCCGGCAGGGGAGCGCGAGGATTTCTCCGCGCCGTTGAACTTTTCCCTCCGCGCGCGCAACCTTTCTTCCAGCGTGGTCTTACTTGTCATCGAACCGAGTCTGGAATGAGCGACCCGGCGGATCAACTGTATGAACGCCTGTTGGTCCTCCGGTGCCAGACCGGGGACGAGGCCGCGTTTACGGCCCTGGTCGAGCGTTACACTCCGCGCCTGCGCTATTACCTGTGGAAAATGCTCGGCGATGGAAAGGCGGACGTCGAAGGTGTACTTCAGCAAGTTTGGTTCGACGTGTTCCGGGCGGCGCCTCGCCTAGCTGACCCCGCGGCGTTTCCGGCATGGCTGTACCGTATCGCCCGTAATCGGACGGCGCTGCGCCATCGCAACAAGCCGCGCCCGTCGCGTCCGCTCGCCGAGGACGACTTGGCGGATGGTTCCGACGACGAGGATTACTCGACGGCCGACGCCGAGCGCGTCCACGCCGCGCTAATCGAACTCGCCCCAGAACACCGGGAAGTCTTGGTGCTGCGCTTTCTGGAAGGGATGAGCTATGAGGACGTCGCCCAAGTCGTCGGCAGTCCGCTCGGCACAGTCCGGTCTCGTATCCATTACGCCAAACGCGCGCTTCGCCGCGTGCTGGAAAGGATGAACAATCGTGAATGAAATAGAACTAGGCAAAGCCCTCCTGAACATGAGCGCGACGGAACTCGCCGCCGTCCCCGACACACAGGGGCTTACCCAAAAAGTGCTAGAGCGCGACCGCCGCCGGGTGCGACGGCTGACCGGCCTGACGGCCGGCGTCTGGCTGCTGGCGACCGCACTCATTCTGCTCGATCTGGTCAACTTTGGGTTGATTTTCCCGGCGCAGGCGCACTCGTGGCGCGACATCGAAGCAGGCAACGGCACTCAGGCGGAGCGCGACGCCATCCAACATCAATTGTTGGTGGCGTTTGAAATGGGCACCCTGGTCATCGGCTTTTCGGTCGCGGTCATGGCGATCGCGGCGCTCTGTACCGTCTTCCTGATCCTGGCGTCACGCCGCGCGACTTTGCGACAGGTCAACGCCAGTCTGCTGGTGATTTCCGAACAGCTAAGGCAAGCGCGGCTTGGATCAGGGGGCGGGCCGGCGGGGATAAATCCCGCCGCTCGCTGAAGCATCGTGTTCGTGCACTCCGCCGCAGCGCCCGCCGTTCCGCCTGGAGGACGGCGCCGCGGCGGTCCAAGGCCGTCTCACCGAACACCGCCTGATACAGCGCCTCGTGGGCCGGCGTCAACTCGCGCGGCCGTCGCGCCATTACCACCTTGTACGATCCATAAACGCGTTCGGGGGCGATGCCGTAGTCGGCGATGCGACAAGGGAACGCGAAAGCGGCCCGCCCGAGCAACGGAGCCGCGTCATGGAATTGCTGAGGTTGGCGCCCGCCGGGCCGTCGGCCGACATGCGACGCGGCCTTCGCGCCGTGCGCGTGTTGGCATGGGCCGGCACGCCGGCGGCCAAGGCGGTGCTGGAGAAGTTGGCCGACGGCGCTCCCGACGCCTCCCTCACACGCGAGGCGCGGAGCGCTCTGGCCCGGTGGAAGTGAGGCGGTATAGCCGTCGAACATCCCGGTACCACGCCTTCACGCGCTCCGCCGCAGCGCCCGCCGCTCCGCGTCGAAGCGGTCCACGGCCGTCTCCTCGAACGCCGCCCGATAGAGCGCCTCGTGAGCCGGCGTCAACTCGCGCCCCCGTCGCGCCATCACCCTACCGGCGGTATTAAGCTGATTTTCCAGATCGTCATTATACGTCAAACGCCCTTCCAGACAGCGGACGAATGACGGGATGCGACGCGGCAGCAACCCATCGGGCAGCAGGTTACAGAAGGCGCCGACGCTTGTGCCGGTGTTCAGCAGTGTGCCAACGGCGGTCTTGGTGTGATCGCCGAGGAAGCAGCCGATTTTGTTCTGGCCAGTGCGAATCAATCGGCCGTTGACGACCACCGACACTTCGCCGTAGTCGTTGCGCAGGTCGCTGGTCTGTGTGCCGGCGCCGAGGTTGACCCACTCGCCCAGGTAAGAGTGGCCCAGGAAGCCCTCATGCGCCTTGTTGCTACAACCCTGGATAATGCTGCATTCGATCTCGCCTCCTACCCGACAATCCGGGCCGATAGTCGTGCCTGCCCGGATGTTGGCGCTGTGGACGCGGCTGCGCGGCCCGATGACGCACGGCCCTTCCAGCCGTGAGAACGCCGTCACCACCGCGTCAGGCCCGATCACTATGGGGCCGTTCGTCAGGTCGGCCACGACGAAGGGGTCGATGCGAGCTGTGCGGTCCAAGCGCAGGCGCTCGCGGGGGCCGATCAGCGCGGGCAGGACTTGCGCCCCGGCGACCGCGTGTCGGTATTCCGTGGCCGCGCAGTCGGCAATGATCTGGTCGCCATTGTGGGCGACAATTTCCCATAGCCAACGGAAGAGGCGTCCGCCGGCATCGCGGCACGGCAGCGATCCCTTCCATTGCTCCATCTGTTCTTCCACGGCGTCCGGCGTGCGGGCCGTGAACTGCTTCGCCTCTACCACCGCGTAAACCGGTTCATCGCCGACTACGCCGACACTGGGACCGGACAAGTTCAAGGCAATGGCGGCGGGCGGCAACCAACGGCCGTTGACGACGACCACGAGGCCGGTGGCGGCGAAGTCGTTGACGGCCATGCCCGGCGATTGCAGGCGCACCACATCCGCTAGATGCGGACGGACGACGGCATTGCATACGGTCGCCTGGAAATGGCGAGCTTGTTTCTCGGCGAGAGAGGATTGGCCGCAAAGGAGATCGAAAACGGGCCGCGTCAAAGTGAGCGGTTCCAGGTCGGCCGCGCCGCGATCTTCGTAGAGGCAGACGTCCATGACTGCGTCCTTTCAGTCAACCGATGAGGCCGCGGGACAGCGGGGCATCGTACCCCAAGTCGATACGGCTTGCCTAGAGCAGCGCGGCGAGTGAATTCGTTTAGCCGCAATACCGTTCGTTAAAGCGCA
>DHJA01000197.1:16106-37816 GCA_002404095.1 Planctomycetaceae bacterium UBA4732 | reverse complement strand
CGCAGCGCCAAGCAAGGGCGAGCGGCCGCGCGCCCTTGCTTGGCGCTGCGGGCTTGCGGACTCCGGCGCCCCCTTACGGAGCAAATTGTGACGCTGCCCATTCATTCCTCAGACGCGCCTTACAATAGTTACCGCCCGCCCCATTGGTACGCCAACCGTGAAAGGGATCGTCATGGCGCCGTTCACTCCGTCCGCTGCCCGTCTGGAAATCATAGACGGCAATATCGCTCTGCTTACTCTCGATCAGCCCGGCAGCCGCGCCAACACGCTCGGCCAGGCCGTTCTCCGTGAGCTGCAATCGCGCGTTAAAGAGCTTGCCACGCGCACGGACCTGACCGGCCTGATCCTGTGCAGCGGCAAGCCCGGCATGTTCATCGCCGGCGCCGACCTCAAGGAACTAGCCGGCGCGCGGCCCGACTCCGAGACGGCTCGCGGGATGGTCCGCGGTGGTCTGGACCTCGTCGCCGCTTTTGAGGCTCTGCCGTTCCCGACCGTCGCCGCCATCGACGGCGCCTGCATGGGCGGCGGTACGGAGTTGTCGCTCGGCTTCGACTATCGCATTGCCGGTTCTCATCCCAAGACGGAAATCGGCTTACCTGAAACGAAGATTGGCCTTATCCCTGGTTGGGGCGGGACGCAACGGCTGACGCGGCTCATCGGCCCATCGTTGGCCGCGGAGATGATCTGCGCTGGCGAGACCGTTAAGGTGCCGCGTGCGCGCCAGCTTGGCATAGTTTTCGACGTTGTGCCGAGCGACCAACTATTAGAGGAATCACGCCGACTTTTGCAGTGGGCGAACCAGTCCGGCGATTACCGCGAAATCCGCCGGCGAAAGAAGCTGCCTGTCGGCTTGACCGAAGAACAGATGACGTTCACGTTCGCCGTGCTGCACGCTCAAGTGTCGGCGAAGACCGGCGGCCATTATCCCGCGCCGCTGGCCGCGCTCAACGCCATCGCCAAGGGCTGCAATTTGCCGCTCGAAGATGGCCTTAAAGCGGAAACGGAAGCGTTCTTGCCGCTGGTGGGCAGCACGATCTCGCGCAATCTGATCGCGGTCTTCTTCATGACGCAACGGTTGCAGAAAGACCCCGGCGTGGCCGACGCCTCGGTCAAGTCGCGCGACGTGGGCCAGGTCGGCGTGATCGGCGCCGGCATCATGGGAGCGGGCATCGCCGGCGCCAACGTCCGCCGAGGCGTGCCGGCCCTGCTCATCGACGCAGTGCCGGCCGGCCTGGAGAAGGGAGTCGCGGCCGTCGCCAAGAGCCTGCAAGGTCGCGTCGAGATCGGCCGTATGACGATACCGGAGGCGACGGCGGCGCTCGCCCGGCTGAGTTCGTCGCTGACTGTGAACGCCTTGTCCGACCGCGACGTGGTGATCGAGGCCATCGTCGAAAACGAGGCGGCCAAGGTGAAGTTGTACGGCGAGGTCGAAAAGTTGTTGCCGCCTGGCGCGATCCTGACATCCAATACATCAACGATCTCCATTACGCGAATGGCGAAGTCCGTCAAGGCGCCGGAGCGCTTCGCCGGGATGCACTTCTTCAACCCGGTTGATCGGATGCAGTTGGTCGAAGTGATCCGCGGCGAGAAGACCGCCGACGCCACCGTGAGCACGCTGGTCGCCTTGGCCAAGCACATCGGCAAGACGCCGATTGTGGTGCGCGATTGTCCGGGATTTCTAGTGAATCGCATTCTGTTCCCGTATCTGAACGAGTCACTGGTGATGCTGGAGGAGGGGGCGTCGCCGCGCGGCTTGGACAAGGCCGCAACGGCGTTCGGAATGCCAATGGGGCCGGTCGCGCTCAACGACCTTGTGGGATTGGATACGTCCCTTTACGCGGGTCGCGTCATCAACACAGCCTTCGCGGACCGAGCCGCGAATACGCACATCCTCGAAGACTTGGTGGCGGCCGGCCGACTGGGTCAGAAGACGGGCGCCGGCTTCTACACCTACGCCAAGCCCGGCCGCGGCGCCGACGACCCGGCCCTGGCGGCGATGCTAAAAAAGCATCACAAAGACCCGCGCGAGATCGGCATGGAAGAGATGACGGATCGGCTATTTCTGCCGATGCTGACGGAGGCCAGCCGGGTGTTGAGCGAGGGGATCGTGCGCGAGCCGGGCGACGTGGACATGGGCCTTATCCTGGGGATCGGTTTCCCGCCGTTCCGCGGCGGCATCCTGCGCTGGGCGGATACGGTCGGCCTGCCTAATGTGCTGGCGAAACTTAAGAGATACGAACATTTAGGATCGCGTTTTCAGCCGACGGAGCAGATGCGAAGGCTGGCGACGGAGGGCAAGGGATTCTATCCGGATGCGCAGCGCGGCGGCGACTTGCTCGAAGTATAGTGGACCCCGAAAACTGTACCACCGGTTAAGCTATTCGCGTGGTTCGGGAAAGGGGTAACGATGACCGGCAAGCGGAAGCAGCACACGGCAGGGTTCAAGGCCCAGGTCGGGGTCTGGCGGCTGTCGAACACGCTGGACGGAGCCTTCTGCCTGGAGATGCTGGAGGAGGCGTTGGATCGGGGCCGGCCCGAAGTGTTCAACACGGACCGGGGCGTATAGTTCACGGCTCAGGCGTGGACGACGCGGCTGGAATTGTCGGGGTCAGCGGTGAGCATGAAGGGACAGGGCCGTTGGCTGGACAACATCTTCGTGGAGCGTCTGTGGCGGGCGGTGAAGTACGAAGAGGTTTACCTGCGGGGCTACGAAAGTATGTCGGATTTGGAGTAGGGTCTGGGTCGGCACTTTACGTTCTACAACGAGGAGCGGCCGCACAAGTCGCTCGAATACCGCGCGCCCCTGGAGGTGTACCGGGGAGGGCGGAGGGGGTAAATAGGCGATGGGTAGAGGGCAATCTTGTTCGCACCGCAAGCCCTCAGCCCCGGCGAAGGATCTGCGGTGCGTAGGAGAATGCGTGGGCCAGACGGAACGGGCGGGCGTGGGAATACGGAACTGACTACATACCCGATACTATACTGAACGGACTCGCTTTTTTGGTCTAGATAATGGGGTCCACCGTACATATTGCGGTATAATCACCGATAATGACTGGGGCGCTTCTCCTCAGGCTACTGGACTTACGGCCCCATAGCTCAATGGACAGAGCATCGGTCTTCTAAACCGAGTATGTAGGTTCGATTCCTACTGGGGCTAGTAGACTTCCGGCGACACGGGGGCAAGAGTTGTAGCCTAAATGTAGCCAATCAGATTTGACCGGAGGCGTGGCCGTGGGCGGTAGGAAATTGTGCCCCGCAACACGGTGAGGTAACCGCATGCTCGATTATTTGGAGAAGATCCCAGAATACCTGAAGTTCGGTTGGTCGGACTTGGCGAAAATCTTCATCGGCGCGTTCATGGTTGCGTTCATGGCCTGGGGCTGGGTCCGCTCGATCCGGAAGATGACCAAAGCACAGATACGGGCGGAAAAGCACCAGATGGAGGCGGAGTTAGAGAAGGAACGAGCTAAATTTCACCAGAAAGTAGCGGAGCTAAAGACGCTGCACACCGAAGTGGTCCTGAGTTTGCGTGTGCAGATGATGGAGGCGGAGCGGTGCCGCGAGGCGGCGGAAGGCGACCGGGAGAAGATGGCGGCGGCGCTGGAACCGCTCCAGCGGCGGCTTTCCGACCTTGAGTCGTTCGACGGCAAGCTCTGGGAGCAGGACTCGCTTACCGCTCCTCCGCCTTTCGTCGCCGCGAACGAACGCCAGACGCGTTTTATCTCGATCGTCAACTTGAAGGGAGGCGTGGGGAAGACTACCCTAACCGCGAACGTCGGCGTGTCCCTCTCGCGGGGCGGGCGCCGGGTGTTGCTGGTCGATCTTGACTTCCAGAGTTCGCTAACCCGACTCTGCAAGGCGTCCGATGACCAATTGCTGGACCTGATAAAAACGAAGAAGACCGCCGCCCGCCTGCTCGACGGCGGCGACGACGCGCTGTTAATAAGCCAGATCGTGCAGCGGGTAAGCCACCCGAACCTAATGGGCAAGACGTGCGACTTCATCGCGGCGGATGAAAGCCTCGCGGAGGCGGAGTTGCGCGCCCAGGCGCGCTGGCTGGTTACTAAGACGCCTGACGCCCGGTTCCTGTTCCGCCGGCTGTTTCACGCCCCGGAAGTCCTGACTCGTTACGACTTCGTGCTGTTCGACTGCCCGCCCAGGCTGACGACGGCGTGCGTCAACGCGCTGGGTTGCTCGGACTTCCTGCTGGTACCCGTGCTGCTGGAACAGGGGTCCGTGGAGGCGTTGCCCCGGACGCTGAACTGGCTGACCCGGCTGCCGCACGTGTCGCGGGCGCGTCTGTTGGGGGTCGTCGCCAACAGGGTGGACATGTACGCGGGTAAGCCGGTGAACGCGCAGCAAACGATCTTAACCTACCTGCCGGAGACGCTGAAGCGCTCCGGCTTCCACGGAGAGGTCTTCCACGCCGTTATCAAAAACCAGCGATCCATGATCGAGGAGGCGGCGAACCGGGGGCGGATCGCGGCGGCGGATGACGACGGGTTGAATCTGTTCGCCGGCGTCACGGCCGAAATCGAGAAAGGGGTGCTGCAGTGAAAGTAGGAGAAATGGCAAGGTTGCTAGACGGGATCGCGGCGGGTCTCGCCGACCTGTCGAAGAAGACCGCCGACGGTTTGGTCGCCTTCAACTCGGCAATGCGGCCGTTTTCCGATCAGACGGTTGAGCAGTTCGGTATTTTCCTGGCGCAGTGCGAGGAGTACCAGCGAACCGGGGTCGCCGGGCCGGCAAGGCGGACCAAACAGCCGAAGCCGTCGAAGGAGAAGCCTGCCCCTCTAACGGTCGCGGACGCGGTGGGGCGGGTCCGGCAACTCCTGGCGGAAATTAATCAAGGCGCTGTGACCAACGTCCGCATCGACTCCCTAATGGGCGAGATCAACAAGGGGCTGAAAAGCCCGGAATGCGATGAGTTGTTGCGGGCGTTGGGGATTTCAGGCAAGGCGGGGTCAAAAGCAAAGGCTATTGGAAAGGTGCGGGAGGTGCTGAACTCCCAACTCGAAATGCACGTTAAAGCGCAGGCGTTCGGGACGAACGGGTGAGGGCGAGGGCGCCGCGGCGCGCATACAGAGCAAGTATGGCGTGGAGGAGTGTAGTCGCACGCCGCTGGTGAAGAGCCCGCGGCTGGAAGACGCCCGGTGTCTCGAGCCGGCCGGGTGAGTGATCGGGAGAAGTGAAATTGCGGCCCGCGCGGTTCGCCGGCCTGGCGGTGGAGCCTGTTCCGAAGGAAAGCCCTTGTTATCGGGCCCGGCGGCGTCGCCGTGACCCGCCCCGCAAGGCACTCGCGGGTTACCTGTGAAAACTCTCGGCGGCCGGGAGCCGAGTGTCCGGGGGCGCGGCCGGTGTCAAGGGACTGGCTCAGTCTGCCGATCTGCCGCCCCACGCCCACCGCGTGGCGACGCCAGAATCCCCTTGCCCCGTCCCCAGTCAATAGATACCCTCATCCAAAGGCAAGGCTGCGGGGTGCCTGCGCCTTCCCAACCGATGCTATGCCGTTGACATTATAACGGTTAGGTCGCTTGTGCTAATTGTGCGGCGGTAGGCAGGCTTTCGGTAGGCGAGCAGACGAGGAGTGGGCGTAGGCCGGTCCCATTCATGCTAAGATGCAAGCAGAGAGCGGTGGCACAAATCCCTGTTGTTCCTTGTTGCGTGAGCCATGACGAACCCCCTTCCAGAATGCGACCGGCCCCCTTTGGATGAGATGGCGATGGGGGTCCAGTTCGACCCCTTACCAAAATTCCACGCAGTACATCTAGGTCTCTTCTGGTCCCGTATAAGGGAGGAATACCCCCACGCAGAGGACCAGGGGCTTTTGTCCCCGGCCACGGAACCCCTGGACATCCAACCATCGACAGCCCCCGCCGCCACAGCTGTCGCCGTTACGGTCCCGCCGCTGCCGCGATGCTGGTTCCTAACCAACGACAAGACGCAGCTAATCCAAGTGCAGCGCGACCGCTTCCTTAGGAACTGGCGACAGCTTCAGGGAGACGAGCGTTACCCTCGTTACGGTCATCTCGCACAAGAGTTCAAGCGAGCGTGGGAGAGGTTTCAGGAATTCATCGCCGAACAGGAACTCGGCCCGGTTAACGTCAACCAGTGCGAACTCCACTACATCAATAACATCGAGAGGGCGGCGGGCTGGAGTGAACTCGGCGAACTAGATGGCGTTTTTCCACTACTAAGCAACCGCAATCCGGGTGGCTTCCTTCCAGCCCCAGAGACGCTGGCATGGCAAGTGCGGTACAAACTTCCCGACGGGCGCGGCCGTCTGCACGTTGAGATGAACCCGATATTTAGAGGGCGCGACATGCAACTGGTGTTGGCGCTCAATATGACCGCAAGAGGTGTTCCAGCCGCGGGTTCGATCGAGAAGATTACCGCCTGGTTCGATCTGGCACACGAATGGACTGTCAGAGCATTTGCTGAGCTGACAGGTCCACGAGCTCACGAATTTTGGGGGATGAAGTCATGATACAGGAACTCCAGTGCCTCGGGATCCCGATAAGTGGCAGACTCCGCTTGCCCACCGGAACCGTCCATTCTGCAACTACGCTGACCTGCTACATAAGCCTTGGCAGCCAAACGGCTGATTGGGTTCTGGAAGCCGCAAAAAAGCTCGAGGTATTGGGTCGGCTCCGACGGGGCTGGGACTCCTACGGTGCAGTGCCATTGAAGCGCGGCACAAAGGAACTAACTTTGCGGGTACTCGGCTGGCTGGGAAGGGATGACCTGCCTGTGCCGGCAGTGGTCCTCGGCTCAGGCGGCACGGTTCAACTGGAGTGGCGCACCAAGGGCAAGGAGCTAGAAGTCGAGTTGCGCGACAACGACACCATCGAATACGTGAAAGTGTTTCCTGCCGGCGATATCGAGGAAGGCGAGACAGCGGGTAATCTCTCGGCAAAGGTGCAAGACCTTAGCCAGTGGCTCCTCCGCTGAGCACCAGCCCCGAGGGCCGATTAAAAGTGAGCGGCCCTCGTCATGGAACGCCAAGACGACCCAAGCATATCCGGGGATGTAATTCTGCTTCGGCGCATCCCCCCGTGGGCCGACCGGGCGATCTGGGACGAGCAAGGGAATCCGACGGCGTCATCGTTCAATTTTAAGGACGCTGAGTACGGACTGTCGGTTCATATCGCTGGGGAAACTACAGCCGAAGAATTATTGAGAGGACACGACGGATACGGCCTCATAATGCTCACCGTCCAGCAAGTGCGGGACGCTTGCGGGGCAGAAATCAAGATTTGCCGCTGCACAGAAGAGCCGGCGATGGGGCACGTACTGATCTGCGGGAAAATCGGCGGGGGCGCGGCCAAGAGGCTTCAACGCGCCGCCGCGTGGGTTGAGGGTAGGTGGCCGGATCGTAGTACGCCTGAACCCCCTATCGCATCATCCTGAGAACCGCTGCGGGAAACGGATAAAACCCCTCTCTTGGATCTTCTAAACCGAGTATGTATGTTCGATTCCTGCTGAGGCTACTTTCCTCGCCCACGAACCGACACGAGTTGTCGTCATTGTTCGTCCGCGGGTATGGCAGGCTTTCCTTCCCCAAGCACTCGGCACTTTCCCACCCAGCCGCATTCGGGGCCGGGGCACCGTACCCACAGGACGCGCGGCATTCCGAACGCCCTTCGCCAACCTAAAATCGCTGGCGCCAACGATAGCGGCAGACCTATCAATACGTAAGCGAAGAAAAACAGAATGCCCTTATCCTGATAAGGAAGGTCTGTTCCCTCGGTAAGCGACCAAACCAGCTGCGCAAGGAGCAGGAACGTTAGCGCCGTGAGCATAAGAGCCGCGGTCGAACTGACTGTCAGCATGAGGCGGCCGGTCCAGGGCATTGTTGCCGTGCGGCGCACCGCGTAGCCGAACGCGAACGGCGTCCCGCACCGTGGACAGGCTTCGGGCCGGAATACGGGCGGCATCACGTTCTCCCTGTGAAAGATGCTATGACGAAGAAAAAACCATCTCCAGATGCCGCGCCCGTTGAAGGCTCCACCGAGTCGGCGCGCGCGGCCGGCTTGCGCTACGTCCACGACGACCGGCCCGGCATCCGCCGCGTTCGCCGCGGCAAAGCCTTTCGTTATCTTAATCCAGACGGCCGGCCCGTCCGCGATGCGGAAACCATAGCGCGCATCCGCGCTCTCGTCATTCCGCCGGCATGGATCGACGTATGGATTTGTGTCCACGACAACGGCCACTTGCAGGCCACCGGCCGCGATGCTCGCGGTCGCAAGCAGTACCGTTATCATGCCCGCTGGCGCGCCGTCCGCGATGAAACCAAATACCATCGCATCATCGACTTTGCACGCGCCTTGCCCATCTTACGCGCCAGGATCGACGCGGACCTGACATTACCGGGTTTGCGGCGCGCTAAAGTGTTGGCGGCCGTAGTCCGACTTCTAGAAACAACGCTAATTCGCATCGGCAATGAGGAATATGCCCGGACGAACCACTCCTTCGGCCTGACGACGCTTCTCGATAAGCATGTACAGATCACCGGCGACACGGCGCACTTTACATTTCGCGGCAAAAGCGGCGTTCATCATGACATTGACGTACACGACCGCCGACTTGTGGCGATCATCCGCCGTTGCCATGATCTTCCTGGCCATGAGCTGTTTCAGTTCGTGGATGAGGAGGGCGCGACCCACCTCATCGACTCCGCTGCCGTCAACGCCTACCTTCATGAGATCGCCGGCCATGAGTTCACGGCCAAGGACTTCCGCACCTGGGCCGGTACCGTGCTGGCCGCCGAAGTGCTGCGGAGTTACGAGGCGTGTGAAGCCGAGGCGCAGCGAAAGCGGAATGTGGTCGCGGCCGTGGAAGCGACGGCCCGCCGGCTCGGCAACACCGTCGCGGTCTGCCGAAAATGTTACATTCATCCCGCCGTGGTCGAAGCGTACCTTGATGGATCGTTGGCGGAGGCGTTCAGCAAGCCCATGCGGAAGAAACACGCGGCGGCGCCGAACGGCTTGCGCGACGAAGAAGCGGTGGTCCTCGTATTTCTCCAACAGCGATTAGATTTGTAGCTTATTCGTTGCGATTCATCAAGCTCTGCGGTTCATCTTTCGTTAAGAGGGCGTGCGCCGCCTGAATCCATAAGACGATCCCGACGCCGCCGGTTTCACCTGCCGAAAGGGACCAGTCTCGATGGACGTGCTAACGCTGTCGCGCGTGCAGTTCGCGCTGACAATCATGTTCCACTATCTGTTCCCGCCGTTGTCGATCGGCCTGGGCGTGTTGATGGTCCTCATGGAGGGGATGTACCTACGCACCGGCGACGACCGCTACCACGCCATGACGAAGTTCTGGACCAAGATCTTCGCCGTCAACTTCGCCATGGGCGTCGCCACCGGAATCGTTATGGAGTTCGAGTTCGGCACCAATTGGGCCAACTACGCCCGCTACGTCGGCGACATTTTCGGATCGGTATTGGCGGCGGAAGGTATTTTCGCGTTCTTCCTGGAATCTGGCTTCCTGGCGGTGCTCGTCTTCGGCTGGGACCACGTTTCCAAGGGCATGCACTTTTTCGCCACGCTGATGGTGTCGTTCGGCTCCATATTCTCCGCCGTCTGGATCATTATCGCCAACTCGTGGCAGCAGACGCCGGCCGGCTTCCATCTCGTCACGCGCGACGGGGCCGTGTGCGCCGAGATCGTTGACATCTGGGCCGTCATCTTTAACCCGTCGAGCATGAACCGGCTGGTCCACGTCCTGCTCGGCGCTTTCATCCTTGGTGCCTTTTTCGTTATGAGCATTTCGGCGTATTACGTCCTACGGCGAAAGCACCTCGACTTCGCTAAAAAGTCTTTTACCATCGCCCTTATCTTTGGAGCGATTTCGAGCCTCGCTGTTGGAGCGTCCGGCCACTTCCAGGCCAAAACCGTCGCGCACACGCAGCCGGCCAAGCTCGCCGCCCTCGAAGGCCATTACAAAACCGGCCCCGCCGACCTGACCCTGTTTGGCGCGCCCGACTCCACTGCAGAGCGCGTTGATTACGCCATCGCGGTCCCCGGCGGCTTGAGCTTCCTGGTCCACGAAGACTTCAAAGCGGACATTCCCGGTTTAGAAGAGTTCCCAAGGGACCAATGGCCGAACGTACCGCTCGTCTTCCAGACGTATCATCTCATGATCGCCCTCGGTGCGTCCTTCATCGGCCTGACGTTGTTGGCTTTGTTCTTCCTCTGGCGCGGCACCCTGTTCGAGCAGCGCTGGCTGATGGCGGTTTTCGTGGTCGCCGTCGTCGGGCCGTATCTCGCCAACCAAGCCGGTTGGGTGTCCGCCGAGGCCGGACGGCAGCCGTTCATCGTCTATCCGAAAGTGACTTGGCCGGCGGACGGCTCGCCGCACCCGCACCTGGAAATGAACGCCGGAGACGCCTTCTTAAAGACGGCCGACGGCTTATCCAGCCGCAAGGTCGTCGGGTCGGATCAGGTGTTCGGCTCCATCGTGATGTTTAGCGTGATCTACGTTCTGCTGTTTGCCGTCTGGGTATACGTTCTCAACGATAAGATTCATCACGGCCCGGAAGAAACGGCCGCGACGCCGCCCCCCTCCACGACCGCCAGCGATCTCGTGGAGACGGCCGCCCGACGTGTGAATCCGTCCGGCTATTCGCTAACCGAGCCGCACCGCGACACACCGGGCAAGACCGTGGAAGAGTCCGTTCCGCCGAAGGAGTGAACCTAATGGCGCCGTCGCTTCCTATTCAGATATTCTGGTTCGCTTTACTCGGCGTCCTCATGGCCGGCTACGCCATTTTGGACGGCTTCGACCTGGGCGTCGGCATTCTCCACTTGTTTGTTCGCAAGGACGCGGAGCGGCGCGTATTGACGAACTCCATCGGCCCGCTGTGGGACGGCAACGAGGTATGGCTCGTCGTATTCGGCGGTGCCATTTTCGCGGCGTTTCCGCGCGCCTACGCCGCCGCTTTCTCCGGCTTTTACACTCCGTTTATGATGGTTCTGGCGGCCTTGATCTTCCGCGGCGTGTCGATGGAGTTTCGCAGCAAGCAGGAATGGCCGTTGTGGCGCACCTTCTGGGATGTGGCGTTTTTCGCGGCCAGCACGCTGGCGACGTTCCTATTCGGCGCGGTAGTGGGCAACTGCATCCACGGCCTGCCGTTGGGCGCCGACGGTGATTTCATACGCTCGCCGGATTTTCGCGATCTGTTTGGTCCGTATCCGGCGGTCGTGGGTCTGTTCGCGGTGGCGACCTTCGCCATGCACGGCTCGATCTATCTTTACCTCAAAACCGACGGCGAATTACAAAAACGCATCCACGGCTGGATATGGATGACGTTCGGGATCTTTCTTGTGATGTATATCGTCTCGACGATCTTCACCATGACGTACAACCCACGGTCGATAGAGAAGTTTCGCGATTATCCGTGGATGTGGATCGTGGTGGCGTTGAACGTGCTAGCCATCGCCAACATCCCACGCGCCATCTCCGTAAATAAGCCGTTTTATGCTTTCCTGTCGTCGTCCGCGACGATCGCTGCGTTTACGTTTCTGTTCGGCATGACCTTGTTTCCGAACATGATCGTCTCGACGGTGGACCCGGCGGACAATCTGACGGTGGCGCGGGCGGCGTCGTCGGAGACGACGTTGTGGATCATGGCGGGCGTGGCCTTGCTGGGAATGCCGTTCGTGCTGACGTACACGGCGACGATTTATTGGGTGTTTCGCGGCAAGGTGCGGGTTGGGAAATTCAGCTATTAAAATTCACAAGACTTATAAGATCCATCGTCTCCCCGAGTACGGGGGATAGGGGTGTCCTTCCCGATTTTGAAGGCGAGCGCCGTAGGGGCGGAGTTTTCCCCGCCCTGCGACGCCAAGGGCGTGGAAAACCCGCCCCTGCCCCCAAAATCGACAGGGGGGCGCTAGGGGATAGGAGCTTTTGGAACTGAGGCTGAAAGGCTCAACCAACGGCGGGACGACTCGACAATGCAACTCCGAGGCCGGCCTTACGCCCACGCGCCAGCGCCGCCTCCACAATCTGCACCGTAAATCCGTCATGGGTCAGGCCGGAAGAGGTCAGACCGCCCGCCAGGCCGGCCATTGGGCTGAAGTCAGGATTTGGGTTGACTTCGAGAATGTACGGCTTGCCCGCGCGGACGCGAAAATCGACGCGGGCGTAATCGCGACAGCCGAGCAGGCGGAAAGCTCGCCCGGCCAAGTCCGTCAGTTTCTCACATAAACGCGGCGTTACCGTAGCCGGATAGAGCGGCGGCGTCGCCTCATAGTCGCGCGACCCCGGTTTCCACTTGCCATCGTAGGTGACGATCGGCCAGTAGCCTGGGTCGGCGTCGACGAACAGAATCTCCGACGGCGCCAATACGCGCAACTCGGGCGCCTCGATCACGGCCATGTTGATCTCGCGGCCGCGAATGAATTGCTCAACAATCACTGGCGGCCCGTAGGCGTTGAGAAGATAAGCGATGCGCTCGTTGAGGTCGGGCTGTGTGGTGACGACGCTCCCCTGATCGAGGCCGACGCTGGAGTCCTGTAGGGCCGGCTTGACGATGACCGGCCATTCCAACGGACACGCCGGTGCCGGCAGTTCTTCAACGACGAAAAACCCAGGGGTAGGCAGGCCGGCGCCTTGGAGAAGGGTCTTAGTGAGGTGTTTACTGCGGCCCAGGCACAACGTCTGATGAGGCGAGCCGGTGAACGGTACGCCGATCCACTCCAACACGCCCGCGACGTGAGCCTCGGTGCTGCCGAAGTCGGCCAAGCCCTCGAAGAGATTGAACACTACGTCGGGGCGCAGTCGGGTTAGCCCCGCGATCAGCGTATGGGGGTCGCGGCCGACGCCGAGACGTTGCACGTCGTAGCCGGCTTTGGTAAGCGTTTCGGCGACCGCATCGACGATGTAATGGATCTCGTGTTCCGAATCCGCGTCGGGATGATCCAAGGCCAAAACGGGTTCGTTGAACAGGACGACGACGCGCGTGGCTTGCGCGGAATCACTATCGAAGAGTTCGTCGATCATAAAAGGTTCGCCGTCCCTGTAGTCACGGTAGCGGTTGGTGCAATACCAGCATGGCGGTCCAACGCCGCCTGGAAAATGCCGCCGATCAACTGATCGTAGGTCAACCCAGCCAACTGGGACAGAATCACCAGATCGCCTGATTCCGGGTTCAACCCAGGCAGAGGATTGACCTCTAGAAAGTAGGGAATGCCGTCGCGGAGGCGAAAATCGACGCGCGCCACGTCGCGACAACCCAGCGCTTTGTACGCCCTTAAAGCGGCATCCTCGACGGCTTTCAGCCGGCCGGGAGGCAGCCGAGCGGGGCATTCGTAGGTGACTTGGCGCTGCCAGTCGCGCTTGACCTCAAGACTGTAAACGAAGCGCGCCGTAGGCTGTTGCGGCAGAACGCGCATGACGCCGATGACGCGCGGCGGGTCGTTGCCGATCACGCCGACCGTTAGCTCGTCGCCTTCAATATATTCTTCAACCAATATCGGCTGATCGTGTTCTTTGCGCAGCCGCTCGATTGCGGCGATACATTCTTCGATAGTGTCCACGACGCAGCGACCGCGGATGCCTTTGCTCGATCCCTCCCAGGCGGGCTTCACGATGGCGGTATAAGGCAAATAGGAGCGGCTTTCCAGGTCGTGAAGGTCTTCGCGCGGTTGCCAAAGTGCCGACCGCGGCGCCTTCACCCCTACCGCTTCGACGAGCCGCTTGGCGCAGTCTTTGTCGAGGGTCACGGCGAGGGTCAGCGGGTCGGAGCCGGTATACGGGATGCCAAGCATCTCCAATACGGCGGGAACCCGCGCCTCGCGCGATCGGCCGATTCCTTGGCCTTCGGCGAAGTTGAATACAAAATCGGGCGGGTCGGTCAGAAGACGTTGTAGCAACGGCCTTCCGTCGCCGAGCTTCGTCACCTCATGTCCCAGGCCGCGAAGCACCGTGGCCACCGCTTCAACGGTGACGGGACTGTCGTACTCTTCCTGATAGTCGTCCGGCGCGCCAGCGGGCGCCGGTACATCGCTCTTCAAATCGTAGGTAATGCCGACTCTCATTCGCGATCTCATTCCAATGAGCCGCGCACGCAGTAAGCGGTCTTACCCCGCTTACTGCGTGCGCGGCTCCAACCAACCCAGCGACTCACCGCCCGCATCCATTCGTCAGGACGCCGAGCGGCAGCAAATCCTCCACGGGAGCATGGCCGTTGCCGTTGCAACCGCTATGACCGTTGTGACCGTGTGTGCCATCCTCCTCCGCCGCCCGCGACGTCAGCACATGGAGCTGACGGCGGGCCATGCGTTCGCTGTTCTCCGGGATCAAGGCCGATTTCGTCCCCTGCAACAGTGAACTCACGCCGCGCGTTCTGGTTTGCTGGACCGTCTGCGCCTTGTCCTCCGCCTGGTAGCGGACCAACATGCCCTCGAAGTTGCGCAACACGACGGCGTCGTCGGAAGCAGATACAAGGTAATTCGGCATCAGCGGGATCTTGCCCCCGCCGTGCGGACTGTCCACCACATAAGTCGGAATGCCCAGGCCCGACATGTGACCGCGCAGACCCTCCATGATCTCCAAACCCTTCCAGACCGACGTGCGAAAGTGGCCGGCGCCGATGACGGGATCGCAGTGGAACAGGTAGTATGGCCGGACCTTGATGCGCAGCAAACCGCGCATCAGCCGGCGCATCGTTTCCAGGTCGTCGTTGACGCCCTTCATCAAAACCGTGTGATTGTTGACCGGCATTCCGCCTTTGAGCAGGGCCATGCAGACCCGCGCGGCTTCCGGCGTGATCTCGCTTGGGTGGTTGAAGTGGGTTTGAATCCACACCTTGCCGGACGAGGCCAGCAGGTCCACGAGACTTTGGTCGAACAGTTTTTGCGGCAACGTCACCGGCACGCGCGTGCCGATGCGGATCACATCGACATGGGGAATGGCGGTGAGGTTGTCGAGAAAGAAGCGCAGCTTGCCGGTCGGCAGCGTCAGCGGGTCGCCGCCCGACACGATGACGTCGCGGATTTCGGGATGGTCCTGGACGTATTCGATCATGCGCTCATCGTTGCGGCTGACGGAGTCCCAGCCGCCGCGCACCATCGTGGCCCGCTTCCGCGTACAGAAGCGGCAATACATGGTGCAAACGTGGGTCGTGACGAGCAGCGCTCTGTCCGGGTAGCGGTGCGTCAGGCCGGGGACGGGTGAGTCTTTGTCCTCTTCCAGCGGGTCTTCCAGTTCATACCCCGACGGGTTCGCCTGCTCCAAAGGAGAGGGAACGGACTGAAGGCGGATTGGGTCGTTGGGATCGTCGGGGTGGATCAGGGAGAAGTAGTACGGCGGGATGGCCGTCTTGTACTCGGTCTCGAGAGAGCCGATGGCTTCCAGCTCCTCCGGGGTGAAGGAGAGTAGGCCGCGCAGTTGTCGGACGGAGCGGATGGCGTTTTGTGACTGCCATCGCCAGTCGTCCCACTGGTGGTCGGGGACGTCGCGCCAGAGCGGGTGGCGCCTGGGCTTCCCGGGAGGCTCTTCGTCTTCGACCCCGCCAATTGTGTGGTGGAGATTCCGAGGCGCCAACCCGGTGCGCTCTTCAACTTCACTCATCGCCTAAAAAGCCTCCATCAATCAGAGATGGCATGTCCGCGACGCCCGGCCGTCCTCGTTCGGACGACCTACAAACATCTCGGCACAGCGCTTATCGCGGATGCTACCGCGACATTGGTAATTTACAAGGGCCGTCCACGGCAATTCCTTTTTTCGAGGCGTTCGTCGGCCCTATTCCATGCGACTCGCGGAGCGAGTCGCCCACCATGAATCGCCGCTTAGAGTGGGCGACTCGCTCCGCGAGTCGCATTCAGCGACGCCCAACTTGTGCAAGTGTAGAGTTACGCGCGCTTGAGGCCAAGACGTATTCCGCGAAAAACCGGCACTTTACCGGAAATAATTCAACTTATCGTCCTCCAGAGGCGAAACCTTGAGGCCGGACGACTTGTTCTTGAGAAAATAAAGCCGAGCGAGGGGAGTTTGAGGCCGGCGTCAAGCGAAGTGGAAAAGAGCGTCAGCTGGTGAATATGGCACCTTTGACGCTCCGAAATAACGCTAATCGCTCAGGGAAAGAGGCCGCGTTTCTGTTTCTCCAGCGCGATCTTTTGAACGCCGAGGCTCAAAGCGGCCACGCGCATCGTCAATTTGCGGCTTTGCGACAGCTGCAACACCTGATGAAACGCCTTGAGCATCAACTCCTGGAGTTTCTGGTTGACCTGTTCCTCGCTCCACAGGAACTGTTGAATGTCCTGCACCCACTCGAAGTAGGACACGGTGACGCCGCCGGCGTTGCAAAGCACGTCCGGGATATGGAAGATGTCGCTTTCCTCTAGCACGGCGTCCGCGTCCGGCGTGGTCGGGCCGTTGGCGCCTTCGGCCAGAATGCGACAACGCAAACGGCCGGCGTTGGCCGCGGTGATGACGCGCTCCAGCGCGGCGGGGACCAAGACGGTACACGGCGTCGTCAGCAGTTCGGCGGCGTCGATTTGCTCCGCGCCGGCGAAATCGCGCAGCAGCTTCCCGGCGGTGCAATGGGCGGCGAGAGCCGGTACATCGATGCCTTTCGTGTTGCGGACGGCCCCATAACGGTCGCCGACGGCGACGACGCGCACGCCGCGCTGATATAGCTCCTGGCACGTCACCGCGCCGACGTTGCCGTAGCCCTGGACCACGGCAGTCGATTCCTCGGGGCGCAGTCTCAGCTCTTTCATCGCTTCGAGGATGCAGTAGGTGACGCCGCGACCCGTGGCCTCGCGCCGGCCCACGCAGCCGCCCAGCTCCACGGGCTTGCCGGTCACCACCTCGGGGCAGGCGTAACCGATTTTCATGCTGTAGGTGTCCATGATCCAGGCCATCGTCTGTTCGTCGGTGCCCAGATCCGGCGCCATCACGTCCATGCGCGGGCCGATGACGCACAACACCTCTTCGGTGAAGCGGCGCGTTAAGTGTTCGTTTTCGTCGCGCGACAGGGCGGCGGGGTCGCAGGCGATGCCGCCCTTGGCGCCGCCGAACGGCAGATTCATGATGCCGCACTTCCACGACATCCACATTGCCAACGCCGCCACCTCGCCGAGGTCCACGGACGGATGGTAACGCAAACCGCCCTTGGACGGGCCGCTGGTAAGGCTGTGCTGGACGCGGTAGCCGGTGAACACCTCGGTATGGCCGTCGTCCATCTTGACCGGCACGCTCACGACCAAGGCTCGTTTGGGCAAAGCCATGCGGCTGAGGATGCCTTTGTCGATGTCGATGACTTCGGCGACGGATTCCAGTTGACGGACGGCCATGCGATACGTCGGCGAGTTTTCGTAGACGGGGACGGGCGAATGCGGATGGCCGTTGAGGTCGGCGGCGACGGCGGGAGCAGCGATGGACATGAAAGCCTCCTTGCGGCGAGGAAAGGAACAAGCGACGAAGCGGGGCGGCGTCCGTGGGGACGCCGCCTCTCGCATTTTATGTGCCTTCCGTCGTCAAGAGAACGGGGCCGGGCGGAACATTAATCGTTGCTGATGTAAGGCCTATCCAGCGGTTCGCGCCGGCCGGCAATCAATAGGTACCCGGCGTTCAGGACCAGCATGACGTAAGGAACGGCAAACAGCACGCCGATGAGGCAAGCAAACACTCCGCCCAAGCTGATAAAAAACAGGAGAATGCAGACGCCGAGGAGTCCCCAGAAGTGCCCGCGGGTCAATTCCCAGCTTGCCTTCATCGCGCCCATCGCGCCCAGATTGCGGTCAAAGATAAGGGCCGGTGCGAAAATCAATAGCCGGATAGAGAGGAAAATTAGGACCGCCCAGCCGAATACCAAAAAGGCTCCGCCGACCATGACCAATTGCATGTTTTGGTTTTGCAAGGCGACAAGCATGAACACAAAACCTGGGATGTAAAAGACAAGGCTGAGAATCTGCGACGTCAACCCGACGCCAGCAAAGGCGCCCCAGTGCCGGAATCCAGAGAAGAAATCGCCGAAGGTCCAAGGCCGACCTTTCAGTTGGGCGAGACAGACCGCCGTCATTCCATTCCAGAGTGGGAAAAGTAGGACGACCGAAACCACCAGCATAAGCAGTTGGGTGAAGACTTGGGTGATGATAAGCCTCTGGATCGGATCGTTGGGGACCAGCTGAAACGCCAGGAGTTGTCCTCCCCCGCTAATAATCATGGAGGGAATGAGAGTCACAAGGTAAGCCACAACGATGAAGCCGATGGCAGGGCCGAAAAACGAACTGTAGTGGTTTCCGGCCAACGTAAACCAACGGTTGATATCGATGGAGTATTCGCCGGGCGGCGGCCGATCCACGTCATCCTCGTCTTCGTAATCGTCCGCGCCACGATCGTAATCAGCGGGCCGTCGGGTGCGCGAGACGCCCTCGTCGTTCGCCTCCGAAAAGCGCGGGCGGCGCGGGCCGGGTGCGTCGGTAACGTCCTCCGTCGGCCGGGAACGCGGCGGCGCCTGAGACGTCTCTGGATCGGGAACGGGAAACTGAGCCCGACATTTGGGGCATTGCACCTCGGCGCCGGATTGCAGATTCGGCGAATACCGCAGCGTGGCACTGCACTCCGGGCAGGAGAAGGTATCGGACGCCATGACCGGGGCTCCTGAAAAACAAAGGAGGAAGGGCGATGCCGATGAAGATACGACTAGACTCTTGCATTCGCAAGCGGCTTGCGTCGTTTTTCGCAGCGTCAACAAAATAGAAAGTGGTTGCCCCGCGCGACCGGCCGGCATACATGAACAGCCTGCCCACACAACCAAGGAGCAACATCCGTGAAACGTTTCCCTACCCGATTGACGCTGCTTGCGGTCTTCGTCGCCGCGGCGCCGCTGACTGCCGCCGACTCGACCGACTTCTTCTTCAAAAAAGGCGACCGTATCGTCTTCCTCGGCGACAGTATCACCGAGCAGTACCAGTATTCGACCGACATCGAGCTATATCTAACAACGCGCTTCCCCGAATGGAACCTGACTTTCATCAACGCCGGCATCAGCGGCGACACCGCCACCGGCGGCGCGAGCCGCTTCGCCACGCACGTCCTGGCGGAGAAGCCGACGGCCGTTACCATCGACTTTGGCATGAACGACGGCGGTTACGGCGCCTTTGACAAGAAAAGGGCCAAAGCCTTCCTTGAAAAAACCGAGACCATGCTCAAGGCCGCCAAGGAAGCTGGCGTGCGAGTCGCGCTGATATCGCCCAATGCCGTCGAGGTACGCAACAATCCCGGCCTGAAGACCTATCTGGAGACACAGAAGGAGTTCTACGCTCCGCTAAAGGAACTGGCGGATAAATACATGGATGCGTTCGTGGACCAGTACGCTGTGACGCGCGCGTTTGAGGAAAAAATCGGGCCCGACAACGACGCCGTGAAGGGCGCCCTTGAGAAGATTGCGCCCGAGAACGCCCTGGCGAAAACTCTAATCGAAAAGCTGGCGGCTGACACCGCGGTGAAAGCCTTCCCCGACGGCGTTCACACCGGCGGGGGCGGCGCCCTGTTGATGGCTCGCACGATTCTAGTCGGACTGAAGGCGCCGGCTGTGGTCAGCGACTTGGAAATTGACGCGGCGGACCATAAGGCCGGTAAGGCCACGCGCTGCAAGGCCGATAAGGTCGCGGGCGGCGCCGAGGGCGTCTCCTTTGAGCGCACCGACGAGGCGTTGCCGCTGCCGGTGGCCAAGGACTGGGGCGACATGCTGCCCTACGTCGATCGTCTCAAAAATCTCAACTATTACGGCCTGAAGGTGTCCGGGCTTAAGGAAGGCAAATACGCCCTGAGCATTGATGGCAAGAAAGTCAAAACCTACGCGGCCTCGGACCTGGCCGCGGGCGTGAACCTCGGCAACCTCGATTCCGGCCCCCTGTTTGAACAAAGCGAGGCGGTTTTCAAGGCGATCAACGAAAAGAACGTTTTGGTTCATAACCGTTTCAACGACGTGGTGAGGAAGGCGGCGGCCGTCGGCGAGGAGGCGAAAAGGGACGACTTGAAAAGGCGCATGGACGAGATTGACGCGCGCCAGGCCACGATTTACAAGCTGGCCCAGCCGAAGATGCACAAATTTGAGTTGAAAATGGCGAAATGACGAGCGGTCGTTTAGCCGCGACCCGAAGGGGAGCGCGTTGGTTACGCGCTCCCCTTCGGGTCGCGGCTAAACAACTCGCCGATTACCAGCCGGTGCGGTATTCGGTCTTAATGAACTTGTCGGCGTCGGCATTATTGGTGATCTTGCCGATCTTGCCGTCGTACTCCAACTGCTTGCCCGTCAAGCGGATGGCCACGTCGCCGAGTAGCATCGACTCGGTGAGATGGCTGGCAATGTCGAAGTTGGAGTACGCCGCCGGGCCGCCGCGGATGGCCGCCACCCACTCCTTTTTCATGCCGTCGTCGCCGCCGCCGTTTCGCGGCAGCGTCGGTTCCGGCTTCTTGTAATCGGTGAACTTGTCGCTGGGCAGCAACACGTAGTGGGCGCCGTAATCGTCCGGCGAATACAACATGCCCTTCTCGCCGATCATCAGCGAGCCGCTGTCCTTCAGGCCTTCCTTGGTTGCCTTCATGATCTTTACCAGATCCTCCGACGGCAATACCTTCTCGCCTTTGTTGTGCCCCTCGTACCAGGTGAACTTGACCGGTGGAAGGTCGCCGCCTCGTTCCGGGAATTGGAAGACGATTCTGGCCCAGGAGGGGTACGTCTCCTGGTTTACGTCGCCGGCCTCCGCCACGACGCTCGTCGGCAGACCCAGCTTGAGCGCGCGATATGCCATGTTGGCCGTGTGACAGGCCATGTCGCCGATGGCGCCGGTGCCGAAGTCCAGCCAGCCGCGCCAGTTGAAATCGTGGTAGACGCCCCGTTTCGGATTCTTGGGATTGACCGGTCCATGCGCGTAGGGCCGTTCCGGGGCCACTCCGAGCCAGAGCTTCCAGTTCAGGTATGCGGGTACGTCCACGGCCGGCGGCCGCGCCGTGTACTGCGGCGCCTGCGGCCAGACGGGCCGGTTGGTCCAGACGTGGACCTCTTTGACCGGCCCGATGACGCCGGCTTGGACCATTTCGACCGCTTCGCGCAGACCGTTCTCGGCCGAGCCTTGGTTGCCCATCTGCGTAGCGACCTTCATCATGGCCGCCGTATCACGCATCTCACGGGCTTCGGCGACCGTGTGCGTCAGCGGCTTCTGACAGTAGACGCCCTTGCCTAATCTCATGGCCATGAGGCTGGCCGGCGCGTGCGTGTGGTCGGGGGTGCTGACCGTTACGGCGTCGATCTTGTCGCCGAGCTTGTCGAGCATTTCGCGGTAGTCGGCGAACTTCTGCGCTTCGGGGAATTGCTTCGCCTTGCCGTTAAGGAAATCGCTGTCCACGTCGCAGAGGGCGACGATATGGCCGTGCTTGGAAGCGCCGTCAACGTCGCTGGAGCCTTTCCCGCTGACGCCGACGCAGGCGATGTTGACTTTGTCGTTGGCGGCTTTGCCCTCGCGCGCGAGGGCGACGCCGCCAGCCGCCCAGAAGCCGAGGCCGGCGATGGCGGATTCTTGGATGAATTGGCGGCGATTAGTGCGTCTACTCATGGAGTCTCTCCTTGTGGGGTGAAAACAGTGTGCAGTCGGCGGACAGCCGGGCGGTGGGTGATTCAATGAAGTGCAGTGTATGACAGGGCGCGCCGCGGTGCAAGCGCCTTTCCAAGGTGGGGCGCCCGCTCCGCG
>DHJA01000197.1:5157-15931 GCA_002404095.1 Planctomycetaceae bacterium UBA4732 | reverse complement strand
CGCGGAGCGGGCGCCCCACCATCAAGGCGCCCGCGGAGCGGGCGCCCTACACTTATCCGGCAAACCCTGCGGAAGAGAACGGCCGCGCCATGCTCCGTCTAGTGGAATCTTCGCGCCGGCCGCTCTTTCTCTTCATTCCGAGAGCGATTGCGCCGGAGCGTCCGGGTCGGCCGAAAACGACCTCGTTGCGACTTGATGCGAAAGCGCGGGATTCTCCTATCGCGTCACGGTTGCCATGGAATAGGTCGAAAGGCCGGAATCACCGTTTCCACCTGCTTACTTTTCCCTGGCGGCACAGCTTATCGGCGGTAATGCTTTCTCATCCGGGCGGCCGCCGTTCTCGCGGAGAGACGGCCCGACTCGGTAAGAGCGGAACGAGGTATGACCCATGAAGAAATTGGCGATCGCGGGGATGTTGGCGGCGGCCCTGTCCCTGACGGCCCTCTCGCAACAAAAGGCTTCGGCCTGGGGCTGCGGCAGCAGCGGCGAATTCAACCTGAGCATCGGTTTTAGCATTAGCGGCAGCTGGAACCGCCAGCCGTGCTGTTCGCCGTGCTGCGGCGGCGGCTACGGCTATAGCCCCGACGTCAGCGCCTATTCGGGCTGCGGCTACGGCGGCTATTACGGCGCCGCCGCTCCGTATGCCGCCCCGTATGCGGTTCCCCAGGCGACTCCGGTTGCCGCCCCCGCGGCCGCGACGGGCGTTCAGAACGCCGGCTATTCCTATCCGGCCGGCTTTTCTTATCCGTCCTATGGTTCCGGGTACGGCTACGGGTACAACTACGGCTACTACCAAGCCCCGAGCTACTGGTATGGCCGTTAAGCGCGGAAATGCGGCCGGGGGAGGATTGCCTGCCTGATCGACAGGGGACGGCGGTCCTTACCCGACTCGTTCCGCCAGGCGCCCTCGGCGTTTCTTACGCCGGGGGCGTCGTTTCTTTGACGGCAAACACGGCTAGAGGGGATTCACCGGCCGGCGCGGCCACATCGGCGGTGAAGAAGCCGGCCCAAGCTCTTTCGATTGGACGAGCGGTATATTTGAGGGAATGTTAAAGCGTTCCCCTCGCGTCGGAGTGCCGGCGCAAGCCATCCGCTTAATCCATCCCGCCAGAGGCTACCCCATGAAAAAACTGTACTTCGCCGCGCTGCTGGCGCTGCCGCTGTTCGCCGTCTCCGCCCGCGCCGACGGTTGCGGCTGCTGGTTCCCGCAGCGCGTGGACGCCCGCGTCGATTTCCATTTCAAAGTGACCGGCCCCGGCGATTACTCCGTTGGCCAACTGGGGCCGTGGTACTTGTACTGGCCGTTAGAAGCCCACTTCCAGACGCCGGCACCGACGGGTTATCCGTACTGGCCGTCGCCGATGGGGCTGCCGCCGCAGAACGGCGCGGCTTACGGCGCGCCGGCGGCCGGCAACTTCCAGCCCGCAGGTTACGGCGGGGCGACGCCGAACTACTGGGGCCGCTGAAAAGATTGCGTTTAGCCGCGACCCGAAGGGGAGCGCTCTGATAGAGCGCTCCCCTTCGGGTCGCGGCTAAACGGTTACAATTCACCTCATGCCATGCACATCGTCAAAAGTGAGCAATTGATGCCCACCCTGCTGATCGTCGGCGGGGGTCTATTCGGCTCCCAGGCCGCCGCTTACGCTCGTCGCAACGGCATTGAAGCGTTGGTTTTCGATGCGGCCATGACCGGCGCCGCCTCTCCCGCCTCCGCCGGCTTGTTCAAGGAGGAATGGGCGGGTAAGAAACTGTGCGAACATTTCCACTACGCCCTCCCCGTGCTAGATCTGCTGTATGGAGTGGGCCAGATTTCCCTGAGACGCGACGACGACAGCCGCGAGTCGCTGTTATTCGTTCCCCCCCGGCTTATTCTGGAGCCGTCCCCCATTCGAGAGTTGGTTACGTCGGTTGGCGACGGTTGGATTGAGGCCGGAGGCAGACGCCACGAGGGTTGGGTGTACGTTGCCGCCGGTGTTTGGTGCGAGCAATTTCTCGCCGGCATAGGCGTTTACGGAAAAGCCGGCGCTTCCTTTGCCTTTCAAGGCGAACGAGAGGGCCGGACGCGCCAGCTCACGCGTTCGCGTCAGGCCGTCGCTTTCGTCCGCGATCCGGGAACCACGTATTTCAGCGACGGCGCCGCCGAGCGCGAATACACTCAGGAACATGACCAGCAGACTCTGAACCGGGCGGCTGAGATGGGACTGACGAACCCAATCGAGCGCTATTGTGGTTATCGCCCCTACACACCGGGAGGGCCGCTGTTCCACAAGCTCGCAAGCCGCACGTGGCTGGCGACCGGAGGTAGGAAGATGGGGACGATCCTCGGAGCCTCCTACGCCCGGCGTTTAGTGGAAAAGGAATTGCGATGAAGTCGCGCCCGCCGAAATCGGGATAATCGAATGAATCGGACGGTATGACCGTCCACGAGCGCACGGCAATGGAAACCGTCATCCCGCGGCTTTTTTTCTCTTCCCACAAGGCATTGACGATTTATAATGGAAGGAGGTTGCGATACGGTTGCCAATCCTCACCCGGGGCAAGAACCATGCAAAACAAAGTTAACGGAGAGCTTTCGCCGCTGGGCGGCGGCGACCCAATCCCACTCATCCGTGAGGAATTGACCGTGGGGCGCCGCGAGTCGTGCGACGTCTGCATGCGCTTCCCCAACATTTCCGGTCTGCACTGTCAGCTGAACTTCCGCAACGGCTATTGGTACGTCCGCGACCTGAACAGCACCAATGGGATCAAGGTCAACGGCGCCCGCGTCCAGGAGAAAGTGCTGCATCCCCACGACGAATTGACCATCGGCAAACGTAAGTACACCATCGACTACGACATGCCGACCGGCCAGAGCGTCTTGGAGGAAGACGATGTGGACATCATGGGCCAATCGCTTCTGGAAAAAGCGGGCTTGGAGAGTCCGCGCCGCGATAAGAAACGCCGGCCCGGTTCGAGCGTGGACGCGGCCGACTTCCTGTTGGCGGATGAGGATTAGTCATCCGCCGCGCCGGAGCAGATCCCAACCGATCGCGAACAGCGCGGCGTCCACGATCGCATGGCTCAGCCACGGCGCATAAAGCGACTGCGTTCGGGCGTACAACCATGCCCAGACGCCTGCACCGATGGCGACGCACAATGACAGAGGGACAACCGCCTTCCAGAATTGGCCAGGTAGGTAGGCGGCCAGAAGAATAACGTGATGGGCCATTAAGACCAAGCTGCTCAGACCTATTGCGGCTGACAAGGGCAGGAACGCGCGCATACGGCCGAAAACGAACCAGCGATAGTAATACTCCTCGAAAAGCGAGTGCGCCGTGACGTAGAAGATCGCGAGCGCAACGTAACTAGAGGCGCCGGCAACCCCGAAGCTATCGAGTATGTGGTGCAGCAGGACCGGCGTTCCCTCAAGCACCGATGAATCGCGCAACCAGCCAAAGTACAACGCAAAGATGCCTGCGGCGACGACCAACCCGAAGCCCAGACCCAACGCGACGCCGGCCATTCCCGGCCAACGGGGGCGAGGCCGTCCGCGTTCCCAAAACCAGACGAACACCAAAGGAAACGCAAATTGCACGAGCTTGCCTGCCCCGTAGGCGCCTTGGCGAAACGGGTCAGAGCCGTGGCTGCCGGCAAGAACGAAGAAGTATAACCACGCCATAATACTTGGCAATACCGCCGCGATGACCAGAACCAGGGCCGTTGGCATGTCGGCTTTCGGCGGCGAGTTTTCTGTCATTTACGCCTCCTAAAACTCCTGTACCACGCGCCGCACCAACACGCGAAGCTTCTTTTCGGCCGCGTTGGCCACCGCGATCACGTCCTCCAGCCTCACCGGCTCCAGCGCGTCCGGCAAACAAATGTCCGTAATCACCGACAAACCAAGGTTGCGCATCCCCGAGTGGACGCCGACGATGACCTCCGGCACGGTAGACATGCCCACCACGTCGGCGCCGATGCCGCGGAGATAGCGGTACTCCGCGCGCGTCTCCAGGCACGGCCCCGGCACGGCCACGAATACGCCTTGATGGCAGACGATCTTTTCCTCCAGCGCAATGCGTCGCGCCTTGGCGATTAATTCACGGTCATAAGGACGGCACATATCCGGGAAGCGAACGCCGAGTCGGTCGTCGTTTTTGCCGATGAGCGGGTTGTCGCCCATGAGATTGATGTGATCCTCGATGACCATCAGATCACCCTTGGCGAACTGCGGGTTCATGCCGCCGCAAGCGTTGCTGACGATTAACGCTTCGCAGCCCAACGCCTTCATCACGCGCACGGGCAGCGTTATCTGTTTGAGAGAATAGCCCTCGTAAAAGTGAAAACGGCCCTCCATCGCCACGACGCTCTGGCCGGCGAGCTTGCCGCAAACGAGGCGCCCGGCGTGGGACTGAACCGTAGGGACGGGAAAGTGCGGAACGTCGCCGTAAGCGAGCGACGCCTCCGCCTCGATTTCCTCGACAAGGCCGCCGAGGCCGGTACCGAGGATGATGCCAACTCGCGGCCGGCCGGACCACTTGGACCGGATTGCCTGAGTGGCTTGCTGAATCTGGTCAAAGAGTTCCGTCATGACATTGGCTCGAATAACCTGGGCTTTCCAGGCCGCTCATACACGACCGGTTCTGGCCCCGGTCTGGAATAAATGAAGCGGTGGAGGGCGTCTGGTCAGAATAGTCGATGGGAGAGCGTCGTCAAACTGCTTGTGCGGCGTTGAAGCTACAACGGCGCCGCGGGGATGGACGACGGACGCGGCGGAGTTATAATGCGGGAGACGGCGAAACCGCCGTTTCCGTCCCCGTAGCTCAATTGGATAGAGCGTCGGCCTCCGAAGCCGAAGGTTACAGGTTCGAGCCCTGTCGGGGATATTTCACTTCCGCTTTCTCCCGCATGATAGCATCACATCCATCACCCAACCGACCGGCACGGAAAGAAAATGTTTATGGCGTATTGCGGTTTCTGCCTTTCCGCACCGGGGCAAGCGCATAGAATCATCGAGATTCCGGCTTTCCCCCGATACGTAGCCCAGTTCCGAGGCACTCCCCGTGGATGGAAGAACCCGACAGGCTTCGCCGGCCGCCGCCAACGGCAGAAGCCTTGACCCGACTGCCGACGCGCCCGCAGGCCGCGTCCATGCCAAGCAGTCCGCCTTCTATCAGCGACTTTTTCACAGGTTGTTTCCGCAGATTGACATGCCCTTCCGCATCCTTCTGTGGAATGGTGAAGAATTCGCCACGGCGGCCGGCGAACCGATTGCGAGCGTCCACTTTCGTGACCGGGCGGCCTTTCTCCGGCTCCTTTTGCAGCCGGACCTGGCCTTCGGCGACGCCTACAGCGACGGCCGTATTGAGGTGGAAGGCGACCTCATCGCCTTTCTCGAACGAGTGTATCGGGCGCAACCGGCCCCGGCTTCCGTCGATTTCCTGAGGCGATGTCTAGCGGGATGGTGGGTGCGGCCCAGCGCGAACAGCGCCAATGGCTCGCGCCGTAATATCCACCACCATTACGACCTCGGAAATGAATTTTATCGCCTTTGGCTTGACGACCAACTGGTATATACCTGCGCCTATTTTCCCAATCCGGACGCCGGGTTGGATGTGGCGCAAACGGCCAAAATGGATCACGTCTGCCGCAAACTCTGGCTTCGTCCGGGCGAGAACGTGGTGGAAGCCGGCTGCGGTTGGGGGTCGCTGGCCCGACATATGGCTAGAGATTACGGCGTGACAGTGACGGCGTACAACATCTCCAAGGAGCAGATCGCTTACGCACGGAAACGAGCGAAGGCCGAAGGGCTGGCCGACCGCGTACACTATGTCGAAGATGATTACCGCAACATTTCCGGCCGTTTCGACGCTTTTGTTTCCGTCGGAATGCTTGAGCACGTCGGCCCGCCGCACTACCGCGAACTCGGATCGGTTATCCAGCGCTGTCTGAAGCCGACAGGTCGCGGCCTGATCCATTCCATCGGCCGCAACTTCGCCGCGCCCACCAGTCCCTGGTTGGAAAAGCGGATCTTTCCCGGATCGTATATGCCTTGTCTCCGCGAGATCATGGACGTCTTCGAGCCGATGGAATTTTCCGTCCTCGACGTGGAAAACCTACGCTTGCACTATGCCAAGACGCTCGAACACTGGCTGCGGCGTTTCGAGGCGGTCGCGGATCAGGTGGAAAAGATGTTCGATCAGCGGTTGGTGCGCGCGTGGCGCCTGTACCTGGCCGCTTCTCTGGCAGGTTTCACCACGGGCTTTATGCAACTCTTTCAAGTTGTTTTCGCCCCTGCCACCAACAACGAGATTGCGTGGACGCGCAGCCGCGTGTATAACCCTAGCGCCAATTCCTAGCGACGGATGAGCTTCCATGCGATATGTCGAAACGATAATTGTAGGCGGCGGGCCGGGAGGCAGCAGCTGCGCCTGGGAATTGCGGCGTCAGGGGCGGGAATGCCTCGTTCTTGACCGCAAGGAGATGCCCCGGCTCAAACTCTGTGCGGGCTGGGTGACTCGTAAAGTCCTCAAAGACCTCGCGATTACCCCATCGGAATATCCGCACGGATTGATTAAACTCAAAAGGTTCAAACTGATTTTTGGGCGCGGCCGCCGGTTCGCGGCAACGGTCAAAAGCAGTCAGTACTCAATTCGCCGCGTTGAATTCGACGCCTGGCTGCTTAAACGCAGCGGCGTCGAGACGGTCACACATACGGTTCGTCAAGTCACGCCGGACGACGACGGCTACATCATCGACGACGCCTACCGCTGCCGCTTCCTCGTCGGGGCCGGCGGGACCAATTGCCCCGTGAAAAAGGCGCTGTTTGAGCCAGACCAGGGAGACCTGATCGTCACCCAGGAAGTGGAGTTCGAGGCGCCGATCCGCAACTCGTCTTGCATCCTGTGGTTTCCCTTTGCCGAGCCGTGGGGTTACGCGTGGTACGTGCCGAAGGCCAACGCCATCAACATCGGGTTCGGCGGTCGGCGCGCGCGGTTGGAGAAATGGGACCGGGCGCGGTTGTGGGATGACCTCCTCGCCTTGCTGCGTAAGGAGGAGTGTCTGACCGAGTCGCCGCCGCAACCCAAGGGTTACTCCTACTACATGGGCAGACGGCGGAAGCAGGCGAAAAAAGGGACGGCCTACCTCATTGGCGACGCGGCCGGGTTGGCGACCGTGGATTTAGCGGAGGGGATCGGGCCGGCCGTCGAGAGCGGCATCCTTGCCGCGCGGGACATTCTCGGCAAGGGAAGTTATTCGCTCCGCGCTATTTCGCGGTTCACGCTGCCGTTCCTTAAGCGCGCGGTCCTGCGCATCGCTACGTTGGCGCCTTAAATTCAAAAATACACCCGCTTGGAACTTCCTCAACTCAGAACCGCGGCTTGGTTGCCTTGTTTCTACTCCCGCCCACTTGTCTGATGCGCGGCTGGTCGGCCCATGTTTTTTCAGATCGTGATCGGCGGCGCATCCTTGCCCGGTCCGAAGTTTCCAACTACCACGTCCATCCGGCCAGTCCCGAATATATCGCCGGCGGCGCAAGTGACGTGATCGCAGCTGGCAGTTTCCAGAGCATGACGGGCGAAGCGGCCCGGCGCCGTCTGTTGCAACACGATGAAGGCGTCCGGTTTCAACTCCGCCCGGTTGGCAAAGCCTATCTCGGGAAGAAAACAAACGGCCGCGATATCCATTCGGCCGTCGCCGCAGAGGTCGGCCGCGACCGCCCGGTGGACGCCATACATCGGGGTGAGCGGATGGTGGACCCAAGGGAATTGGCCTTTGCCGGGATTCTCCAGCCACTGGACGCTGTGATACGGCTTCAAGAGATATGGCTTATCCAAAACATCGCCGTTGGTATACAGCACGTCGAGTAGACCGTCGCCGTTAAGGTCCACGACCTCAATGCCGCTGCTGCCGTAAGCCGGATGCGGCGCGGTGTAAATGGTTTCTTTGTGGAAGTTGCCTTTCCCATCGTTGAGGAAGGCGACGACCGTTTCGTGTTCCTGGCTGATGAGGGCGACGAAGTCCTTACGGCCGTCGCCGTGCAGGTCGCAGACGGGGACATGGATGGTCCCGTGCCGGTCGTCCAGGATGCGCGACTCGAACTTCGGGTGGTCCCGGTCGGGAGACTGGTTTTCCATGTAACGTATCTCGCCCTCTTTCTGCAAGCCGAATACGCCGACGACGAGGTCCAATTTGCCAACGCCGCGGAAGTCGGCGGCTTCCACGTCGGCCACGCGGCCCACGCCTTTGAGGAGGGTGAAGGGCGTGAAGGTTCCGTCGCGTTCGCCGCGAAGCCAGACGACGCGGCCGACGCGGTCGTCGGTTGGCGTAAAGCTCCCCAGGTCGGCCACGAGAATGTCCTTGATGCCGTCGCCGTCGAGATCGACCACTTGGGTGTGCGCCGGGTGCCCTTCCTCGTCAGGGTGGTCCGGATCCTTGAGCCTAGCCAGCACTTTCCAAGTGGGCTTGGCGGCGTATGGTTGCAAGACCATCACCAGGCCGTGCGCCATGTCGGTGGCCAAAACGTCCAGCCGGCGGTCGTCGTACAAATGGACGAGATTGACGTTGGAAATAATCGGAATATCCAAGTCGGGCGGTCCCGGAAAGGTGATCGGGTCGAAGCGCACCGGCAAGGGGTTGGTGGCACGTTCGATCTCTGCCGGCGGCAACTTTCTCGGGGCGCGATCCTGAAAGTATTTCACCACCGCCTCAATGGGCGGCGGATGCAGCGGCGGGGCGTATAGCTCGAAGAAGCCGTAGCCCTGTTCGACCTCATGTCTCCAGGCGGAGCGCGGGAACGTCTCCGGCGGCGGGAAGGCGTGGCAGTGGCCGCAGAATTCATGGACATGGGCTTCAGAAACCGTCGAGCGCGAAGATTCCTGATCCGGTTTGTAGAAGAGGAAGCCGGCGCCGACCACGACGATCATGGCGACTCCAACCGCGAGCAGCCACACGCCCCTTTTTGCCGGTCGTGTAGGGATGTCGTTCATGGGATGCCTCGACCGCGGGCGGCATGGAGAAATGAAGCCGGACGACGACACGAAAAAACCCGCTGACAATTCTGTCAGCGGGCGAATCGGAGTGGGCGCTACAGGATTTGAACCTGTGACCCCTAGCGTGTCGAGCTAGTGCTCTAGCCAGCTGAGCTAAGCGCCCTCTACCAAAACCATAGAAGGCCGTCGGGTCGCCGTCAAGGGCGGCCTCTTCGACCGCCTTTGCGGGCGCCTAATGTCCTTGGATGAGGAAAAACTTATCTCCGGTTCACCGTCCCTTCATGCTTGCTATGATTCCCCCGGAGTGCGACGAGCGGGAACCTGCCTAGTCACGTTCCGGCCGTCGTATGATCTATTCCAAGGGCGAACAGGAGTCTACGATGCGGAAGTTCATGGGTCGGTTGGCGGCGGTCGCCGCGGCGGTTGTTCTGATGGGGACGATGGTCCAAGCGGGCGAAGAGAAGGTCGCCCTGGACAAGTTGCCAGAGGCCGTGGTCAAAGCGATCAAGGCGAAATACCCCAAGGCCGAGATGGTCAGCGCCGAGAAAGAGGACGAGGACGGCAAGAAGACGTTCGAGGTCGAAATCAAGACCGAGGGGCAAGCTCTCGAAGTTGCCCTCACCCACGAAGGCAAGATTATCCAGGTCGAGAAAGTGATCGATGCCAAGGACTTGCCCAAGGTCGTGGCGGAAGCAGTCGAAGCGAAGTACCCCAAGGCCACTATCAAGAAGGTCGAAGAAGTCAGCAAGGAAGACAAAGTGGCCAGCTACGAAGTCGCGTTGGTGACGGCCGACAAGAAGAAACTCGAAGCGGAGTTCGACGTAACGGGTAAGTTCATCGAAGAAGAGAAGGAAGAGCCGAAGGAAGAGAAGAAAGAAAAGTAGTAGGGTCTGGGCCATACACTGTGCGGTTTCCGGTACGAGCCGCGAGCGGTAAAACAGTCTGGAGGGATTGTTTCGCCGCTCGCGGTCTTCGGAGATCGGTCGTTCCCATGGGCATACGAATTCTGGTCATCGAAGACGAAGTCGAGATCGCCGACTTCATCATCCGTGGGCTTCGGGAGGAAGGCTACGTCGTTGAATATGCCGCCGACGGCATCGACGGCGGACACCGGCTGAATAAAGAGTCATGGGATCTGGTATTGCTGGATTGGTGGCTGCCGGGTTCGGACGGGTTGATCCTTCTTCGACGATTCCGGCAAGAGGGCGGCGTCACGCCGGTATTGTTCCTGACGGCTCGTGACGCCGTTTCCGACCGAGTGAGGGGACTGGACGCCGGGGCTGACGATTACCTGTGTAAGCCGTTCGCCTTCGAGCAGTTGCTGGCGCGGGTGCGTTCGCTGACTCGCCGCCATGATAAACGGCATAGCCTGGTGCTGATTTACGACGATTTGAGCGTGGACCTTGCGACCCAACGCGCGGAGCGCGCCGGACGTCGACTCGACCTGACGGCCAAGGAACAAGCGCTTCTGGTGCTGTTTCTGCGTCATCCGGGCGAAGTGCTGACCCGTACGCGGATTTACGAACAGGTATGGGAGGATCGTTACGACGGCCTCTCGAACACGCTGGAAGTTCACATCATGGAGTTGCGGCGAAAACTCGAAGCCTTCGGCGCCCGGTTGATTACCACGGTGCGCGGCCGTGGTTACGTCTTTGGCGCGCAAGAGGAAGACTGGTAACCGGCTCCGCACCCCGGACTCACGAGTACGTTCGCCCAGGGCTTTATTTCAGTCGCCCTAAACCGGGCTCCAAGACCGAACCTGTCAGCCGCTTGAGTCCGGAGGGCGATCCAGATAAAGCCCCGGG
>DHJA01000197.1:0-5065 GCA_002404095.1 Planctomycetaceae bacterium UBA4732 | reverse complement strand
CTCGTGAGTCCGGGGTGCGAGGCTTGTGGTAAAGGTTTGCCGAAAATGACGCTGGTAACGCGGCTATCCCTGTTCTTCCTTGTCACTCTGGCGGTGGTGCTGGCGGGATTCTCCGCGGCCCTTTATTCTCTCGCATACTCCCACCTTCACCGGCAAATGGAGGACCGCCTGGAATCGACCCTGAACCTTCTCGCCTCCGACGCGGAAGAAGATCAGGACGGCCTGGAATGGGAGCCTCACGAACGCCTGATTGCGGTGGGAGCCGAGCGCGACGACAAGATACAATGGGTCGTGACGGACGGTCAAGGGAATCGAGTGGACGCCTCGAAAGATGTGGACGCCGGCCAACCCGCTTCCGGCTGGGACGCTGAACCATGGCAATTGATGCGACGGCGCCTGCAGGCCAAGTCGAAAGCCGAAAACGGCGAGCGGCGCGACGAAGAACGGAAGAAGAGATTTCCTATCCTCGATATTGTGGTCGCAGCGCCTCGAATGCCAGTCCAAAAAGCGCTTCAAACTCTGGCAATAGTGTTGTCGGCGATTTCGCTAGTGCTATGGTCGTCGGTCGCGCTGCTGGGGCGCTGGCTGTGTAGACGTGCGTTGACTCCCTTGACCCGCATGGCCGTCGCCGCGAGGACGATCCACGCCGATGATCTTGGGCAACGCCTTCCGAACGCGGGGACCGGCGACGAGTTGGAAGATTTAGGCCGGGCGTTCAACGACTTGCTGACCCGGCTTCATGAATCGTTCGAGCGGCAACAACGCTTCACCGGCGATGCGTCTCATCAACTGAGAACGCCGTTGACGGCCATTCTTGGTCAAATTGAGGTCTTGTTTCGGCGCGATCGCCCCGTCGAGGAATATGACCGTGTCTTGAAGCTGGTCCAGAAACAAGCGGCCCACCTGCGGCTAATCGTGGAGATGTTGCTGTTTCTCGCCCGCGCCGACGCCGAGACCAAGTTGACGCAACTCGAAACGATTGACCTATCGGCATGGCTGGCGGATCACTTACAAACGTGGGCGGCCCATGTGCGAACGGCGGACTTGAAGTGGGATGCCGCTTCCGTCGGTCCCTATTGGGTGAAAGCGCAGCCGCCCTTGCTCGGCCAACTGGTGGACAACCTTTTGGACAACGCGACCAAGTACAGCGAGGCGGGTACTGCCGTCGTCATCGTTATCGGGGAGGAGTCTGGACTTGTAACTCTTGCGGTCGAGGATGAGGGTTGCGGCATCGCCCCCGACGATCTTCCCCATGTTTTCGAGGCGTTCTATCGTTCGCCGCATTCGCATCGATTAGGGATTGGCGGCGTCGGGTTGGGACTGGCGGTGGCCAAAAGAGTGGCCGGTGCTTTGGGAGGCCGCCTCACCGCGGAAAGCCAGCTAGGCAAGGGAAGCCGGTTCACCCTCCAGTTGCCGAGGGTGGGCGTCGGCGCGGCCGATGCCGGCCTGGAGACGCGGACTTGGACGACGCCAATAATCTGATTCTCTTCGGCGCCAGCACTCGCGCAGCGGCATTCTCCGCACTGCGGGCCGGTATGCGGCCGTGGTGCGCCGACCTCTTCGCCGATGCCGACCTTCAGGCGCGCTGCCCCGCCATGCGCCTGCCGGGCGCCTATCCCGAAGGCTTTCTCGACTGGATCGGCGCCGAGCTTCCTGGACCCTGGATGTACACCGGCGGCCTCGAGAACCGTCCGTATCTCGTCGAACGCATGGCATTCCGGCGCCCGCTCTGGGGCAACGATTGCCCCGTATTACTGCGGGCGCGCAGCCCCGACCTTGTCCGCGCGGCCGCCCTCGCCGCCAGCCTGCACGCACCGACCGTCAAGGACTTCTTTCGCCGGGCGCCCGCCGGACGCTGGCTCGTCAAGCCGATCTGGGGGCTTGGCGAACCCATTCATTTCTGGACCACTGCTGACGCTGATGATCGGCCCTCGCCCCTTGTCTATCTGCAGGAATTCATCGAAGGCGAGTCGCGGTCCGCCGTCTTCTGCGCCGATGGCAACCGCTCCCACTTACTCGGCGTCACCCGCCAACTCGTCGGCGAGGGTTTCCTGCACACGGCCCCGTTCCACTACTGCGGAAGCGTCGGCCCGCTCCGGCCGGACGCCATTCAGCGGCAAGTACTCGAGCGATTCGGCTCTATATTGGCTCGCAAATGTGGTCTACGCGGACTGTTCGGCGTGGACGGCATTGTCCGCGACGGCGACTTCTGGCCCGTCGAGGTGAACCCGCGCTACACCGCTTCGATCGAAGTGCTGGAATACGCCCTTGGCCTATCCGCGATGGCCTGGCACCGCGCCGCCTTTGTCCCGTCCGCGCCGCGGCCGGCGCTGTGCTCGGACGCCTCGGCGCCATGCGTCGGCAAGGCCGTCTATTTTGCGCGAGGCGATCTGAGGTTTCCGGACGACGGCCCTTGGAACGAAGTGCTACGTTCACCGCCGATTTTGTCGGAGCCGCCGGCGTTTGCCGACATTCCCCATCCGGGAACGGCTATTAAAGCCGGTTGGCCTATTCTCACATTGTTCGCACACGCGGATACGGTGGACGCCTGCCTTGACGCACTCCGACGTATTGCCGCCGACCTCGACCGGCTGCTTTAGCGGCACAACCTAGTGCTCTGTCAACCTTCGATTGACGGGTGGTGTAGCACGGATTTCCAATCCGTCCAGACGGTTTGCAATACCGTCCTACCCATCAAACGACGAGTGACAGAGCACTAGCCGCTTTGATCGTCCTCGCTTGCCTCCGTACTTAAGGGGCGGGCAAGCGCGCCAAGTACGCCCGCGCTTCCCGCGCCAGCGACAGATCGCTGGCATCGTCGGCGAGCGCCTGGAGAAATTCGCGGGCTTCCGGCGCGTCGCTTCGTTCCAGCGCCTCGACGGCCCTCGACCAGCGCAGCTCGTTAGGCGCCGCCGTCCTATCTTTCAGTTTTTCCAGAAGGTGGCGCGCGCGATACGCCAACTCCGGCGGCGGCTCGCCTCGAAGCGCCTCTTTCAGGGCCGGTTGCGCCTGGCGTCCGAGGATTCTCAATTCTTCCATCGCCTTCTCGCGCGAAGCGAACTCGTCGTCATCGAGTTCGGTAATCCACTTGGCGATTTGCTTGCCGTCCATTTTCGCACCCGCGTGAAACCGTTGTTTGAAGAACGCCGCCGCCTGAACCGGGTGATCGGCTAGCTCGGCCATGGCTTGGTAGGGCGCCGCCGCGTCCTCGGCGGCCAGGGTCTCCCATAATTCGTTCATCCGCGCCGCTGTTAAGTCGGCCGCAGGCTGCGGCCGGGCCGGTTGGAGCGCTCCGGCGTCCCAGAAAAGCACCGTGGCGTCTATGCCGCCGGAGACCAGCACCTTTCCGTCGGGCGAATAGGCCAGAGCAAGTACGCCGCCGAGGTGTCCCGTTAAACGGCGTAGTTCCCGGCCCGTGGCCGCTTCCCAAAGGAATACGTCTCCGTCAGCTCCTGCCGTGGCGACCGTCCGCCCGTCGGGCGAAAATGCCGCCGCGTAGGAAAGCCGTGATCCACGGAGTCGGCAGCGCTCTTTGCCGGTGGCAGCCTCCCATAGGCGCACGCTCATATCAGGCGTCCCCGGAGCGTCTCCCCCGCCGCGAGCGGCAACGGTCCTGCCGTCCCAGGAAACCGCGAAGAAATCCGGCCACTGGATCGGCAGGCCGATATCCCGGAGTTTCGCTCCGGTCGTAGCGTCCCACAGAGACACAACCTCCCGCTGTCCGCCGCATACGATCGTCTCGCCGTCCGGCGCGAACGCGATCTGACCCGTCGAGTGCTTGCCGGTTTTTATTCGTCGGATTTCCCGCATCGTCTTAGGATCCCAAAAAATTAAGTCTCCGTCTGACCCAGATACCAGGCGGCTCCCGTCCGGGGAGAATGCGACGCCGCCGAAACCGCTTCCTTTCGCCTCGCCGCGTCCGACGGGCGCCCCGGTGGCGGCGTCCCAGAGGCGGACGGCGGCGGGGTCTATCTGGCACGTGGCGAGAGTCTTGCCTTCGGGAGCGAAAGCTAGCGAAGCTTGCCGCCCCTCTATATCGGCGACGCGCCATAGTTGCTTATGGGCGACGGCGTCCCAGAGGCGGAGGGATTCGTACATAAAGCCGCCCGTCAGCGCCGCCAGCCGCCGTCCATCCGAGGAGAATGCCAATCGATAGACTGTATCCGGTGACTCGGTGGTGGGATTAAGGCGCTTGCCCGTAGCCGGCTCCCACAGGCGAATGGCGTTTCCTGACGCCGAAGCCAGCGTTTTGCCGTTGGGGGCGAAGGCCAGACCTGACACACCATCTCGATCCGCTTTCCAGTAGACCAACTCCTTGCCCGTTTCTAGGTCTTGAATTGTAATCGTTCCCTCGCCTCCGCCGACAGCAATCATCTTGCCATCCGGCGAAAGGGTGAGGCAAAAGACGCGCTCCGGCACTTTCACGAGTCGCGTCTCCTTGCCGGAGGCTGCGGCCCAGAGGCGCACCGTTTTGTCGAACCCGCCGCTGACAATTACCTTGCCGTCCGGGGTAAAAACAAGGCTTCTAAAGCAATCCTGACGCTCTTCCGGACGTTTCAATTCCTTCCACGTTGCCACGTCCCAGCAGCGAACGATGTACTCGCTGCCCGCGGCGGCCAGCGTCTTTCCGTCGGGCGAGAAAGCAACGGTATCGAAGGCGAAGCCGGGGTGTTGGTTGCCGAAACGTTGCAACTCGCTCCCGGCGGCCGCATCCCAGACTCGAACGGTATCGTCCTGGCCGCCGGAAGCTAAAGACTTCCCATCCGGAGAGAAAGCCAGCGCGCAGACGGCCACTTTGTGTCCTCGCAGGACCCGTAACTCTTTCCCCGTCGCGGCGTCCCATAGGCGGATGGTCGCGTCGAAACTGCCGGACGCCAGAACGGCGCCGTCCGGACTGAAGGCAAGCGCCCTCGCTCCATATTGATGCCCGACCAACCGGCGCAGTTCCTTTCCCGTGGCGGCGTCCCAAAGCATAACCGCGCCGCCGTCGCCCCCCGAGGCCAACACTTTGCCGTCCGGCGAGTAAGCGACACACCCGGCATTAGCACTACAGCGCAGCAAAGCG
>DHJA01000235.1:5971-33128 GCA_002404095.1 Planctomycetaceae bacterium UBA4732 | reverse complement strand
GAAACACGGCCGAGACGGCCGTGCCACACCCAAGAACCAGACAATTCAGCCGGAACGGGTCGCCACTCGCATCTCAAAAACAGCCGTCCAGTGTTCGCCGGGCGCCAATGTCAGCCAGCCGGCGTCCACGCCGCGCGCCTGGAGATTGACGGCATCGGTCGTGCAGGTGTACGGCTCGATGCAGAACGCTTGCCGATGCGGCGGCGTAAAGACGACCAGCTCGCGGAACGCCGGCGAAGCCAACAGGCGTAGCGTCGCGGCGCCTGAGCGCAGGACGCCGCAGTCGCGCAGGCCGTCCGCGCCCGGCTTGGACGACAGGCCGGTCAGTACGTCGTCAAGTTGCAGGTCGCCAAAGCGGCGCGGCGTATTGAGGTTCTGGGCCGGGCCGAGCGGTCGCCGGTCGCCGGTGGGCAGCGATTCGACCAACGGCCACATTTCATGGGCCGGCGCCTGAACGAGACAGTCGGCCGCCGTCGCGTCGGGCGCGAACGGCATCCGGTAATAAGGGTGATAGCCGAGGCCAAACGGCAGCGTTCGCCGATCCGGATTGACGACCTCCGCCTCGACGCGAAGCGACCCCTTCCCAAGACGGTAAGTAATGCGAATGAGATGGTCGGCCGGCCAGAGGGGAAGGCACTCCGGCGCGTCGCGCCCCGTCTGGAACTCGCCGATGATCCAGGCGGACGACGCATCCGCGCCTTGGCCAACGACGCGCCACGGCCGACGGCAGGCGAAGCCGTGGATGGCGTTTTTGAGCGTGCCGTCGTTGAGCGGCAGCTGGTAATCGTTGCCGTCCCAGCTAAAACGCCCATCGCGGATACGGTTCGGGAACGGAAACAGGATGGGGATGCCGCTGCGCGTGGGCCGGCCGTCGGTGAACAGGGCGGGGTCGGCGTAGAGCAGATCGAGCGTCCGGCCGTCGCGCACCGCTTCCCAATGAAGGCAGTTGAAGCCGAGAGCCGGCCAGACCTCGGCGCGGCCGCCGGCGCCGTCGTCAAGGACGTAAAGGGTCGCATCGCGGCCTGTCACGCCGGGTTGCGTCCGTGTGTGGACGGCGAACGTCATAATACCGCACCCCCGATAGAGGAAACGCCGTTAGTGCGTGGTCATTCTACCGAACAAGGGGGCGCCCGGTTAGCCGCGCTTGACTCATGTAAAATGCCAGCTACAATACGGACGGTATTACAAAGTATGTCATTCCGAGGTTGCCGATGACAACCGCACGACGGATCGTTCCCCTTTTTGTTATCGCCGCGCTGGCGATGCTGTCAGGATGCAGCCCGGCCGCAAACCCCTGGCCGGCCGGCAAGTTGAAGGTCGTCGTCTCGTTTCCGCCGCTCGACAGCTTCGTGAAGAAAGTGGCAGGAGACCATGCGACCGTGGTGTGCCTGGCCAAAGAAGGCGGCGTCCACCACTACGAACCGACCGCGCACGACGCTACCCTGTTGCGGCGAGCGAATTTCCTGTTTGCCAACGGTCTGGAACTGGACGGCGCCTTTCTGGAGAAGGTCGTCATCAACAGTGGCAATCCGAAGTTGTCGTATATTAAGCTCGGCGAGGCAATTCCCGAAAATCAGCGTATCAAAATGGCGAACGGCGAGATCGATCCGCACGTCTGGCTGGGGCCGACGCGGGCCGCGATAATGGTCGAGGCAATTCGAGACCGGCTGAAAGAGGCCGATAAGGAACACGCCAAGGATTACGACGACAATGCGGAGAGCTATAGCAAAGAATTGAAGAATCTTTTAGCCCACGGCCGAGAGAGGTTCGGGTCTGTGAAAGACAAGAAACTTCTCAGCTTTCACGAGTCGCTAAACTACTTCGCGGCCGACTTTGGGCTGGACGTTGTTGGGTACATTGAAGTGCAGCCAGGCATGGAACCATCGACTTCACGTTACGCCGATATCCTGAAGATATGTAAGGAGCAGCACGTCCGCGTCCTCGCCATCGAGCCGCAGTATCCCATTCGGGCGGCCGAGAACGTTAAAGCCGAGTTGAAAAAGCGCGGCGCCGGCGACGTGAACATTGTCGAGATCGACCCGTTAGAGACGGCCACGACGAAGGACTTAGAAGATCCTGATTGGTACACGAAAAAGATGACCGAAAACATCGACAAATTGGCCGACGAGCTGAGCAAATGAACGCCGACTTGGTAACGATTCGCGGCCTGTACGTCGATTTGGGCGGCAACGCCATCCTCAAAGGCGTGGACGCCGGGTTGGCGCGCGGCCGTATCACGGCGTTGATCGGACTGAACGGCTCGGGCAAAAGTACGCTGCTGCGCGCCCTGGTCAAGGAGGCGCCGTACCGAGGCCAAATCGCCTTCCACTGCGGCCACGACCATACGAAGCCGACGCCGGAGCACGTCGGCTACGTCCCGCAAAAGCTGCGCGTCGAGGCCAACGTGCCGCTGACCGTCTACGACCTGTTCGGCCTGGCGTTGCAACGTCGGCCGCTTTTTCTGGGCGTGGGCCGCGCGGCGCGCCGAGGCATGGAACAGGCGCTGGGCCGCGTCGGCGCCTTGAAGCTGCTGCATCAGTCGGTCGAAAAATTGTCGGGCGGGGAATTGCAGCGCGTGCTGCTGGCGCTGGCGTTGCAGCCGCAACCGGAACTGCTATTGCTGGACGAACCTGCGGCCGGCATCGACTTCCAGGGCGACAAGGAGTTCTACCGGCTCATCGCCGACCTCAACCGCGAAACCGGCGTGACAATCCTGCTGGTGTCGCATGAGTTGAACATGGTCAGTCTCATGGCGCATCACGTTCTCTGCCTGCAAGACGGCCGTATTCAATGCGAAGGGGCGCCGCAGGAGATCATGAACGACGAGGCGCTCGTCCGCACGTTCGGCGCGGAAAAGGGCGTTTACTCCCATCACCACGCCCATTCCCATGACGGCCCGGCGAAAAGCTAAAACTCCAGGGCGTCCGGCCAGCCCGTGGCCAGCACGAAGACTTTGCCGTCGCCGATACGGCCGGTGCGCGCGGCGCGCACAATGCGGTCGGCGGCCTCCTCGGCGCGGTCGTCGGCCACGCTGACGATAATTTCTACTTTAGGGAGGAATGCCATACTATATTCGCTGCCCGCGTAGCGGTCGAGATAGCCTTTTTGCCGACTGTAACCTTTAACTTCGCGCACCACGCAAGAGACAACGTCCAACTCGGCGATGGCCCGTAACACGGCTTCCGCCCGAAACGGCTTCACTACGATTGTGAACTGCTTCATCTTCGTCGGTCCTCACTTGGAGGTAGGCGCCTCAATAAGTCCTATAAGTCCTATAGGACGTATAGGACTTATAGGACTAATTGAGATACTACCATATGACCGCCATCCCTAATCCCCCGCCCCGGCGTCCCCTCGGCCTCGGTAGGCGTCTGCTGCTGGCGGGCCTCCTCTTGATCGTGGCTGTGGCGGCCGTCGTAATCATCCTGCGGTTCGTCGGCCCCTCGCACACTCCGCCGACGCCGCCCGAGGCCAAAGGCGACAACCTGGAGCCGGCCGTCGTTGCCGCTATTCAGGCCGTCCGCGAACGTGTGCAAAAGGAGCCGCGTTCCGCCAAGGCTTGGGCCGATCTGGGCGAAGTCTTCCTGGCCAATGAACTCGACGCGGAAAGTGGTCCATGCTTTGCCGAGGCGGAACGCCTCGATCCGGGCAACCCGCGCTGGCCGTATTTTCAGGCCGGGCCGCTTGTGAATCAAGGAGACCGGGAAGCCGCTTTGCCTTATCTGCGGCGGGCCGTCGAACGCTGCCCCGATGCGGACGAAGGCGCCGCCGCGGCCCGGCTGACGCTGGCGGAGACGCTGATGATTCTCGGGCGCTTCGACGAAGCCGGCGCCCATATCCGCCACGTCCTTGATCGCCAGCCGCAAGATGATCGGGCCAACTTCGACGAAGCCCTCTTAGCCATTTCCCGACAAGACTGGGATAAGTCGCGCACCCACTTGCTCCGCTGTCTCGGCAGTCCGTTCGCGCGTCAAAGCGCGAGCGCGCAACTGGCGGCCGTATGTGAGAGGTTGGGCGATGCGGCAAGGGCGGACCAGTACCGCGCCCAAGCCGACCGTCTGCCCAAAGACCTCCATTGGGTCGATCCGTTCGTCAACGAATATCTTCTCTGGGCGGTCAAGAAAAAGAATCGCTACCGCCTGGTCGAGTCCCTTCAATCCGCCGGACACTATCCGGAAGCCGTCGCCATTGTACGGCCGATGACGGCGGAATATCCCGACGACTACCTGGCTCCTTTATTGCTGGGTCAGTGCTTCGCCCAGATGCGCGACTATCCCGGCAGCGAACAGGCCTTGCGGCAGGCATTGCGCCTGGCGCCGGATAAAGTGCAAACACATTATTACCTGGCTCTCCTCTTGTTCGAGGAGGGGGAAGATTTGAGCAAGCAAGGCGCTGAGGGCCGCACGGGGGCGGAAGCGTTGTTTCGTGAAGCGGAGTCGTCGGCGCGTCAGGCGCTGGCCATCAAGCCGGACTACGGCTTCGCGTTGATGGCCCTTGGGCTTTCTCTGGAGCATCTGGGTAGGCGGGCTGAGGCGCTGACCGCGCTTCGTCAGGCCGTGCGTTGCAACCCGGAGTTCGCGGACCTTCACTTGCGCCTCGCGGAAACATTGGCCGAAGACGGCCAAAACGCCGAGGCCCGTTCCGGTTTCGAGCAGGCGTTGCGGCTGGCGCCGGACGCGCCCTGGCGACAGGACGTGCAGGCGCGACTGGCGGCGATGCCGAAAGCACAAGGGCGCTAATAGCGCGGGCGAGCCGGGAGCGTAACAGTACTTTCAAAATGTACTCCTCACGCTCCGCGTGAGGAACGGCGAGCAGAGCGTGAGGAACACATTAGGGGCGTTGGTTGTTCCTCACGCGGAGCGTGAGGAGTACATTTTGAAAGTACTGGTAAGCGACCGGAGTTCCGTGCAATCGCTGAAACCATCTCCGGTCGCTTACGCTCCCGGCTCGCCAACGTCCTTCCTCACTTGGTCAATTTCAAATCGTAAGCCCCCGCCGCCGGGCTGCTCACCACTTCCAGCGACAAAGGCGTCGCTTTGGAATCAGAGTATTTGGAGTTGTAGGGCGTCGCCGGGGCGGCGCCTCCACCCGTTGGCGGTACCATCGAAGGCGTTACCGTCACCTTGTACTTCCCGAGCGGCGCCCCCGTTTTGCCCTCTGAGAAAACCTTGTATTCGCCGTTAGCCCCGATGGTCCCCGCACACAACCCCGCGCCGACCTTTTCGTCCGCCGCGAAGAAGGAAACTTGGCCGGCGGTAACCGGCTTGTCGTCCACGGTGACTTTGCCGCTTACGGGCACGGTGGCGACCTGCGGGGGGCCGCCGCAGCCGGCGTCGGCCGCCCTTCTCCCTTGCGCAGCTCGACCCGCCGATCGGCGCGGCCGCCGGGGAATGTCTCACGCGCCCCGTCTGGCCAGAGTATTTCGATGGAATCCACCTCTTCGGACGAACCGAGTCCGAAATGGGCGCGCGGTTCGCTGCTGCACAAGTAACTTTCCGCCGGATGCAGCCATACGGTGCGCGTCTTGCCTCCGGCCAGCACGCGCACCTCCGCGCCCAGCGCGTCCCGCTTCAGCGCGGGGTCGAAGGCACGAACCGCCAGGCAATGGCCGCGCTTTGGCGCGACGTTGCGGTAGAGCCGAGCCGGGCCTCCGATCGTTGTCACCAGTAGGTCCTGAGCGCCGTCGCCGAAGACGTCGCCGCGCACCAGACCGCGCGCCACGTTATAATGCCCTGAAAAGGATGTATTTTGTGGCGAAACATCCCGGAAGCGGCCGTGACCGTCGCCGGCGAACAGCTGGTTGCGGTCGCCGTACTTGCTCCAAAACGGGCCGAGTGACCAGTCGTCCGGCGCGGCGCGGGCCGACACCCGGCCGTTGACGATGGCCAAATCGAGATTGCCGTCGTTGTCGAAGTCGGCCAACAGGGTGCCGAAGCCGGTGCCGCGCCACGCCGGGGCGACCAGACCCGCGACGGCCGTCTCGTCGTGGAACAAGCCGCGCGGCCCTTGTTTCCATAGCGTGTTTGTCTCTTCCGTCCAGTGCGTGACGAAGAGGTCGAAGAAGCCGTCGCCGTCCACGTCGCCCAACGCCACGCCCATGCCGGCCTGAGCCTGCGCCATGCCGTTGTAGGCGACGCCGCGCTTCACCGCCTCTTCCGTAAACGTGCCGTCCTTCTGGTTGATCCACAGCCGGTTGGGGGCGCCGTCGTTGGCGATAAAGACGTCCGGCCAACCATCGCCGTTGAAGTCCGCGCACACCACTCCCAAACCGGGGCCGGGAATTCGCCCCAACCCCGAGGATTCGGTCGCGTCCTCAAAGCGCACGCGCGGAACCTTGGCGCTCGCTTCCTTCCCCGGCGAAGAAGGGAGGCTTACGTTATGGAACAGCCGGCTGACGCGGCCGTGGAACGTTTTGGGAGCGCAATAATCCTGACTGCCGTCGCCGCCTTTACAGGGCCAAGTGGGATCATAATCGACGTAATTGGCGACGACGAGATCGAGCCGGCCGTCGCGGTCGTAGTCGAAAAACGCCGCCGACGCGGCCCAGCCGGGATTGTTCAACCCGGCCTCTTCGGTCGCGTCGGTGAAGGTTCCGTCGTGGTTGTTGAGGAAGAGCTTGACGCCGTTGGTTTGCGTAATCAGCACGTCGAGCCAGCCGTCGTTGTTGACGTCGCCGACGGCGACGCCCATGTTGTAGCCGGCGAAGTCCAGGCCGGAACCGGCGCTCACGTCTTTGAAATGTCCGTCGGGCGTCTGCTCGTAAAGGCAATTCTTGGCGCCGTTGGGGCCGCCGTTTTGGAGCAGAAGAATGTCGAGGCGGCCGTCGTTATTGAAATCGAACAGGGCGGCGCCGGAGCCGACTTGCTGCGGCATGAAATAAGCGCCCACGGGGCCGGCGTCATGGACGAAGTGCAGCCCCACTTCCTCGGTGACGTCTATGAACCATGCGGGTGCGGCCGACGGCGCCGCCGACCCGGAGGAAGTCGCTTGCGGGCGCTGACAACTCAGCCCCGAGGCGCCGACCGCCAGGAAAGACAATGAGACGAACCCGACAACGATGCGCCGCATCCCAGTCACCTTGGGGCGCGAGAACCGAACGTCTGTAAATGCAATCCTCACATCCAGCGCGAGGCGTGTCAAGAGAAAACCGAAAGGAGATAACGTCCCATAAGTCCCATAGGTCCTATAGGACCTATGGGACTTATAGGACTTATGGGACTTATGGAACCAATAGAGACGCCACTCCGACGGGCGCATCCTCGGAATCGGCGACGACGTTCTTCAATTCATCCTCGACTGAAACAAGCGCCGCACCATCTCGGCCGACGTCTTCTCCAACGTCGGCGCCACGAGGTCGGCGCCGGCTTCTCGCAAGGCTTCTTCGGAGTGATGGCCGACAAAGCGGACCGCAATACACTTCATTCCGCCGGCCCGCGCCGCCTGCACGCCCGCCACGGCGTCTTCCAATACCACACAACGCTCAGGCGAAATGCCCAGGCGCTGGGCCGCCAGCTGGAACACCTGCGGATCGGGCTTGCCGCGCTGAGTGTCCTCCATCGCCACGACGGCTGGGAAGAATTGTTCCACCCCTGTCAGACGCAGGATGAGTTCGAGATTGGCGCGTGGAGCGCTGGAACCGATGGCCTGAAGGAAGCCCGCCCGATCCAGGTCTTCCAGCAGCGCCCGCACACCGGGCAGCAGCACGACGCCTTGGCTGGCCGCGTCCCGATATAACATCTCCTTGCGATCGGCGAGGTCGAGCGCCTCGCGTCCGGTGAGCGCCTCGCCGAAGAGAATGTGAATGATTTCCGGGTTGCGCCGGCCAAAGGTGTTGGTGAAGTCGTCCCGGCTGAACGGCCGACCGCGTTCCTTGGCCGTCGCGGCCCACGCCTCGAAATGCAGCTCCGCCGTGTCCACTAACGTGCCGTCCATGTCCCAGATCGCCGCGTACCCGTTCTTTTCCGGCATCGTCGTCTCCTCATTCCTGTCGGATGGCAAATGCAGAGAGTAAACTATGGGGCGGCGTCCATCTATCAATCGCCGTCCTTTTCCGTGTACAATCGAGCGGGGAGGAACCACGATATGAGAATGAATTCCGCGGCCCGTATAACGCCGCCTGTCGAAGTTGAAACGCTGCCGCTCCTCTGCAACGGCGACCGCATGAATCAGCGCGAATTTCATCGACGTTATGAAGCCTATCCTGATAACGTGAAGTTCGAGCTAGTGGGTGGAGTCGTTTACTTAGCGAGTGGAGTCGATTACATGGCATCCCCTCTGCGACGCCCGCACGGAAAGTATCACCTCAAGTTTAGCCATTTGCTATCGGTTTATGAAGACGCCACCACAGGGGTGGATGCGAGCGACAACGCCACGCAGATTTTGGGTGAGGAGAGAGAACCGCAGCCGGACTTGACCCTACGTATCTTGCCGGAATACGGTGGCCAGTCGCACGTCACAGACGACGAATACTACGAAGGGCCGCCCGAGCTGATCGCGGAGGTCTCTCATAGTACCCGAGCATTGGACATGAACCAGAAGCGCCAGGATTACGAACAAGCCGGAGTGCATGAGTATCTGGTTCTCTGTATCGAGGAGCGCGAGCTTCATTGGTTCAACTTCGCTGCTAAGAAGATGATTCAGCCGGATCGCCACGGCGTCGCGCGCTCTTGCGTTTTCCCCGGCTTGTGGATTGACGTCGCCGCTCTGATGGAGCGCGACGGCCTGCGCCTCATTAAAACCGTGGAGAAGGGCTTGTCCAGCCGCGCCCACGCTGCGTTTGTCAAGCGCTTGGAGAAAGTCCGGCTCAAGCAATCCTCCTGAATCCTGCTTTGAAAAAGCGCCAGGCGAGCCGCCGGGTTTATCCCATTAGTATCTACACAAGTAGGGTGCCATGCTTTCGCGGCCCGCCGCCGAAACCTTGTCCAGTCCCAACCCCGCGAAAGCATGAGTCCTCGCGTGGGATACATGCTTTCGCGGCGGTTTGAGTGGGCGCACGGTGTTGGTAGAGGCCGCGAAAGCATGGCACCCCCCCTTGTGTAGGACTAATGGGTTTATCCCGGCGGGCCGGACGGCGGGGATAAACCTCGCCGCTCGCCTTGTGTTAGTGCCTTTTAAGCGGATTATTCAGAAGGGGACAAAAAAAGAGAGGCGCGGCTCTTCGCCGCGCCTCTTCTCTATGGGAACGGCCGAGTGTTCGGCCGGCTTAGGGGACTTCCGTTGTCTCATTCTCCGAAGGATCGTCCTGGTCCTCCGCGGGGAGGTGATACGCCTCACCCAACCACCGGCCAAGGTCGATTGTTTTGCAGCGCCGGCTGCAAAAAGGCAGATACGGTAGGTCCGCCGTCGTCCGACCGCTCAGCTTTGTTTCACAGATCGGGCAGGACGCTTTAATCATCGGCCGCTCAGTCCTTCGACTTGGGGCTTTTTGTCTCGGTCTTCTTGCTTTTGTCGGCCGCAGGCGCCGCCGGCGCGTCGGATGCGCCGGCTTTGCCGTCCGTAGCGGCCGGCTTCGACGCCGCCTCGTCGGCCTTGGCCGCGGTCTTGTAGGAATCGCTGCGGTAATCGGTCTCGTAGAAGCCCGATCCCTTGAACAACACGGCGGCGCCGGTGCCGAAGAGCCGGCGGAGCTTCTTCTTGCCGCACTTGGGGCACTTCACCAATAGCTCGTCGGACATCGACTGAAATTCCTCGAACTCATGGCCGCAAGCGTCGCATTCGTATTCGTAAGTCGGCATGGTGAAAACGCTTTCTTTATGCTGAAGCCGGCGGCGCCGAGACAATGACCCGGGCCGGCCGAAGGACGCGATCATGGATTCGGTAGCCGTGTTCCAACACTTGCATAACGGTTCCCGCCGGATGTTCCTTCGACGGCTGCTGCATGACCGCTTGATGAAAATTGGGATCGAACGGCTCGCCCTGGGCGTCGAGGCGCGTGACGCCGTGACGGCGGAACATATCCAACAACTGAGACTGAACCATCGCCACACCCTGAACCAGAGGACCCGTTTCGCCCGCTTGTTGGGCCGCCGCGACGGCGCGATCCAGATTGTCGAGGGCCGCGAGTATGTCAAAAGCGAGCGGCGCCTGCGCGAATCGGAGGGCTTGGGTGCTGTCCCGCTGTGCGCGCTTCTGGTAGTTCTCAAACTCGGCCTGGGTGCGTTTGGCGAGGTCGAGGTTTTGATCGCGCGTTTGCTCGGCTTCCGCCAACTTTGCTTGGAGTTGCGCCACGTCGCTATTTACGGCGGCTTCTTCCGGGGCCGGCTTTTGATTTTTCATCTCGGCCATATCGTTTCTCCGCTCCAATCTTCAGCAATGCCCAGGCGAGCCGTGGGGTTTATCCGTGAAGTACCCACACAAACATACTCTTGGGTCGAGGGTGCCATGCTTTCGCGGGCCGGTCCTGAAACCTCGTCCGGTCCCAACCCCGCGAAAGCATGAGTCCTCGCGTGGGTCTCATGCTTTCGCGGCGGCTTTAGCGGGAGCACGGTGCGGAAGAGAGGCCGCGAAAGCATGGCACCCTCGTCCGTAGAGGAAACCCGGAGGGCTGTGTAGATACTTCACGGTTTATCCCGGCGGGCCGGACGGTGGGGATGAACCCCGCCGCTCGCCTGAACTCTCCTCCGCGGGCACAAAGAACGCCTTAACCTTATCCAAAAAGCTCTTATGTTCCGCCGAGACATGAACGCCGTCGATCTCGCCCAGCTCGCGCAACAACTCTTCCTGCCGTTTGGTGAGCTTGCGCGGCGTCACGACGTTCAGGTGCAGCACGAGGTCGCCTTTACGACCATCATTGCGGCCGTCGCGTCCCACATTCGGCATTCCCAAGGCGTGAATGCGAACCTCCGACGCCGTTTGGACGCCGCGCTTCAACGTATGCGTGACAAACGTGCCGTCCAGCGTGGGCGCCTCAATGGGTCCGCCTAGCGCCGCTTGGCTGAACGTGATCGGTACGTCGCAATGCAAGTCCAAACCGTCGCGGCCGAACAACGGATGTTTGCGTACCTTCACCACAACGTAGAGATCGCCCGGCGGGCCGCCCCGGCTGCCGAGATCGCCGTAGCCGTCGTGGCGAATCGTCATGCCATTGTCGATGCCGGCCGGAATGTTGACCGGCACGTCTTGCGTGACTTCGATGCGGCCGGCGCCGTGGCACTTCGGGCAGGGATCGGTGATGACCGCGCCGCGACCGCCGCAACCGGGACAAGTTTGCTGAATGCGGAAGAAACCTTGTCCCATGAGGACGGCGCCGCGACCGCCGCAACGACGGCAAGGCGATGGCTTCGTCCCCGGTTTGGCGCCGCTGCCAGCGCAGTCGCCGCAGCCTTCCTCGCGGCGTAAATGAATCGTCTTGGTGACGCCCTTGGCCGCTTCGATCAGGTCCAGCTCGACGGCTACTTGCAGATCGCGTCCGCCCGCCGCCCTACCGCCGCGGCGTCCGCCCCCGGCGCCGAACAAACCCCCAAGCAGATCGCCGAAGACATCCATTACCGAATCGGCGTCGCCGAAATTCGGCATATTCATGCCTTCAAGGCCGGCGTGGCCATAACGGTCGTAGCGCGCCCGTTTTTCGGGATCGCGCAGCACCTCGAACGCCTCGGCGCATTCGCGGAACTGGACTTCGACTTCTTTATTTCCGTGATTACGGTCGGGATGGTGTTGGAGGGCTAGCCGGCGATAGGACTTCTTAATCGTGTCGTCATCGGCCTCGCGCGTGACCTCTAAAACTTCGTAGTAATCGCGTTTGCCGGCCATGTCGCTTCGCTCGCAGTTTCAGCTTGTCCTATAAGTCCCATACGTCCTATAGGACTTATAGGACGTATGGGACTTATAGGACAAACTCTTCGCTTACCGAATCGCCCCATGCACCTTGTTGGCCGGCTCCTCCTCATCGATCTTGGTGATCATCACCTCGGTCGTGAGCATGAGGCCGGCGATGCTGGCGGCGTTCGTCAGAGCCGACTTCGTCACCCGCGTCGGGTCCACGATGCCGGCCTTGAACATATCCACGTACTCGCCCGTGTTAGCATTATACCCAATGTTCACGGACTTTTCGCTGCGCATGCGCACTTCGTCGGCCACCACCGCCCCGTCCACGCCGGAGTTCTCGGCGATGGTCCGAATCGGCTTCTCCAGCGAGCGCGTCACGATCTCGGCGCCGAGCTTCTCGTCGCCTTCGAGCGTCTTGGCCACGTCCTTCGCGGCCGGAATGCAACGCAGCAGCGCCACGCCGCCGCCGGGCACGATGCCGTCGGCCACCGCCGCGCGAGTGGCGTGCAGGGCGTCTTCAACGCGGCCCTTGGTCTGCTTCATCTCCGCTTCCGTCGCGGCGCCGACGCGCACAATGGCCACGCCGCCCACCAGCTTCGCCAGCCGTTCGCTGAACTTTTCCTTGTCGTACTCGCTCTCGGTCTGGTCGCGCTGGCTGCGAATCTGATCGACGCGCTTCTTGATCGCTTCCTTCTTGCCGCCGCCGCTGATGATCGTGCAGCTTTCCTTCTCGACCTTGACCGTCTTGGCCTGGCCGAGTTGTTCGAGCTGGACGTTTTCGAGCTTGAGGCCGAGGTCTTCGCTGATGAACTCGCCGCCGGTCAGCACGGCGATGTCGCCGAGCATGGCCTTGCGACGGTCGCCAAAGCCGGGCGCCTTGACCGCGCACACCTGAAGGACGCCGCGCAGCTTGTTGACCACGAGGGCCGCCAACGCTTCGCTTTCCACGTCCTCGGCGAGGATAAGCAACGGCTTGGCCGTCTGCGCCACCTTCTCCAGGAGCGGCAGCATGTCGCGGACGCTCGACAGTTTCTTCTCGTAGATGAGGATGTAGGCGTCTTCCAGCTCGCAGGTCATGTCTTGCGTCGTGATGAAGTACGGCGAGATGTAGCCCTTGTCGAACTGCATACCCTCGACAAACTCCAGCGTCGTCTCGGAGGTTTTGCCCTCTTCGACGGTGATGACGCCTTCCTGACCGACGCGCTCGAAGGCGTCGGCCATCAATTTGCCAATTTTCGGGTCGTTGTTGGCGCTAATGCTGGCGACGTATTCCACGTCTTCACGCGACATCTTCTTAGGATTCTTGGACATCTTGCTCAGCGCATCAACGACGGCCGTGACAGCTTTCTCGATGCCGCGCTTGATGGCCATCGGGTTGGCGCCGGCCGTGATGTTGCGCAGCCCTTCCTGGTAGATCGACAGGGCCAGGATGGTGGCGGTCGTGGTGCCGTCGCCGGCCACGTCGCTGGTCTTCTGGGCCACGGCGTTGACGAGCTTGGCGCCCATGTTCTCGAACGGGTCGGCCAGTTCGATTTCCTTGCTGACGGTCACGCCGTCCTTGGTCACGGTCGGCCCGCCGAAGGACTTGTCGAGGATGACGTTGCGGCCGGTCGGCCCGAGGGTGACGCCGACGGCGTGAGCCAGCTTGTCGGCGCCGGCCAACAGCTTCTTACGCGCTTCGTCGGTATAGAGCAGTTGCTTTGCCATATTGAATGATCTCCGTTTTTCATCGATTCGGCGAGCCGGGAGCGTAAGCGACCGGAGTAAGGTGTCAGCGATTGACTGAAACTCCGGTCGCTTACGCTCCCGGCTCGCCGGGAACTGACGTTATTTCACCACTTTAGCGAGGATGTCGCTCTCGCGCATGATTTTCACATCGCGGCCGTCCACTTTTACGTCGTTGCCGCTGTAGCGGCCGTAGATGACTTCGTCGCCCTTGGCCACTGCCACGGCGTGCCGTTCGCCCTTGTCGCTAAGCTTGCCCGGCCCGACCGCCAGCACCTTGCCGCGTTGCGGCTTCTGCTGCGCGGCGTCCGGTAGCAGGATGCCGCCGGCCGTTTTCTCTTCGGCGTCCAGCGGCTCTACTACCACCCGGTCGTCCAGCGGACGAATCTTCAGATTGCTGCTGTCTTTTTCCTTCGCCATGATTGCGAGTCCCTTATCTCGAAGGTTCCATTGATCACATCATTCCACCCATGCCACCCATTCCGCCCATGCCACCCATTCCGCCCATGCCTCCGCCCATTCCACCCATGCCGCCACCGCCGTGGTCGTGATGGTCATGGTCGTCTTTCTTGCCCTTCTCGGGGATGTCGGCCACCATCGACTCGGTGGTCAGAAGCAGGCAGGCCACGCTGGCGCCGTTCTGGAGAGCGGTGCGCGTCACTTTCACCGGGTCCACGACGCCGGCCTTGCGGAGGTCTTCGTACTGGTCGGTTTCGGCGTTGTAGCCGAAGTTCTTTTCCTTGCTGCGGCGAATGGTGTTGACCACCACGGCGCCGTCCTTGCCAGCGTTCTCGGCGATGGCCTTGCACGGCATGTCCAGCACGTTTTGCAGTACCTTGACGCCGACCGCTTCGTCGCCTTCGGCCGCAAACTTGTCCAGCGACTTGCGAGCCTGGAGCAACGCAACGCCGCCGCCGGGCACAATGCCTTCGGCCAGGGCCGCGCGCGTGGCGTGCAGCGCGTCTTCATAGAGAGTTTTGCGCTCTTTCATCTCCGTCTCGGTCGCGGCGCCGACTTTGACCTGCGCCACGCCGCCGGCCAGCTTGGCCAGCCGTTCTTGCAGCTTCTCGCGGTCGTATTCGCTGTCGGTCTTGGTGATCTCGCGGCGGATCATCTCAACGCGGCCTTCGATGGCCGGCTTCTTGCCCGCGCCTTCAGTGATGGTCGTGTTCTCGGCGTCGATCTTGACCTTCTTGGCCCGGCCCAAGTCGCTGAGTTGAACGCTGTCGAGCTGAATGCCGAGATCCTTGAAGATCGCCTTGCCGCCGGTCAGCGTGGCGATGTCTTCCATCATGGCCTTACGACGGTCGCCATAGCCCGGCGCCTTGACGGCGCAGACGCGGAGGATGCCCTTGAGCTTGTTCAGCACCATCGTGGCCAGCGCTTCGCCTTCAATGTCTTCGGCGATGATGACCAGCGGCTCATTCTTCTTGGAGATGAGTTCGAGCAGCGGAATGAGGTTCTTGGCCGAGCTGATCTTCTCTTCATAGATGAGGATGTACGGGTTTTCCAGCTCAACCGTCATGTTGTCCTGGTTGGTGACAAAGTGCGGCGACATATAGCCGCGGTCGAACTGCATACCCTGGACAACCACGACTTCGGTGTCCGGCGTCTTGCCTTCCTCGACGGTGATGACGCCATTGGTGGCGCCGACGAGCTTCATGGCCTCGGCGAGCTTCTTGCCAATCTCGGCGTTGTTGTTCGAGGCGATGGTGGCAACCTCAATGATCTCCTTCTCGTCCTTGGAGTCGATCTTCTCGGCCAGTTTGGCGAGTTCCTCGACGACGCGGTCAACGCCCTTCTGAATGCCGCGCGTCAGAGCCATGGGATCATGGCCGGCCGCGATCATTTTGAGACCTTCGCGGTAGATGGCTTCGGCGAGAACCGTTGCGGTGGTGGTGCCGTCGCCGGCCACGTCGCTGGTCTTGCTGGCGGCTTCCTTGACGAGCTGGGCGCCCATATTTTCATACGGGTCGGTCAGCTCAATTTCTTCGGCGACGGATACGCCGTCCTTGGTGACGGTGGGGCTGCCCCAGCCCTTGTCGAGAACGGCGTTACGGCCGCGCGGCCCGAGGGTACAGCGGACGGCGCGAGCTAATTTGGTGACGCCGGCCAATAATTTTTGGCGAGCCTCATCGCTATAGGTCAGTTGCTTGGCTCCCATTCACGCATCTCCTTTCAATGTGTCAATCCGGTCATTCGGCGCCAGTCGTCGCGGTCGTTTGGCCGGAGCGCTGCGCGCAGCCCGTGAGAGGGATTCTCTTGCCAGAGGTTGCACTGGCACGGTAGCAAGCGATGTGCCGTGCGGGTAATGTGATGTAACTTATTTGAAAGAGGCAACTTCCGTGCAATGACGACAACAGACTTGAAGGGGCGGCGGTGCCAATGTGGCAGATGAGACGGAAGAGGGCGGCCATTTTTGGCACGCGCCCGTCCAGTCTATCAGGGTGATTCAGGCGTTAAACGCGAGCTGAAACGACTGATGGGGTCCGCTGTAGGTGAACACGCACAGATTCAATATGTCCGTCCGAGGATGCCGTTGGTTGGAGCGTCCAGGCTGCAAGACGGAGAGGAGAGAATTGGCACGCTAGATATAACCATTTGATCCATCCCTGAAACCAGCGTGATGCTCACGTCGAACACGTCTGCCAAATGCGGATTATCCTGTGTCGTAAGGGTCGTGTGAACGGGAGTCCGGTAGATTCGCCCGATCCCCAGCTTGGGGAAAATGGCGGAGGATAGCGCGGTGGAGAAGCTGCCCGTATCGATCACAAGCCGCAGGGGTATTGCCGGAGGGACCGAGTGGCCAACTTTCCGCAACTTTTCCTCTCTAGCGCGGCTGACTCCTACCAATACGTCAACCGCGGCGCCCAGATGGTCTACTGAACCAGTGATTATTGACATGAGCTTACGCCGTGAGGGAAGTACCGCGACTCCTCGTGTTCGACGATGTGGCGTATTAAGAACGGCTCCAATTCAAAGCGGTCGTATCCCTGCTGCAAAGCTTCGTCCAGCGTAGGCCATACGCTATCGACTGCGTCGCCGTGGATGAGTGCGTACTTGTCATGATTCGCGGGGTTCGACAGCAAGACAGGGAGTTCTCGGTCAAAAACATCGTTCTCATGTCTCGTAGTAGTCATTTTGGCGCCTCCGTTTTGTCGTCATTGTGGCCTGATTCCAAAATTCGCATCGCGCACGCGCGAGCCCAGGGGACTGCATTTTCGATCGCGCTTTCATTTGCGCAGACGCCAGGCCGCGCGTCAAGTTATTTATGAGGAACCGCACAGGGAATTCCCAACGGCTGGTACAATGGCGATGCCCCTTCACCGACGCCTGACCGGAGGCCGTATGGAGACCGCGACGATGGGTAGAGTGATCGTGACGGCATGGCAGCCAAGTCTATAGCATCGCCTATTCTCCAGACAGCAAGCTTCTGGCCTCCGGCGGAGCCGCGTTCATTTCCTTCACCAGTTCCGCGGCAACGAGGTCGCAGCCGTGGGCCGACCAGTGGCCGTCGTGCGCCAGGTACGTATCTTCACCGGCGCGGGCACGGTCCAAGACGAGCCGACCCGCTGGGCTGTAGCGAACTCCTATCCGGCGCGCCGCCGCCTCGGTCGCCTGGGAATAGGCGCGCGGGTAGCCGAGGTCGAAGAGAACCATCGTCGCGCCTTGCCGGCGGCAGCAGCAGTCAATTTTCTCCAGGGCACGGACGTATGCCTGCCAGCCCAGCCGCCGGCTTTCCGGCTCGCCTTCTGCCCATGGGGCGAACGGCGATTCCACATACTGCTCGTCGGGCACGAAGCGGGACATCGGACGGCCTGGCCGCACCGCGGGTTCAGGGGCCTTCGCGGCATGGATCAGGCCGCTTCCCGCCCCCGCGATGCGCAGCGGCAGGGCCAGGTGTTCGTTCCAGAACTGCTCGGGGCTCCACCACCGCCGGGGCTGGAAAGTTGAATTGGCGAGGGGAGGCTCGTCCTGCTCGACCGGCCGGCCCACGAACCTGCGAAGTTCCGCGGCATCATAGAAGTAGGCGGCCTCGTCGATGTCGTTGAAGTGGCAGCACACGAACACCAGCCGCGGCCGCAGCCCCAGGCCGGTCTCGCGCAAGCGCAGCCAGTACTGGATAGGGCAGGTTCCCTGCTGGCCGAGGTTGGCGACCGGCAACCCGGTGCGGACGGCGAAGCGGCTGGCCACCGTGTCCTCGTTTTCCACGCCGTGGCCGTAGATCATACTGTCGCCGAGGAAAACGGCGTCGGCCTGGTCCACCGCAGGCCCGCGATAGCCGCCGGCGTTGGTCTCGTGGCGCCACCAATGGCCGTTCCAGTAGATTTCCCGCCGGCAGTTCGGGCGCAGGGCCAGCGCCATGTGCGCGTCGCGGTTGTAGATGCCGCCGCACAGGTCGTGGTAACCGCCGTACGCCGCGTTGGCCACTTCGCCCGTGAGCACGGCCGGGCAGAGGCGAAGGACGGCCTCCAGACCCAGGCCCGAAACGGCTGCGAGCACGACCAGCAGGTACAGCCCGAATAGGGGGCTCCGGCGCTGCCAACGCAGGGCCAGCAGGGAGGCGAGCAGGCCGGCCACGCCGATCGCGAACACGAGCACTCCGGAACGGCGCGACAGGCAGCTCGTGAACCAGAGCAGCGCAAGGTAGAAAGGAACGGTAATCGCCAGGAACGCCGGCAAGCCAGTCCGCCGCATCACGAGGCTCTCCTTGCCCCCATGTGGGGATGAAGTCCATTTCCGCTTGTCTTTGTCGTGAAACGACAAGCGGCGAAATGACAAGCGGCGAAATGACAAGCGGCGAAATGACAAGCGGCGAAACGCCCCGTGGCTCAAAAGAGCGTGTAAATGAACGGCGCCGCCGCGGTGCCGGACATCAGCAGCAGCAGGCCCAATACCAACAGGACGATCACGATCGGCAGCAGCCACCACTTCTTGCTCACGCGCAGGAAGTTCCAGAAGTCGCCGAACAGGTTCGCGCCCGCCTGGTCGGCGGAAGCGCGGGCGAACTCGTTCTCGTTGCCAGGGGGGGAAGGCATTCCATCTCTCCACGGTCAAGACTGTCGGAAATACGCCCGCACGTCCGCCGGCGTTTCCTTGGGAACCCAGTAGCTGTCCCGGTTCGGGCGGCGGCGCTCGAGTACGTCCCGACCGCGGAGGCGAAACAACAGCCCCAACGGGGTGAACAGGCCGTAGAAGAGGCCCGCCAGCACGACCCGCGAGACCAACCAGCCGATCGGGAAGGTTGCCATCATGGCGCCGACGAAGATGGGGCGAAAGAGGCCCGGCCGGATCATGCCCAACACGCCGACGGCGACGGCCACAAGCGCGAGGGCCGCTGCCAGTCCCGGCCGGCCGGCCGCGAAGCCCTGCCGGCAAGCAGCCAGACCGATGAACAGCGCGCACAGGGCGGCGAACTGGCGGAGCGTGCGCCGATCAGGGTTGCGGGGGATGTCAGACCAGTTCATGAAAGCCCTCCCGTCAGGTTAGTCCAGCTGGAATTGGGCCAGGTGCTGGCGGCGCTGGCGGTCGTCGGCGCCGCCCTTGAGGGCGGAGCGGTGGACCACGTAGTTCTCCAGCACCAGCACGTCCATCTCGGTGGCCAGGAAACAACGGTACGCGTCCCGCGGCGTACACACGATCGGCTCGCCGCGGACGTTGAAGCTGGTGTTGACCAGCACCGGACACCCCGTCAGCCGGTGGAACGTACTCAAGAGCTTGTGCAGGCGCGGGTTCCGCTCCGCGTCAATGGTCTGCAGCCGTGCGCTGTAATCGACGTGCGTCACCGCCGGGATGGTCGAGCGGACCACGTTGACCCGGCGACACAGGTCGGGGTCGTCGGTCATGGTGCGCAGATGCTGGGCCGGGACGGGGAGCCGCCGGCCGGGGGCGACGGGGGCCACCAGCAGCATGTACGGGCTTTCCTGGTCCGGGGCAAGGTCGAACCACTCGTGCGCGTGTTCGCGCAGCACGATCGGCGCGAAGGGGCGGAAGCTCTCGCGGAACTTGATCTTCAAATTCAGGTTCGCCTGCATGGCCGGCGAGCGGGCGTCCCCCAGGATGCTGCGGGCGCCCAGGGCGCGCGGGCCGAACTCCATTCGGCCCTGGAACCAACCGACCACCTTCTCCTCGGCCAGGAGCCGGGCGATGTGTTCGAGCAATTCGTCCTCGCTGTCGAAGCGCTCATGGGGCGCCTCGACGGCGTTGAGCATTCGGTGGATTTCCTGAGACGAGAAGGCCGGCCCCAGCAGGCTGCCGTGCTGCGCGTCCGAGGGCCGGGCCTGCCGCTTGTTGCCCAGGAGCTGGTGCCAGACGAAGAGGGCCGACCCGAGCGCGCCGCCCGCGTCCCCGGCCGCCGGTTGGATCCAGATGGACTCGAACGGTCCTTCGCGCTGCAGCCGGCCGTTGGCGACGCAGTTCAGGGCAACGCCGCCGGCCAAGACCAGGTTCTTCTGCCCGGTCTGCCGGTGCAGATCGCGGCCCAGGCGCAGCACGACCTCCTCGGCGACCGCCTGGATGCTGGCCGCCAGGTCCATGTGCCGTTGCTCGACGTTGGATTCCGCCGGCCGCGGCGGTCCTCCGAACAGCGCGTGGAAGCGCCGGTTCGTCATTGTCAGCCCCTGGCAGTAGTTAAAGTAGTCCATGTCGAGCCAGAAACTGCCGTCGGGCTTTAGGTCGATGAGATGGCGGTAGATCGCGTCGGCGTAGAGCGGCCGACCGTAGGGCGCCAGGCCCATCAGCTTATACTCGCCGCTGTTCACCTTGAAACCGCAGTAGTAGGTGAACGCGGAGTAGAGCAGGCCCAGCGAGTGGGGGAAGCGCAGCTGGCGGGTCAGGCGGATCTGGTTGCCCGCGCCGACGCCGCTGCACGTCGTACTCCACTCGCCGACCCCGTCCAGCGTGAGGATCGCCGCCTCCTCGAACGGACTGGGGAAGAACGCGCTGGCGGCGTGGCTCTCGTGGTGGTCGAGGAAAACGACTGGCGTGCGCGCGGCCGCCCCGAGGTGTCGGCGGATGGCGCGGCGCATGAACAGCTTGTCCTTCAGCCACAGCGGCATGGCCGCGCTGAAGCTGCGCAGCCCGCGCGGCGCGTAGGCGAGGTACGTCTCCAAGAGGCGCTCGAACTTGGTCAGCGGCTTTTCGTAGAAGGCGACGTAATCCACCTGGTCGGCCGAGAGCTTAGCCTCCCGGAGGCAGTACGCGCAGGCGGCGGCGGGGAAGTTGGCGTCGTGCTTCTTCCGCGTGAAGCGTTCTTCCTGGGCGGCTGCGACGATCTCCCCATCCACGACCAGAGCGGCCGCGCTGTCGTGGTAGAAGGCGGAGATCCCAAGAATGGCCGTCACGACACACACCTCCTGTGGGGTCTGGCTGGGATGGGGGGAGCACGGGGTTGCACTCGCGGGGCGAGCGCCGGCCGATGCTGCCGTGGGGGGGATACTACCCTGCGCCGGATTTCGGCACAAGCCGAATTGAGAGGGCGAAAAGCGAAGGGAGACAGGCGCCTTGAACCGCGTCGCGGTCATTCTTGGTACGCGCTGGGATGCGCCAAGCATGGTACGATAGCAACGCCCGTTCTTTCTTGCCTAACTGGAGGCCATATGGAGACTGCGACGATGGGTAGAGTGATCGTGACGGCGAAGATCGCAAACATAGCCGATGTCTACAACGCCCGCGTGGGAACTCTGCCGGCGGACCAAATCCGAAGTGTGGAGGTAACGGACGCTTTGGTCGATACCGGCGCCACGACGCTGTCATTGCCGAAGCGGCTCATTGCGCAGCTCGGCCTAACTTTGCTACGTACCCGCAACGCTCGCACTGCCACGGGCTTGACAACTTTGCAAACCTACGGCGGGGCGTACCTCGTCGTGCAGGACCGAGAATGCACCTGTGACGTGACGGAAGTTTCGGACGACTGCCCTGCCCTGATTGGTCAGATTCCCTTGGAGTCGCTTGATCTTGTGGTTGACACCCAAGGCCGGCGTTTGATCGGCAACCCAGAACACGGCGGCGAGCATGTCATGGAGGTGTATTAAGAGGGACATTCTGTATGGCGCCCCAATGGCTTACAAACAGATCGTAGAATGAGCGCGAGCGAAAACCTTCCCGCAAGGATGTCGAACGCTATGACCACCACCAAACTCTCCGTCGTCGCCGCCCTCCTGTTCGCCTTGAACATGACCACCAATTCGGGGGTGTTAAGTGCGGAATCGGCGCCGGTGGATGCGTTCGGCGATCCGCTGCCGCCGGGCGCGCTCGCCCGCATGGGGACCATGCGCTTACGGCATGGCAGCCAAATCTACACCATCGCCTATTCACCGGATGGTAAGCTCCTGGCCTCCGGCAGCGCCCACGGCGAACTCCGCCTCTGGGATGCGGCCACGGGCAAGCTGGTCCAACGATTTGTGGACCCATTCGGCTCCGTTTTTCATGTGATCGCTTTCTCTCCGGACGGCGAATTGTTGGCGTCCGACAAGGGCGGGACGTTTGGACTGTGGCAGGTGTCCACCGGGAAGAAGCTGCGAGACTTGGAGGGCGGCAATAGCGGAGCGGCCACCTCCGTGGCCTTCTCCCCCGACGGCAAGGAGTTGGCTCTGGGCACCGAATACGATCCAGCAATCCAGATATTCGATCCGTCCACGGGGAAGTTCAGCCGCAAGATTACGGGGCATGAGAAGGCTCCCATCGTGGTTGTTTATTCCAAGGACGGCAAGCTCCTCGCGTCCGCCAGCAAAGACAAAACGGCGAGGATTTGGGACGCGGCGACCGGCAAGGAACTCCACCGTTTCCAGGAGCCGGAAGAAGTGGTAGACGTGGCTCTGTCGCCGGACGGCAAGCTGCTGGCCACGAAAACGCATAAGGCCGTTCGCCTTTATGACATTGTTTCAGGCAAAGAGGTCCGTCGTTGGGAATACGTTAGTAATGGACTCCGTTCCTTCGCTTTTTCACCGGACGGCAAGGTACTGGGTTGCGAAGTTATGCTATGGGACGTGGCGACGGGGAAAGAAGTCTGCCAGTGCAAAGGCACACTCCAGGGGGACATGGCCTTTTCGCCGGATGGAAAGACGGTCGCCGCCGGCGGGATGGACGGCGTCGTCTATCTATTCGACTCGGCCACCGGGAAGGAACTCCCTGTTTCACGCGCCGGGTGGAATCGCGGGCCGCAGAAAGCGGTGGGGTTCACGGCGGACGACAAAGAGCTGGTTCTCCGCGCCGAAAACGGCGGCGGCATCCATCTGTGTGAAACCGCCACCGGCAAGGTAATCCGCCAATTCGAGACGGATCGAGATTATCCTCACGTCGTTGTGCTTTCTCCGGACGGCAAGACGCTCGCGGCGGGCACGGGATCCGGGACGCTTTTCTTATGGGAAACGGCCACGGGCAAATGTCTGTTCCGACTGAAAGGACCAGCGGAACGGGTGAATGGAGGTCGGGGATGGGCGCTCGCTTTCGCGCCGGACGGTCGAACCGTCGCGGCGGCGGCTGGCGAGAACGCTATCCGTTTGTGGGACGTCGCCTCGGGGAAGGAATTGCAACAATTCCGCGGTCACGATGGCGAGGTTTACTCCTTGTTCTTCACGCCGGACGGCAAGACCCTGGTTTCGAGCGGCAGGGATGAGACAACCCGCTTCTGGGACGTGACCAATGGCAAGGAGCGGAGTGGACGCCTGAAGCAAACCAACTATATCAGCGCCGTTTCCGCCGACGGCCGACTCATCGCCGTTAATGACTTCAAGGGGGATCGAGCGTTCCATATCCAGGAAGTCGCCACCGGGCGGGAAGTCCGACGTTTCCCCGCGGGCTACGCCGGAAATTGCGCCTTTTCCGCGGACGGCAAGAGCCTGGCGGTTTCAGAAAGTTCCAATTACACCCCGGACAAAGAAAAACCCATCCTTCTTCTGGAAGTGGCGACCGGGAAGGTGCGGGCGAAGTTCGCTGGACATCAGGGAATGGACTACGCACAAATGGCGTTCTCATCAGACGGCAAGATGCTGGCCTCGGGCGGCGGCGACACGATCGCGTTGGTCTGGGACGCGACCGGCCGGATGCTTAGGGGTCGGTTTGAGACGGCGGCTCTATCTCCCAAGGAGTTGAGCGATTCCTGGGCCGCGCTGGCCAGCGACGACGCGGCCGAGGCGTACCGAGCGATCTGGGCCTTGACCGCCGCGCCCGAACAGACTTTACCGCTCTTAAAAGAGCATTTACGCCCACTGCCGGGCGCGGACCCCAAGGAAACGGCACGACGGCTCACCGACCTGGACAGCGACGACTTCACCATCCGAGAGAAAGCCGAAAAGGAACTCCGCGAGCAAGGGAATCTGGTTGAGCCGGCGCTGCGCAAGATGCTCGACGAACGGCCGTCGGCGGAAGTCCGCCAGCGGCTCGAGCGTTTGCTTCAGAATCTTGATCATCTGAGTTTGCAAGGATTTCGCGCCATAGAGGTTCTTGAGCGAATTGGTACATCGGAGGCCGAAAAAGTCTTGAAACAAGTCGCCGGGGGTGCGCCGGCGGCGCGTTTGACCCAGGAGGCGAAGGCGTCTCTGGAACGTCTGTCCCGAAGGCCGGCGCCTTGAACCGCGTCGCCTTTGAACCACGCTACAATTTCAGACTCTCGCAGGCGCTGTCGGTGACTACAACCTCCCTCAGTCTGGCCGCCCAGTGCGCCGGCGCCCGACGAATTTCATCCATAAAACGACACGCCATGGGGCTGGGCGGGTTAACGCCCTGCTCCCAAGATCGCACGGTCTTGGCGGAGACGCCCAGGAATCGGGCAAATAGGGGCTGGCTGACTCCCAGGACTTTTCGCGTACTCTTGACGAGTTGCGGGCTGTAGTGCGACGACTCCAGGTTTAACTTGACCTGACGACAAGTGAGGCGCTGCGCCACTTCACCCTTTTCCAGGGCGTCCGTGAATTCAGCAAGAGCCTCCAGGATCTCGTTTTCGACCGAGCCGCTCATGCCATCTTCTTTCTTCAGACGATCGGTTTCCTGTCGCTTGTTCATGTTATCGGCCCTCGGCGAAGCAGCTGGTGCTGTGCTTCGATCATTTTTCGCATGGCATTCCGACTGGCTGGTGAGAGATTGTCTTTTTTGTTTTTGGGGTACGCGGTGAGCAGGAGTACGATGCCAAACTCCTCAAAGTAAACGTAACACGCTCGATGCGAGCCGCTTTTGCCGTGAGCGGCGCCGGCCGGGCAGAAACGAACCTTTCTTAGGCCGCCAGTCCCTACCATCACGGGCGCCGCTTTCGGACGAACCATGATGCCCAGTTGCAATTCAAACAGGTCGTCGTCGGTCAGTCCGCACCGCTCCCAGGCCCGCTCAAAGACCGTCGATGCGATGAAACTCAACAGGTCTTCTGGGTCCAAGAGATGAAGCGGGTACTGGAGCGAAGCCTCCCGGCGCTGGGGCTTTTTGTCAGCCATAGTACGCTCTGCCGTCCTGCCCTCCCTTTGATCCTCACTTCTCTACTATACCATCAGATGCCATACTTCAATAGGAAGTGCGGCGAAATCCTTCGCAACTAAAATCGATCAGCCCGCCTGCAAGCGATGCAACGCGCTTTTGGCGTCGTACATCAACGGATTGCCTTCGTAAGCCGTCACCTGCTGATAAGACTTCATGGCCCGAACGCGGTCGCCCAACAATTCATACGCCTGCCCAAGCTTGTACAACGTCTTGGCGCCGCTCTTGGCGCTTTTGCGGAACTCGGTCAGACAGGGTACCGCCAAGTCCGCCCGGCCCGCTTCCATGTACAAGTCGCCCAATAGCTGGCAGGAGACGTACCATGCGTCCTCGTCGTCCTCGGCGAAATGCTCCGGCTTCGGTTCGCGCACTTGCTCCAACAGCGCGATCGCCTCTTCGCGCTCGCCGTAACGCAGCCGCACACGCGCATAAAGCACTTTCGCCGTCAACCTATCCGGCTTAACCACTAAGGCCAATTGAATCAGATGCGCCGCCACGTCCAGCCATTCCGGGTCGGTCAACTTGCCGTTAAGGACCGTCTGCGTTCGGCGCAGGCAGTAATCGAAATCGAAGCCGCCGCGCATCGAATCGAGCCGCTCGCGCAGGTCGTTCGGCATTACCGAGTAATAGTATCGGTCTTTGCGGCTTATCAGGTCCGCGTCCTTGGGGTTGTACAGCAACGCCTGTTCCGTGTAGCGCAAGGCCGACAGAGGATCGCCCTTGCGCTCGTTCAGGTCGGCCAGGGTGCGCAGCGTTTCCAGGCCGCTGCGCTCCGACTCCGCGTACAGGTGATAATTCTCGATCACCGCGTCGAGGTCGCCGGCCGCCTGAGCCATCTCCCCTAGATATTTGACCGTGGCAAAGTAGGCGGCGCGCTCGGCGTCGCCGAGGTTCTTCGGCCCGATGGACCGGCCGGCGCGCTTGCCCAGTTCCAAGTTGTGCCGGGCCTCTTCCATCTTGCCGGAGCGCTGCTGCGCCTGCGCGATTTGCAAAAACAGCGTCGGCCCAAGCGCCGGTAAGCCGTGGGCGGCCATGCGCAAGTACTCGCCGCCGCGTTGCCAGCGCCCGTCGTCCTCGATCAGGGCCAGGCCCAGCTGTTGAACGTAGTTGTAGTCAAACGCGGGCGGCCCCTCGCCGGGCGGCGGTAGGTGCTGTTCGCCCATCGCCTGGAAGTATTCTCCCTCCGTTAAGTCGCTATATAGCAGTCGTTTCAGTCCCCACGCCGCCTCGTCTTCGTTGTTCGCCGCCAGCGTGCGCTCGACCACGGCGATGCCTTCCATGCGCCGGCCCGGTTGCGCGAGCTGTGGTTGGCCAACGCGGCGCCGCAGTTCCTCCGACAACGTCAGGGCCAACTGATACGCCGGCAACAGCACCGTCTGGCGCTGCGGATTGTCGCGGCCGTAATGAATCGGGTCGAGCAAACGTCCCAGTTCCTCCGCCGCCTCGTCGTAACGGCGGGCGTGGGTATGGGCGACCGCGCGCCAGTAGTCGATTCGCGGTTGCAACGGCGGCCTCATACGCTGCACCAGATCGAGCAGGGCGTGGGCCTCGTCGAGTTGGACGGGGCCGGGCTTGTCCTGCAACAGCAGGGCGCCGGCCCGGTCGAGGCAAAGGTCGAGATCGACAAGGGCCAACGTCTGCGGATCGCTGGCGATCTGGTTGAGGTCTAGCGAGCGGTGGACGTCCCAATATCCGGCGCGCGCCCGTTTGTTTTGCGGGTCGAGCTGGAGAGCGCGGCGGAACGACTGGAGGGCGCGGCGGTGACGGCCAACCCGCGCATAGCTCAAACCGCGGAAAGAGTGCTTGACGACGCGCAGCCACGGCAAAGCCCTCAGGACGTAGACGAAGAACAGGGCGACGGGAACAAAGAAAACGACGTAATGCAATTGGGGAGCGATGTAGTGATTGGCGAGGAGGCCGAGCGAGACAGCGAGGCCGGCGCACACGACGGCGATCTCGACCTCGGATTCATCCTCCCGGCCGGCGAACGTCAGCAGGTAGAAGAACACCACGGCCGCCGCGAGCTGCGCCGCGAAGAGAATCTCGTATCTCAAAATGTGCTTTTGGCCGGCGTCGCCGAATTGGCCGAACCAGAACAGCAATCCGCCCGCCACCGCGGCCGCCATTATCAGGCAATAGGTCAGCCGCGGCAATTTCTGTGGAATCTGGCGCAATAGGCAGAAAACGGCGCCAAGTATGGCGC
>DHJA01000235.1:0-5929 GCA_002404095.1 Planctomycetaceae bacterium UBA4732 | reverse complement strand
CCCACCGCCCCGCCCCCCCCCGCCACGACGGGTAGGAAGAGCTGATCGTTCCATTCTTTAGCAGGGTCGTGGATCCAGTAGAGGCCGAACACGGCGCCCGCCAGGACGCCCAGGTAGACCAACCAGGAGCTTTCCAACAACAGGAAAAGGAGGAACAAGTGAACTTTGCCGCGCCTGTGGAACCCTTCGCGCAGCTTGACGCCGGCGGCGACAAGGAGGGCGAGCAGCAGTCCGCCAAGCACGGAAAGGTTAAAGCGGGCGAAGTTCTCCCAATTGGGTTGAGCGGGCGCCGCTTCGACTTGGGCCGTGGTTGCTTGCCCTTCCGCAGTGACGGGAATGGAAGGCGGCGTTTCGGCTTGGTAAAGGGCCGCGTAGAGCATGAGGCCGAGGAAAACGCCCTTGAGGATGTATTCGGTTTGAAGCCAACGCATGGTGAGTGCCGTTAATCAGGGAGAGGACGGGTCGCGGGGAGTGTGTACTAAAGCCGCTCGCGGAGCGAGCGGCCTACTCTAAGACAAGCCGCTCGCGGAGCGAGCGGCCTACGCAGAGAAGCCTAACGACTTCCCGCGCCGTTGGAAAGGGGCGGTTCCACGGGCGCGGGCGCGGTCAAGGAAAATCCGCACGTGAAATCCTATTGGTTTCTTGCCCCCGCATTGAGGATAGATATACTTGTTACATCCTTCCCAACGGTGGGAAGAACCTTCGGCCTTTGAGTCAAATATTCGTGGAAAGGGAAAGACGGGGTTTGGAAATGTCCTATCACGACGATGCAGCGATACGAAGACGAAGATAGGCTATATTACACGTCCAACGGCATTCCCCGATACAAACAGTATCTGGAAGAGATGTCAGGTGTTCCCGCACAAGACCTCTGGCTCGACCTTTTCGCTGTAAATTCTCAGGCACGAGAGCGCGCCGGCTACCCGACCCAAAAACCTGAAGCTCTCCTCGAACGCATCATCCGCGCCTCCTCCAACGAAAACGACATAATCGCCGACTTCTTCTGCGGCTCCGGCACGACGGCGGCGGTGGCGGAGAAGCTCAATCGCAAATGGATTTGCACCGACCTCGGCAAGTTCGCCATTCACACCACGCGTAAACGGCTCATCGGCGTCCAGCGCGAGCGCAAGGCGAAAGACCAAACCTATCGCGCCTTTGAAATCCTCAACCTCGGCAAGTACGAACGCCAACACTTCATCGGCGTCAATCCGAACCTGCGCGAAGAGGAACAACGCAAGCAGCTCGAAGCGAAGGAAGCCGATTTTCTCAACTTGATCCTCAAGGCGTACAAGGCCGAGAAGACCGACGGCCTCCGCGCCTTCCACGGCAAGAAGGCCGGCCGTATGGTCGTCGTCGGCCCGGTCAACCTGCCGGTGACGCGGCTGTTCATCGAGGAAATCATCCTGGAATGCCGGCAGAAACACATCACCAAGGTCGATCTGCTCGGCTTCGAGTTCGAGATGGGCCTGTTCCCCAACGTGCTGGATGAAGCGAAGTCGAAAGGCATCGACATCGCGCCCAAGTACATCCCGGCCGACGTTTTCGACAAGCGGGCCGTCGATAAGGGCCAAGTCGTCTTCCACGACGTGGCGTTTATTGAGGTGAAGCCGTTGGTGCAGGGGAAGATGGTGGCCGTGCAGCTGACGGACTTTTCGGTCTTCTATTCGCAGGGTCGGGCCGATGACGTGGCGGCGGCGCTCAAAGAGAAAGCGAGCAAGATCGTCGTCGAGAAGGGCCAGATCGTCAAGATATCTAAGGACAAGAACGGCGTCGTGACGAAGGAACGGCTGACCAAGACCTGGACCGACTGGATCGACTACTGGTCGGTCGATTTCGATTTCGAGAACAAGCGCGAGATTATCCGCGTGAAGGACAAGGCGACGGGCGAAGTCGAAGAGAAGTGGACCGGCGATTACGTCTTCGAGAACGAATGGCAGAGTTTTCGGACGAAGCAAAATCGGACGCTGGAATTGACGAGTGCGTACCACGAGGCGCCGAACAAGAAGCGTGTGAAGATCGCGGTGAAGGTGGTGGACATATTCGGCAACGACACGATGACGATAGTGGACGTATCGCTCAAGAAATAGGCGCGGCGGCCGTGTATGATAGAGGTGGTTCTAGGACTCTGTTCCATGAGTTGCCATGCGAATCACGAAAGGACGAAAACACGAAAACACGAAATAAGTCCAGAGAGTGGTTGTTCTTCTCTTTTCCGTTTCGTGTTTTCGTCTTTCGTGTTTTCGTGATTCGCTTGGCAATTTCTGGACAGATTCTAAGCGGAGGCAAGGCGATGAAGACGAAACGACCAAAAAAGCAGGGCAAGCCGGACCCCGTTATCCTGGCGGACATCGTCAGGCGGATCGTGGAGGCGGCGAGTCCGGAGAAGATCGTGCTGTTCGGTTCGGCGGCGCGCGGCACAATGGGGCCGGACAGCGACCTGGACTTGTTGGTCATCAAGGCCGGCAAGTTCAACCGCGATCGGATCTCCAGGGCGATCTACCGGAACATGTCCGGCGAGATAGGCGTCGATGCCATTGTCGTCACGCCTGAAGAAGTCGAGCGATATCGAAATAGCCATTGCCTGGTGATTTGCCCCGCCATGCGCGAAGGAAGGGTCGTTTATGAAGCCTAAGCAGCTACCGCCGGACGATCCGCGCGAGTGGATCCGCCGCGCCAACAGCAACCTGGCGCTGTCTGGGACAGTCCTCAAGGACGTTGATTTCGCGGATCTCTGTTTTGACGCTCAACAGGCCGCCGAGAAGTCCATCAAGGCCGTCTTCATCCACCGCAGCGAGACCTTCCCTTATACTCACGATATCGAGAAGCTAATTCGCTTGCTAGAAAGAAACGGCCTCAAAGTTCCAAAATACGTCCAGGCGGCGAAGGAGTTAACGCGATTCGCCCACAAGACGCGCTATCCGGGAATGGGAAAACCTGTAACGCGGAGCGAGTACCGCCGGGCGGTGCGCATCGCCACAGCGGTGGTGCGCTGGGCCGAGAAGCACATTGGACAATCCTGATCCTCAGCCGCGAAACGTCCCAATCGAGATTTCCTCATGGCCGTGCATCCCAATTTCCCCAACGATCCCCACGTCATCCTCGATCCAAGCATCCGCTGGTTCCCGGCGGATGAAGCCTATCGGGACAAACGCGCCGATCACCTCATGCCGCCGTTAGTGTCGGCACTGCGAAAAAAGGTGAAGGAATGGCGCGACGGCGGCTACGACGGCGCCGCCGCGACGAGCAAGAGCTTGCTGACGTGGTGGTTTACGACGCAGCATCTTTTGCCGACGCACAACGGCCCATTGCAGGAGTTTCGCTATTTCTTCGCCCAGCGCGAGGCGCTGGAAACCATCGTTTACCTTTACGACGTGATCGGCGTAAAGGATAAATACGATTTAATGCGGTTCGACAGTTCCGGCGCCGTATCGGCCGGCATGTTCGATGAAACCTGGCGCCGCTTCGTCGTGAAGATGGCGACCGGCTCAGGCAAAACCAAGGTGTTGAGCCTGGTGCTGGCGTGGAGTTTTTTTCACAAGACCTACGAAGCCGATTCGACGTTGGCCCGCAACTTCCTCGTCATCGCTCCCAACATCATCGTGCTGGATCGCATTTACAAGGATTTCCAAGGCTTACGGATTTTCTTCCGCGATCCCGTCCTGCCGGACAACGGCTACGACGGCCGCAACTGGCGCGACGACTTTCAACTGACGCTGCACTTGCAGGATGAGGTGCGCGTCGTCCGCAAGACGGGCAACATCTTCCTCACAAACATCCACCGCGTCTACGCCAGCGACGAGTCGATTCCCTCGGCGGACGACGAAGACACGACGGATTATTACCTGGGTAAGCGCCCCAGCGGCGCGACCACCGACAGCAAGGTGGACCTCGGCATGATCTTGCGCGACATCGAAGAGTTGGCGATTCTCAACGACGAAGCGCATCATATTCACGATCCGAAAATGGCGTGGTTCAAGTCGATCCAGGATATTCACCATCGGCTCTTACAGAAGGATTCCGCCCTGGCCTTGCAGGTAGACGTGACGGCGACGCCCAAGCACAACAATGGCGCCATCTTTGTGCAGACCGTGTCGGATTATCCGTTGGTGGAAGCGATCTGGCAGAACGTGGTGAAGCATCCCGTATTGCCTGACGCGCCCAGTCGCGCGAAGTTGCAAGAGCGGAATAGCGCCAAATTCACCGAGAAACACGCCGATTACTTGAACTTGGGCGTCATCGAGTGGCGGAAGGCTTTCGTAGAACACGAAAAGCAAGGAAAGAAGGCGATCCTGTTCGTAATGACCGACGACACCAAGAACTGCGACGACGTGGCCGCGTACCTGGAAGGGACTTATCCGGACCTCCAGGGCGCGGTGCTGGTCATTCACACCAAGAACAACGGCGAGATTTCCGAGGCGAGCAGCGGCAAGAGCCAGGAAGAACTCGAAGAACTGCGCAAGCTGGCCAACGACATCGACGGCATGGAGAATCCTTATAAGGCGATTGTCTCCGTGCTAGTACTTAAGGAAGGCTGGGACGTTCGCAACGTGACGACGATTGTGGGGTTGCGGGCGTACTCGTCGAAAAGCAACATTCTGCCGGAGCAGACGCTGGGCCGGGGTCTGCGCAAGATGTACCCGGGCTTCGGCGCTGAGTATGTGAGCGTAGTCGGCACCGACGCCTTTATGAAGTTCGTAGAGTCGATTCAGGCCGAGGGCGTGGTACTCGAACGCAAGCCGATGGGCGAAGGCACAGGACCGAAAACGCCGCTCATGGTCGAGGTGGAAAAGGAGAATACGAAGAAGGACTTGGCGGCGCTCGATATTGAGATTCCGGTGATGACGCCGCGTATTTATCGGGAATACAAAAACCTCAATCTGCTCGATCCGGCGAACTTCGGCCACGGCAAAGTGCCCTACCAGCAATTCAGCGAAGAACAGCAAAGGGAAATCGTCTTCAAGGACATAACCACGGGCCAAGTCACGCACACCACCATCCTTGATACCGCCGGCGTCGCGGACTATCGCAGCGTAATCGGCTATTTCGCGCAGACGATAATGAAAGACCTGCGGCTGGTGAGCGGCTACGACGTTTTGTACGGCAAAGTAAAGGCGTTCGTGCGCGACGACCTATTCGAGAAACCCGTCGATCTGGAAGACGCGAATACGCTGCGGAACCTATCCGAACTTCAAGCGACGAAGGCGACTATTGAGAGTTTCAAAAGAGGCATTAACGCTCTAACGATCCAGGATAAAGGCAATGCCGAGATTCGCGCCCACATCAAGCTACGCGAAATGCGCCCCTTCGTGGCGAAGGAGCAAGGATTCATGATCCCCAAGCTCAGCGTCTTCAACCGCATCATCGGCGACAGCGCCTTCGAGTTGGAATTCGCGGTGTTCTTAGACGGCTGCCAGGGCGAGATTGTCGCCTTCGCCAAGAACTACTTCGCCGTGGGCTTCAAGCTGGATTATGTCAACGCCGCTGGCGACATTTCCAACTATTATCCGGACTTCTTCGTGAAGGTCAGCGCCAAGGAAATGTACATCGTTGAGACAAAGGGTTTGCAAGACCTTGACGTGCCGTTGAAGATGGCGCGCCTGAAGCAATGGTGCGGCGACCTCAATCTGGTGCAACAGTCCGTGCGCTACGATTTCCTTTTTGTGGACGAGGAAGGATACAAGAAGTATCAGCCGAAAACCTTCGCCGCCTTAGTCCAATCCTTCCGGGAATACAAGGAGTAGTTCACGGGTGTGGGTCTTTTACTTGGGTGAGTTTTACGCTGGGTGCCATGCTTTCGCGGGCCATTTCTGAACAGAGACAGCAGCAAGGCCGCCGCGAAAGCATGTTGGCCTCGCGCGGCAGACATGCTTTCGCGGCGGCGGTTCCTGGGATTTCTCGCCCCGACTGGGGCCGCGAAAGCATGGCACCC
>DHJA01000223.1 GCA_002404095.1 Planctomycetaceae bacterium UBA4732 | reverse complement strand
AAGCAAGCCCCTCACCGGCCCGGCCCCTCTCCCCGGAGTACCGGGGAGAGGGGAGCATATGAGAAAGCGCTCATGGCGAAGCCTGTTTTTCCAGTTTGTCGAACGCCTCGGCGAGCGCGCCCGCGCGTGGCAAGTACGGCCGCGCTTCCTGCACGGCTCGCAGCGCCTCGGCCCGCCCGCCCTCCTGCAACGCCTGTTCGCCCACGGCCAGCAACCAGCGCAGCCGTTGATCCATCTCCGTTTCGCTCCCCGGCCGCGACAGTAGGTCGCGCACCTGCGGAAACGCCGCGGCCCACTTGCCGAGGTCGAGCTGGGCCTGGACTAGCAATTCCTGGGCGGAGATTGCCGCCGCCTTCGTCTCTGTGCGTTTCTGCCAGCGGGTCTGCATTTCCATCAAAAACTGAAGGCGGCGCGGCCCTTGTTTCGCCGATGCCATCGTGTGGTCCCATTCCTGCGCCAACGGCAGGCTGCCCGACCGCGCCGCGATTTCCAGGAACGCCTGCCATGCCTTTTCCTGCACCCGGCCGTCCTCGCCGGCCGTCACACAGCGCCACAATGCCGCGAGCTGCGCCGGTGAACCGCATTCGCTCAGCGCCGTCGCCGTCCGGCTGCGCACGCCCGCGTCGGGATCGTGCTGCAACATCGTCTCCAATCGGCCGAGAACCTGTTTCTGCTGCTCGTCCGACAGGCCGCCGCCATCGCGGGCCGCGTGCGCCAGGGCGCCGACCAGGCTGAAACGCACCGTCGGACTAGCGTCATCCAAGGCCGTCATAAGGTCGTTAAGTACGGCCCCGTCGGCTACTCGCTCCAGCGCCTGAGCCGCCGTCTGACGCACCGCTTCCGAATGATGATGCAACAAACCGGCCAAAACTGGCGCCGCGTTCAGCGCGCCCAGCGCTTCCAGCCCCTCAGCCGCCTCGACCACCACTTCCAGGGCCGAATCGTCCAGCGCCTTGCGCAGCACCGGCACCACCTCTTCACGCCGCGCCTTGGAGTCCGGCCCTTCCTCGCGCGCCTGTTGCGCCAGCGCCCGCGCCGCCGCGGCGCGTACCGGCGGCCGGCCCTGTCCCACCAGCGTCTTGAGCCGCTCAAATACCGCAGGGTCGCTAACTCGCCCCAGGCCGAGAACCGCCGCCCTTTGCACTTCCACCGCCCCGTCGTGACTCAGCCGAAATAGCACCTGCACCAGTACCTTTTGCTGCGAAGCGTCCGCGCCCGCCAGCAGTTCCAGTGCCCAATGGCCGGCCAGCGCGCGTACCATTGGGTCGTCCTGTTCCAGCGCCAGCTGGATGTAATTGGTGCGATCCGCCACGGGCAGCCGGGTATACACTTGTTGTTGTAAACGCAGTACTTGCATTCGGGCGCGTTCCACATCGCCTTCGAGGCGGCGCACCCGACTCGTTTGGCAGGCCAAGCGCATTTCCAACCAGCGTTCGTTGCTCATGTCCTTGTGGCGGCCCCACCACTCGCGCCAGCGCGCGGCGTCCACGCCGAAGTTCTGACCCGCCAAGTCCGCCAAAGCGTCGGCGGCGCAACCTTGCAATGCCTCGTTGTCGCCTTCCAGATGTTCCAACAAGATCGGGGCGGCGTCCTTGCGGCCGCTGCGCCCCAGCACCCACAACGCCGCCTGGCGGACGGGCAACTCCAATTTGTCGTCGGCCGCGGTATCTTTGAGCCGGCTCGTGAGAGCGGCGTGCGGCAAGACGGCCAGCGCCTCGGCCGCGGCCTGGCGCACGACGGGGCGGACGGAGCGCAGCGCGGCCAGCAGCTCCTCGGCGAAGCGGTCGTCCTGACAAAGACGCACCGCCCCGGCCAGCACGGAGAAAACGTCTACTTCCTCGGTCTGTTCGAGCGCCTGACGGACGGCGATTTCCGCGTCCTCGGTGGGACATTGGACGAGCAACAGGGCTGCCTGGCTCTGTCCAGCGGGGTCACGGCGGTCGCGCAACGTTTCTTGCAAGCGGGCGGGGTCCGCCTCGGGCGGCCGGACGGCGTCGGCGGCGGGCAACAACAGGCCCAGGCCGATCAGAATGGGTGATATGGCTTGCATGTAGGGTTCTCCGCCGCGACCGAGTTCCGCGAAAGCGGGGGGACCATACCGGACAGCGGCGGGGGCGTCAACCCAGCATCGGCGGCGGTTTTTGGGGGTTGGGTCTGTTCCCGATTTTGGCGAGGCTCCTATAAGTCTTATGGGACTTATAGGACTTATAGGACCTATATAGGATGCTTGTGATAAAACGAAATCGGCGGCCCGGGTCGGGAACCCGGGTCGCCGTCAGGGTCGTCGGTCGGCGAGCGATTACCAGCTGCCCAGCACTTCCATCGTCAACTGACCAAGGCTCTCTTCATTGACGGACACCGATTCGCCGCATTCGGAGCAGCGGATGGAACCGCACGCGAACAGCGTGGAGAAAATCATATCTTCAAACGTCTCACCATCGCCGAGGGCGTACCAGGGGCCTTCTTCGGCCATACGGTCCAGGACTTCGGCGGCCGGCGTTTCGGGATCGGCGGCAAAGTTGCAGCAGCAGTGAGGACAAGTGAGTTCGACCTGCATGGCTCAACCTCCTGATTGGCTCGTTATGATTTGCGTTGGCGAAGTTCTTCCATTGCAACCGCGATACCAAAGCGAATTCTGTCAAGACGATTTTTCGTGGCTTGAGGCGCAAGTCTTTCGCTTCAAACGAGTAGAAGCCGAGAGAATAACGCCGCGCCTAACACAATGGCCTGCGGCGCGTCGCCAGGGCTTTGTAATGTGTTCCGGTGCAAAGTACAAAGCGGCCCGTCGGCCCTCGGCAGGGTTTGCCACGCCTGCCGGGCTTGCGTTAGCCGCGCATTTGGACGATCCTTATTGGCACAGACCAAATCCAGGCAGCAGGTGTGACCGTGTCCAGCGAAACCCCTAATGACCCCCTCGCGGCGGACCTCCAAACACTGCCCGGCGCCACGCCCTCACGCCTGGAGCTTCTCGCCCGGCTCGGCCTGCGTACCGTCGGCGATCTGCTCTTCCACTTTCCGCGGTCCTATGAGGACTTGACCGATCTGCGTCCCATCTCCGCTCTCGCCGCCGACGTGCCCCTTACCGTGCAGGGCGAAGTTGTGGAGATGGAAGGTCGCAATCTCGACGACGGCCGTTGCATTGTGAGCGTGGTCATAAGCGACGACGGCGTTCATTGTCTTGAAGGCGTCTGGTTCAACCAGGCCTACGCCGCGCGCCGTTTCCGCTTCGGTCAGCGGCTGTCGTTCAGCGGCAAACCGAAATGGCGCCGCGACCACTGGCAGATGAGCAGCCCGCGCGTCCAAGTCCTCGACGGCGGCGCCGGGGGGCCGACGCCCGGCGTTGTGCCGGTCTATCCCCTGACGGACGGCCTACGATCCGAACATCTACGACCGCTCATCGGCAAGGCGCTCGACCTCTACTCCAGCCGAGTCGTCGAGAACTTGCCGGAGTCGTTAAGGGGCTTGCATGATTGGCCGGGCGTGGCAGCGGCGCTGCGATCCGTCCACTTCCCTACCTCGACGGAGGCGGCGATTAAGGCGCGTCGGCGTTTCATTTATGAGGAGTTTTTACTTCTGCAATTGGGTTTGGCGTCGCGGCGCCGCGAGGTGCGCGACCGTGGACGGGCGCCGATCCTGTTAACGGGGGAGGTCCTTGACACTCGCATCCGCCGACTGTTTCCATTCGCCCTCACCGCCGACCAGGACAAAGCCGTCGCCGAGATTTGCGGCGACCTCGCCGGCGAACGACCGATGCAACGTCTCCTACAGGCCGACGTCGGCGCCGGCAAAACGGCCGTCGCCGTCTACGCCTTGTTGGTCGCAGTGGCCAACAAACATCAGGCGGCGCTGATGGTCCCGACCGAAGTGCTGGCCCGGCAGCACTTCCGCACACTGGAACGCTATCTGGCCCATAGCCGGGTGCGCCGCCTGTTGCTGACCGGCGGTCTATCGGCGCGCGAACGACGTGAAGCGCTGGAGGGACTGAAAACCGGCGAAATCGATTTGGTAATCGGCACACAAGCGCTTGTGCAAGAAGACGTGCAGTTCGCTCGGCTGGGGCTGGTAGTCGTGGACGAACAGCACAAGTTCGGCGTCCACCAGCGGGCGCGATTCCGCCGGCTCGGCGTTGATCCGCATTATCTAGTCATGACCGCCACGCCCATCCCGCGCACGGTGGCGTTGTCGGTCTTTGGCGACCTTGACGTATCGGTAATGAAGCAATTGCCCCCCGGTCGCCGCCCTGTGGTCACGCGCTGGCAGCCAGCCGACCAACGCGAGCGCGTCTATAGCCGACTGCGGGAGGCGTTGACGGCGGGCCGGCAGGGATACGTCGTCTGCCCACTGGTGGAGGAGTCAGCCGCGCTCGACGTAAAGGCGGCGACGGAGACCTACGCGGAGTTGCAGGCCGGGCCGTTCCGCGACTTCCGGCTTGGATTGCTCCACGGCCGGCAAGATGAGGCGATGAAAGACGAGGTGATGCGGCAGTTCCGGGCCGGCGAGATCCAGTTGCTCGTTTGTACCACGGTTATTGAAGTCGGCATCGACGTGCCGAACGCGACGCACCTGGTCGTGGAACACGCCGAGCGATTCGGTCTATCGCAGCTGCATCAAATGCGCGGCCGCGTGAGCCGAGGAACGATGGCGGGCGAGTGTCATCTATTCGCGGAACCGTCCAATGAGGAGGGCCGAAAGCGCTTACAAGCGATTGTTCGCTTGCGGGACGGCTTCGCGCTGGCCGAAGAGGATTTACGCCAGCGCGGCGTGGGCGAGTTCTTCGGCGCCCGTCAGCACGGCCTGGGCGAATTGCGTTTCGGCGACCTGATCGCCGACGCCGACTTGCTAAGTCAGGCGCGGCGCGACGCCTTCGCGCTGGTGACGGCCGAGGGCGGGCTGCGTCGGCCGGAATACGGCCGACTGCGGGCGGAAGTCTGGCGCCGCTATGGCAAGACACTCGATCTGGCAGAAGTGGGATAGCGAATGTTTAGCCGCGACCCGCAGGGGAGCGCGGGGGAAACGCGCTCCCCTGCGGGTCGCGGCTAAGGAGCGCCGGCCGTCCAATGCGCGCCACTGTGGGGTGTTCTCGACCACCACGAGCCGCACGCCTTCGTCCCGGTTCCCACGGGGGAACCAGAGGGTTTCGCGGGAGTAGAACGCGCGTCATTCATCCCATCGACTCGGCATCACCAATCGTCGCCCAACGTTTCTCCACCGGCCGGGGTGCAGGCGGCCCACCAGGTGGCAGGGCGGATGCCCCCTCCAACGTTCCGGACGCTGCCGTCGGCCAGCCCGACCAGGATGCCGCCGGCCCTGGCCGTCTGCGGCACCCAGTACTGACAGCGGTTGCTAGCGTAGGGGAACGGCCGGACCTGGAAGTGGGTCGCCGGGCCGGTGGCCGGGATGGCGCCGGGTGGGCTGCCGGCGCTGGGAAACCGCGAGACCGAGAACACCGGCGTCGTCCCCTCATCGGGGGCTTCGGCCCAGGCGTTGGCCCCGCCGTAAGGCCCTCCCGGCTGCCCGCAGACCGTAAATTTCTCCGTGAACAGGATGGTGTCGGAAGTCCCGTCCGCGAAGGTCTGGGGTATCCGAGGGCTAGCCCACCAGTCCTGGAAGTTGCCCGCTGAATCGACTTGGCAGAACACTTGGGCGTTGAAGGCGTAGCCGCAGGCCCCCCACCCGTCCACGGCGGTCTGCGAGCCCACGACCCGCCCCGACGCACTCATGGCCGGGTCCGACGGGTTCTGGTAGATCTTGACGGGATATGTTGCGATGCCAGGGAAGTTGGGCCCGTCGGGGGTGTAGTACGTCCCCGGTGAGGCCGGAGGTCCATTCCCCGGTTCGGCCGTACTCCCGTACAAATTGCCCTGCTCGATGAAGGGAAGCAGGTGAAAGAACGGGTTGCCCAAGCCGGTGGCGCCTCCTCTGTAGGTCGCGTCCCACGGGCCGCCGGGGAAATAACCGAAGCCGGGAGGCAAGGCCCCATACTGGTCCTGGCACTGGTGGACCGCCAGGCCGATCTGGCGCAGGTTGTTGCTGCTCTGGATGCGGGCCGCCGCTTCCCGGACCTGCATGACGGCAGCCAGGAGCAGGCCGATCAGGATGGCGATGATCGCAATGACCACCAGCAACTCGATCAGCGTAAAAGCCGCGCGCTTGTGGCGCCTGAGACACGCCATGAAAGCCTCCAGGCATGGGTCGGACTTCATCCGCAGTCGTGGCAGAGGACCGATGGTCCTTTGCCACGGACTGCGGACGACGGACTCCTGGGAGGCTACTGGCACACCCCAGCCGTGCACTTCGTGCCTGTGGCGCACGAGGCGCCGCACTTACCACAGTTGTTGTTGTCCGTCGCCAGATCGACGCACTTGCCCGCGCAGCACCCAGGGGTCGTCCCCGTGCAGGCCGGCGCACCACAGGCGCCGCAGTTCTTCGGGTCGGTGTTCACGTTGGTGCAGAAGGCGGCCACGCCCTTGGAGGTGCAGCACGTGGCCCCCAACGCACATCCGGTGAAGGGGTTCTTGGCCGTACACGTACCGCACAGCTTCCCCTTCGGGTTGTTTCGGAGGAACCGCTTGCAGAACCGGATGCAATGCCCATGCACTCCGCCCGGCGCGTGCGGGCAGTCCTCACAATACTCCTGGCAGGCCTTGTTGATCTCCTCGTTGTCGTTGTCCTTGTCCTTGTCGTCGCCGTCGTCGTCTTCCGCCCGCGCCTTGTCGGTGAACCCAGCGAGGAGTCCACCAGCCAGTACGCCGCCCAGGAACTTCAGGGCGTCGCGGCGCGAGGTGCGGCCGGCCACCGTCTTCGCGAGTCGGTCGATCCATTCAGACATGATTGCTCCTTTCAAGAAGCGAGTCGGAGAAATAGGGAGTGAGATTCTGCTGCCTCTGCTCGATCCGAAGCTTTTCGCCCGACCGGCCCGCGTCCCCCGCACGCGGGAGACGTCACTCGGACCAGTCGCGGCCCGCCACCCTCCGTCCGTGCTTTCGCCTTAGGTCGCGCCCACTTCCGCGTAGGCGCCGGTTCCTTCGGCGACCCAAGCCTGATCCTGCTTCCCAGTCGCCGCCAGCAAGGCCCGGATCGGCTCTACGCCCACCACCACGTCCGTGGCCAGCACGCCCTGCTCGTCAATCAGGTAGGCGATGGGGGTGGCGAACATGGCGTAGAGCAGCGAGACTTCCCAGCTCCGTTGCAGCACTACTGGGAAGGTGAGCCGCAGTTCGGCAACCTTCCGGCGATTTGCCTCCAGATCCCCGCGACTGATCATCAGCACCTGCACGCCGCCGGGGCCGCGGTGAACCTGTTCCAGCGCGGGGGCCAGCTCCTCGCATGGGCCGCAGCCGGGATCGGAAAAGACCAGGAACACCCGCCGTCCCCGGAACTGCTCCAGGGAAAGGTTCCCGCCGTCCAGACGGGGCAAGCGAAACGGGGGCGCGGGAGTCCCCGCCTTGAGCCCGTCGCGCCGGAGGCGGCTGGCCTGCAGCCCCCGATTGGCCTTCCCTTTCTGAACTTCGCCGTCCCGACCTCCGGCCGCCGTCTCGGGTTCGATGGCTTTCGGCGCGGGGGGCGCCAGGACGGCCGCCAAGGCCAGGAGGTCCGGGCCTCCCACAGCCAACGGGGCGGCGATCACGCCTTCCTCGTCGAGGAAATAACCCATGGGAGTGCCCGATGCCTGGTACTGGACGGAGACTTCATCCTTCTGCTGCACCAGGATGGGGCAGCGAATGCCGTGCCGGTCCATGAAGCGGGCATTCTCTTTCGGATCCCCGGTCGTGATCAGCAAGGGGATAGGCCGGCCCTCGCTTCCGTCGGCCCTCAAGGCAGCTAGGTCGGCGGCCATTTGCTCGCAGAAGCCGCACTTGGGGTCGAAAAAGATGAGGAGTACGCGCCGGCCGCGCCAGTGAGCTAGGCTGGTGGGCTTTCCGGACAGGTCCGGCAATTCAAAAGCCGGAGCCGCCGAGCCGGGGTCCAGCCCGTGGGGAGCCTGCGCCGCGGACGCGGCGCCCAGCTGGGCGACCTGCTCTTCCAGAGCTTCGAGGCGTAACAGAATTCGGCCGTTCTGCCGGAGGAACTGGTACACGAGCCAGCACCCAAAAGCGACCAGCAGCCAGGGGAATGTCGTGGCGAGCAGGTTGGTGAGCATGATCCTCTCCGAGACCTGAAGGAAGAACCCGGCGATCGGGGACGCCATTGACGGGAAGGAGCAGGCAAGTAAGAGAAGATTACAGAAGGGGCTGGCAGCACGATCAGTGGGCAGTCAAGCCTGTCCATGCGTAGGAATCTTCCTGTCCTTGCATAGGAAATCCTAATAAGCGGAATGGGCGGCGTCAATAGGCGCGTTAAAAAATTCCCCAAGAAACCGGTTTTGCCTCACAACCTCCATTTTAGTTCTTGTTTAGAGGCAATACCGTTGCGCGAAGGTCAATGTTCACAGCTCAGTGTACAAAGGCCCAAAACATACTGTACAACGGTCCTTCGCTCAACAGTATTGTGGCTAAACTGGGTTTTGCGGGTGGCAGGCGCTCAGGAACGATCCTGATACAGCGCCACCAGGGCTGCCCCGATCGCCTGTGACAGGTCGCCCAGCGCCGCCGGGACAATGCTCATCCGCGCCCGCTGCGCCGGAAATAGATACGGAGCGGCGGTCTCGCGCACGATTCGTAGATAGCGCTCGCGGAACGGCTCCGTCGTGGCTTCGGGGTCCATCAGGCCGCCGCCGATCACCACGAATTGCGGGTCCAGCGCCATCGTGAGGTTGGCAACGTGCAGCCCCAGGGCGCGCGCCTGAAAGTCGAAAAGCTCGACGGCCAGAGGGTCGTTCTTCTGCGCCAAACCACGCAGCGCAAACGCCCGTTCCTTCGGGCCGAGTTGCGACCGGGCTAATTCATGGTCCGGATTCTGCTTCAGCTTGGCGGCCAGTAAGTGCGGTAGGCCCGAAAGAGTCGTGTAGACCTCAATGCAACCCCACGTCCGGCCGCAGCCGCATGGATAAGCGGGTACGCCCAATTCCTGAAGCGGCGCGGCCATGTGGCCGGCTTCCATACCGGCGAGCGTGTCGCCGGTTAGCGGCAGGCCGTCGCGGCCGATGTAGGCGCAACCGAGGCCGGAACCCGGCGCCAGCATCACCACCGAGGCCGTACTGGCGCCGCGCACGTGCCTCGCCTCCGCCACGCCTCCTAGATCGCCGTCGTTGCCGATCGCCAGCGGAATCGCCCGCCCCGCACGGTCGGCCAGCGCGCTGCTATAAGCGGTATGGATGTCGAAGCCGGTGAATTCCGCCGGCAGATTGGCCGAGCGGTCCAAGACGCCGTAACGCTGGAACGGCCCGGGAATCGCCAGACCCACCCCGCGCACCTGATCCCACGCCAGACCATTCGGGCCGAGGTAATCAGAGATGGCCTCGACCCAGCCGTGAACGACCGCGCCGGGACCGGCGCCGGCGTTGGTCGCCCGCTGCAACAGCCGCGTCGATACGGCCGTGCCGTCCTCCCATACGCCGCCCACCTTCGATGTGGTGGCCCCGCCATCGGTGCCGATGTATACGGGCCGATCGCTGTTCATCGCTTCGCCTGCCTTTCCATTCGCCATTTGCCGTATCCGTTCTAGCTATATTAGAATCTACCGCCCTTGTTGCGACTGTTCCGCATTGCCGGTTACCTAGCGCGGATGAATGATTCGGAAACCGGGCAAGCGTTTTTGTGACTTGTTTCGGCCTTCCTCAACGGAGATAATCCTAGGGACATCCCACCCCATAGTCCCCTTGCCAACGAGAGGCCAATTCTTCATGTCCTCGAAACCATCCACCAACAACGGCCAACATCCGCACGTCATCGTCATCGGCGGCGGTCCAGGCGGGTCCACCGTCTCTACGCTCATCGCCCAGAAAGGCTACCGTGTGGAGCTGTTCGAGCGCGAACACTTCCCGCGCTTCCACATCGGCGAATCGCTCATTCCTGAGACTTATTGGGTACTCAAACGCCTCAATATGCTCGATAAAATGAAGGCCAGCCCCTTCGTCAAAAAGCACAGCGTTCAATTCATCAACCAGCATGGCAAACTGTCCGAACCGTTTTACTTCGCCGATCATAAGCCGCACGAATCTTCGCAGACGTGGCAGGTGATCCGCAGCGAGTTCGACCTCATGCTGCTCAACAACGCCCGCGAACACGGCGTCCAGGTGCATGAGGGCGTGCGCGTACTGGAGGTGCTGTTCGAGGGCGACAGGGCGGTCGGCGTCCGGCTCCAGGAGGAAAACGGGACGGAGCGCGAAGTACGCGCGGACGTGGTTGTGGACGCCAGCGGCCAGAGTTCGATGATAATGAGCCGGTTCGGGCTGCGCGAATGGGATCCGGAACTAAAGAAGGCCGCTCTGTGGACCTACTGGGAAGGCGCCGAGCGCGGCACGGGCAAGGACGAGGGCGCCACGCTCGTCATCCAGACGGAGGGAAAAAAGGGCTGGTTCTGGTACATCCCCCAACACAACAATTCCATCAGCGTCGGCGTCGTGGCGGACTACGATTATTTATTCAAGAACCGCGGCGACAAAGACCATGAGGCGATCTATTTCGAGGAAGTCGAGCGCTGTCCCGGCGTCAAGCAGCGCATCGCCGGCGCCAAGCGGGTCGAACCATTCCGCGCCGCCAAGGATTATACCTATCGCTCTAAGCGCTCTTCCGGCGACGGATGGGTGTTGGTTGGCGACGCCTTCGGTTTTCTCGACCCGCTCTATTCGTCGGGCGTGTTACTGGCGCTGAAGTCGGGGTCGATGGCGGCCGACGCCGTGGTGGAAGGGCTGCAAAAGGGCGACACTTCGGCGGCGCAGCTAGGCAAGTGGGAGCCGGAGTTCACCAAGGGCATGGACCGCATGAGGCAACTGGTGGTCGCGTACTACGACGGCATGAGTTTCGGGCGGTTCGTGAAGCGCTATCCGCACTTCAAAGGTCTCCTGACCGACCTCCTCATCGGCGATCTGTTCAAAGACGATGTCGATGAAGTGGTCGAGCCGATGCGGGTGATCCGCGCGGAGATGGACGCGGCGGCCCAGGCAAAGGCGGACTGAAACGGGATGTAGGTTGGCAATGCTTCGGAAAAGCGCTTTCGCCTTGAGTAAAGCTTTTCCGAAGCGTTGTTCCTTGGGGCATACCATGTCTCCGAACTCCGCGAACGCCTCGCCTTTTCACCTCTGGTCCTATCTCGGCTATACCGTACTGCTGGTCACCGGCGTCGGCGCTTTCCTGCTCATCCGCGCCTACGGTGAAACCCTATCGGCGCCGGCGCCTGCCGCCGTAGTCGAGGCGAAATCGGACGTTAAAGTGGACGTTTTTCACATTCTCCTGGCCCTGGCGACAGTGATCGCGGCCGGGCAGGGACTCGCCCGCGTTTTCAAGTACATCGGTCAGCCGCCGGTCATCGGCGAGGTGGCGGCCGGCATCCTCCTCGGTCCGACGCTGCTCGGACGACTCTCGCCGGAGGCGTACCATTTTCTGCTGCCTGAGTCGGTTGCTCCATACCTCGAGGCGATCGCGCAGCTCGGCGTCATCCTTTATATGTTCCTCGTCGGCCTGGAACTAAACGCCAGCCTGTCGGGCGAACGGGCACACGCAACCGTGGCTATTTCCCACGCCAGTATCTTGTGTCCCTTCGTTCTTGGCTCCATTCTGGCACTTTGGCTCTACCCGCGCCTGTCGAGCAGCGACGTGCCGTTCACCAGCTTCGCGCTGTTCATGGGCGTCGCCATGTCCGTCACCGCCTTCCCTGTCCTGGCCCGCATCCTCACCGACCGCAAGCTGACACAGACGCAGTTGGGAGCGACCGCCCTGATGTGCGCGGCCGTTGATGACGTGACGGCATGGTGCTTGCTGGCCCTGGTGGTCGGAGTGGTCCAGGCGCGGGTGGATGGGCTAGGACTCGTCTTTCTTGGGACGGCCGCCTTTGTTGCTTTCCTGTTCCTGGCGGTCCGGCCGGCGGTCGTATGGTTGACCACGCGGTTCGACCGCGGCCGCCTCTCGACGGGTGTGGCCGCCCTTGTATTCCTGGGATTGCTGTTGTCAGCTTTGGCGACGGAGGCAATCGGCATTCATGCACTGTTCGGCGCCTTTCTGTTCGGCGCCGTGATCCCCCATGACAGCACGGTCGCCCGTGAATTCACGCGGCGCATGAGCGACGTAGTGACGATCTTCCTGCTGCCGGCCTTCTTTGCCTTGACGGGCATGCGCACCCTGATCGACTTCAACCTGGAGTATGGGCTGCTGTGCGGACTCATCACGGTGACGGCCACGGCCGGCAAATTCGGAGGTACGTTCGGTGCGGCTCGATGGACCGGGTTGAGCTGGCGGACGTCTACGTCGCTGGGGCTGTTGATGAACACGCGCGGACTGATGGAATTGATCGTTCTTAACGTCGGGCTACAGCTGAGGGTAATTTCGCCGACGCTGTTCGCCATGATGGTACTCATGGCCCTGGTTACGACGATGGCGACGACGCCGCTCCTGCAACTCCTGGAACTGTCTCAGCCAGGCGCGCCCGTCAAGGAAGTCGAGGCGGCATAGGGGCGGCGACGTCCGCCCCTATGCCGTACATCCAATCTTCTCTTTACGGATACCAAAGCAGCAAACTAGGACGGGAGAAAGGCCAAAAACCCTGGCCGCTCAGCTCTGATACATCGCGGGTTCGCGGACAACCGCGACCTGATTTTGCAGTTCGCGCCCATCCAGCGCCGGCATGACCGCTTCCTGGGCCAGCTGCTTCAGATAGTAGCTGGACACGCGGCCGTTGATGACGACCACGGCTTCCGTCTCTTGCAACGACAATTTACGCAGCGCGGGCAGCGCGCTACCGCGTAGAGCCTGGCAGGCTCGCGACGATTCTAAAGTGATCAATGACATGATGAAGCTCCTCAGACGCCGACCCGCACTCGCCCCGGCCGTCCGGGGTGTCCCAACCCCTTCCAAACAACCGGGCGCACCGATTCGGAAACGCGGCTGTTGCTTCGATCCTGGCTCGTCCGGATATCGCTGGTCAGGCGGCCGCACCGCTCGCTTCCTGAACAGCTCAGGAGCCGAAGTCCTGTCTGGAAGGACTTCAGGGGCAGGCCCGCGTCCGCCGCGCCCCATAACCGTCTCTATGCTAAACCCGTCAGCGACTGATATCAACCACATTTGGAAAAGTTTTCCAAAAAAAACCTTCGGTCCATTTGCGGGGGGTGTTCCGCTCGCGGCAATTGTTACGGCCGGTAAGTTATGGCCGGCGCCGGACGCGGCTCGTACAGTGGGCGAAGGAAGACGGTCGCATCGACAAAGGGAGAGATTCGCGGTGAAAATAGCTGAATTAACGGCGTTTCATGTACGCATTCCGCTGCGAAAGCCCATTCGTCACGCCTCGCACCGCCGGACGGACACCGACAATCTGTTGGTGCGCTGCGTGTTGGAGGACAAGACGGAAGGTTGGGGCGAAGGCGTACCGCGTGATTACGTCACCGGCGAGACCATCGACTCCGCCCTGGCTTTGCTCCGGCGCAGCGACTTGGCGGCGCAACGAGAGGACTGCGCCGATTTTGCCGGCGCTACGACGTTCGCCGAACGGCTGCGACTGGCCGACGTGGCGGGCGACGACCGCGGTATCCAGGGCAACGCGGCCCGCTGCGCCGTCGAACTTGCCGTCCTTGACGCCTACGGCCGGCGCTTCGGAGCACCGCTTTCCGACGCGACTCGCCTATTGGCGCCGGACCTTTATCAGCCGCGGTCGAAGGTCCAATACAGCACCGCCATCACGTCTGCCAAAGGGTTCAAATTGCGGCTGGCCTCTTGGGCGATGCGGTTATATGGCTTCCGCCAGCTGAAAGTGAAGGTTGGCATCACCGGCCAGGACGACGTGGAACGGCTGCGCTCGATCCGCAAGCGCGTCGGCGCCGGCATGGAGTTGCGCGTGGACGCCAACGAAGCATGGCCGGCTGGTGAGGCGGTCCAGCGTATTCAGTCCCTGGAGCCGTTCGGCATCAGTTCGGTCGAACAACCGTTGCCGCACGCGGAATTGGCGGCGCTGGCCGAAGTACGTCGGCAAGTGCGAACGCCGTTGATGCTCGACGAATCGCTGTGCGGCATGGTCGATGCGGAGCGGGCGGTCGCCTTCGGCGCGTGCGACCTCTTCAACTTGCGACTGTCGAAGTGCGGCGGTTTTATTCCGACTTTGCGGCTGGCTCAATTCGCCAAAGCTAACGGTCTCGCTTGCCAGCTCGGCTGTCAGATCGGCGAGACGGCCGTGCTGACCACTGCCGGCCGGCACTTCGCCGCCAGCGTCAGCGGACTGCGCTTCCTCGAAGGTTCCTACGACCGACATTTGGTGCGTGAGGCGCTGGGCACGCGCGATTTCACATTCGGCTGGGGCGGTTGGGCGCCGGCACTTCCTGGCCCGGGCCTCGGCGTCACCATCGACCTTCGCGCCCTGGAAAGGGTGACGGTAAGGAAGGAGACGCTGTTCTGACCGACGATGGTTTCATCCTCGAAACCCATGCCGCCAGCGACGGCTACTTATGGCGTTACCGACGCTACGCCGCCGCGGGGCCGGTGCGCGCCCGCGTGGTCTGCATCCACGGCATCCAGAGCCACGGCGGTTGGTATGAGCATTCCTGTCGCCGGCTGGCGGAGGCCGGCTTCGAGGTGTTCTTCCTCGACCGTCGCGGCTCGGGCCTCAACGCGCAGGACCGAGGCGACGCCCCGAGTTTTCGTCGGCTTTTGCGGGACGTGGCGGAATTCCTGGAGGCGCGGAAGAAAGATTTCGTGTTAAAGACGTTCGTCGTGGCAATCTCATGGGGCGGCAAAGTGGCGGCCGGCGTGGTGAAACGGCGGCCGGGATTGGTCGATGGGATGGCTCTTCTTTGTCCCGGCTTTTACCATCGGCTATCGCTGTCCTTGAGCGAAAAAGCGGCTGTGGTATGGGCGCGGTTGACCCGTCCGACGCGACTGTTTCCAATCCCCTTGAGCGACCCGAGATTATTCACCGCGACGGAGAAGTGGCTGAAGTTCCTGCGCGAAGACCCGCTCACCCTCCATCAAGCGACGGCCCGATTTCTCATCGGCAGCGCAGCGCTTGACTTGTACCTTCGCGATGCCCCTTCGCGCATCAAGGTTCCGGTCTTGTTGATGCTGGCCGGGCGCGACTGCATTATCGACAACCGGCCCACGCGCGATCTGGTGCGGCGATTCGCGGGGCCGAAAGAGGTTGTGGAATACCCCGACGCGCATCATACGCTGGAGTTCGAGGCGAATCCCGAATGGCACATCACGGATTTGCTGGATTGGTTAAGGCGACAAACGGAGTCGTCAAAATCCATTTAACCGTGGTTCAACGGTTGATTCTAAACCCCGAGCGCCCTTGACTTAGCCCGATGACGGACGGCTGTTCGCCGCCAAGTCGCACCAGGAACAGGTTGCCCTGGGTTACCTCCAGATTGGGATTGATGACGCCGATCTGCTGCGGCTGGACGATGAACACTAAGTCGTCTGACTTATTGGGCAGACCTTTGATGAACTGCTGTTCGCTCGGCTGGGCGCCGTTGCCCTGGTAGTCTTCCAGCGAAGCCATACCGACGATAAGGGGGACGAACGGTTGACCTTGGACGCCTAGAGGGCGTTGGTTGAAAAAGTTGTTCAGGGCGTCGCTATTCGTATAGGTTGCATCGCCGCCAAAGTGGAACGGCAGCCCGACGGTTTTTTTGAAAGCGGCCAAGTCGTTTTGCACGAGGGCGTTGAAGCACTGACGCACGACCTCGCGGGCGCGCAGGGCCGGATTGAAGGCAGGCAGATCGACGGCGGCCCGGTTGAGGTCAACGACTTTGCCATAGCGCCGCGACCAATTCGCCCACGTCTTATAGCAATTTTGTCGGGTGCCAGGGTCTTCGGCGAAGGGGACGTGGCTCACACGGGTAACGCAGCTGAGCAGTTCATCGGCGCGATAGGCAAGGTCCGTCGGCCCGTCCTTCACCAAGGCGATCAACGTCGGTAAGGCCGCATGGTCGCGGCCGGCCAGTAGCCCTTGCGCGGCTCGGAAGCGGACGCGCGGGTCGGCGTCGAGCAGAAGTGTATGCACTTCGGCGCGCTGTTCGGGCGTGCCGGATCGACCTAGCACTAGGCCGGCGGCGGCGCGGCGGCTGGATTGCTTATCCTTGAGAGCGGCCGCGACAGGCGCGTCCACTTTACCGTCATGGACGGCAAGAACGGCTAGGCTGGCAAGCACTTCGTCCTCAACGGCGTCGTTGTCGGCGTCCGGCACATAGGCCAGCAACACTATGGCGGCGTCCGCAGGCGCCCGCGCGCGAATCAGGCGCGCGGCGGCCGCACTCTGGGCCGCTTGCGAGTCCGTCCCCTCAACATTTTTCAGTAAGTACTCGACCCGATCCTTGATCTCTTCATCGGGATCGTTGAGGGCGTGGCGCAGGTACGAAACAGCGCGGGGGCCGAGCGCCGCCAGGTCGGCCGACGCCTTCTGCCGCACTTTGAAGGAGTCGTCGCCGAGTTGTTGGATTAGCGCCAGGATGTGTTCTTGCTGGGCCGGGGTGGTGGTGTGTTGCCGAAAGAAATCGAGCAGGCCGGGGCCGTCCACGCTTACCTTGGCGGCCTTGAGCAGCTTTTCGTCTTCCGAGCCGGCTGCCGGAGTCGGGGCAGGGGCGGCGCCGATTAATGAAGCAATGGCTGGCAGCAGGCAGACCATCGTAAGCCTGGATAAGATGTGACGCATGGCGGATATTCCCCGCGACCAGAAATCGGGCCATGCCGCAATTCTACCTGCCTAATGGGCCGGTTGGAAGAGCCGCGGCTGTTGTGGATTTTTCAACGCGCCGATGGTAGGTTGCTTGTGGGGGTGCGCGAAACGATGGGCGTCTTCGACCAGGCCAGTCACTATGCCGTCAAGTTAAACCCGGCGGGGTTCTTTGCCTGGCGTGTGCCTCGTTTCGCGGCCCACTTCGTTTTCCTGGGCTGGTTGGACGTAAGCACGATCGCGTTCCCCGGCGAACCCGACCGCGTGTGCGACACCGTGGCCGAGTTCAAGGCGCGCGACGGCGGCTTACGGCGCCTAATGGACGTGGAGTGTCAAACGGAGCCGGACGGCGACATACTGGAACGATTGGGCGAATACGGCCTCCGCCTGCGCCGCGAGAAGCGGCACGGTCCCGGTCAAGGCGGCAAGTACCAGGTGGTCAGCTTGCTGCTCAATCTGACCGGCCCCGTACAACTGGCGGAATTGGACCTTCGAGAAGTGGATCTCGACGGCGACGGCCTCCATTTACGGGTGACGCAAGGCACCCTGCGCGAGGAAGATGCGGCGGCGACTTTGGCTCGCATCGCCTCCGGCGAATGGAAGCGATGCGTACTGCCGTGGCTGCCGCTAATGCGTGGCGGCGAGAATGGTGATATTATTGAGGAGTGGAAGAGGTTGGCCCAAACCGAGCCGGATGATCGGCGCAGAAGCGATTACGCCGGCTTGGCGCTGGTGTTCGCGGACTTGGCCGGTCGCCGAGCCGTTTGGAAAGAAGCATTGGAGGGATGGAACATGAAAGTATCGCAGCAAGTGCTGGAATGGCAGGCCGAAGCCCGACAGGAAGGGCTGATGGAGGGCGAAATCGGGCAAGCTCGTGCCAAGTTGATGCGAGTTCTGGAAGTTCGCTTCGGTTCGTCCATGCCGAAGGACTTAGCCAGCGAGATCGCAGCGCAGCACGATCGTGACATATTGGACCGCTGGTTCGATGTAGCGATCTCCGGTGCTGATCTAGATGCGTTTCGCGCTGCCGTGCGTGAGGGAAAGTGAACTGCCGATGGGGCGCCTAAACTGAGTACACTGGAAAAGACCCACACCGTCCCGTATCGTGACGGCATTCATCCCAACCAAGTCTCCGAGGGCGCCGACGATGCCGACGAGTCTGCCGGTCGTCAATCTGGCTGAAGCCAAGTTCGAGTGCATCTACGGACGCGGCTGCGACGGCATTTGCTGTCAGAACGGTCGTCCCGGCGTCTATCCCGACGAAGTACAGCGCATTGACGCGAACCTGTCCAAGTTCCTGCCGGGGTTGCGGCCGGAGGGGCGCAAGGTTATCGAAAAGGGCGGCTTCCTGAGCGGCCGGCGCAAGGACGGTCTGCCCATGCTGCGCGTCGTGGGCGGCTGGTGCGTCTTCTTTAACCAAGGCTGTGTGCTGCACAAGGTCGGCGCCGCCGAGGGCGATAAATATCAGTACAAGCCGGCGGCTTGCTCACTGTTTCCGTTGGCGAAGACCGCGGGCGGAGATTGGTACGTGCGTCAAAAAGGGGTCGAAGGCGAGGAATGGAATCTCTTTTGTCTCGATCCCCAGACCAGTCCGCTGCCTGCCGCCGTCTCGCTCCAAGACGAGATTCAGCTGGCGGCGCGATATACCGCGGAAGACGCCGCGGCGCTCCAATAGAAACAATTTCCGTCGGTTTACTTCCATGTCCTCCGAGCGATCCAATCAGACGCTGGCCGATTACGTCGCCTTGGCGATAAGCCCCGCCCTGCTCATGGGCCTTGTCGGCAGCTTGGTTTTCTTCCTTTTGGAAATCCTCTACAGCGAGAGCGGCGCCTATAAAGATCGCCTTCAGTGGATTCTGTTCTTCTTCGTCTTTGGCGCCGTCCTCGTCGCGCGCATCTCAATAACGCAAAGCGCCAGCCGGGCAAGGCTGTATGGCCTGGTCCTTGCCGGACTCACCTGGATCGGCATGCAGACTTACGTCCAGTATCCTAAAGACAGCGCGGCGGCTTCGTTCAATTGGCTTATCAACCTGGGCCTGGTAGGCGTCGTTTGGTGGTGTTCCAACCGGCTGACCCGCGACTGCACACAGATCGACGAGGAAACCGAGGTCGGCGGCGAAGGACTGTTGCAAGCGACCGGCCTGGAAAAACCGGCCAAGAGCGAGGCTCTTGAGAAGGCGGCCGCCGAAACGGAATCGCCGACAGTGGAGAAGGATAAGCGTTCAGCGGGCTGGCTTATCGGTTGGTGGGAGCGCTACCAGCGCTTCCGCGAGGGACGCAACAAGCGGCGCGTCCTTGGCGCCTGGGTGATCTACTTCTCGTTGGGCGCGTTGCCGCTGTTCGGCCTTGGCGAGGCGTTGATTCCGGCGGAGGAAACGGCGCGACGGCAGTACGCTTTCTGGCTGATGAGTATGTACGTCGGCTGCGGCCTGGGCCTGCTGTTGACGACCTGCTTTTTGAGCTTGCGCCGCTACCTGCGGCAACGCCGCTTGCGGATGCCGGCCGCGATGACCTTCGCTTGGCTGACGGCCGGCGGCGGCCTGATCGTCGCGCTTCTGGTGATCGGCGCCCTGCTGCCGCGGCCTCGGCCGGAATACGCGCTGATGCCGTATCAGTCCCTCGGTTCCGAGAAACTGTCAGCGTCAAAATACGCCTCACAAGGCGGCAGTTCGGGCAAGGCCGAGGGCAATCGGATCGGCGATCAGCCGAAGGACCAAGGCAAGCCGTCCGGCGGCGACAAGGACTCGCAGGCCACTGGCAAAGATAAGGGCAGCCCCGTTAAGGACAAAGGCGGATCGGGCGGCGAAAAGGACAAAGACAAGGGCGGCTCGAACGGCGAGAAGGATAAGGACGGCGCCGGCAAGGGATCGGACAAGGACAAGAGTTCCGGGGAGAAAAATAAAGGAGGAGAAAGCCCAAGCAAGGCGAAAGACAAGCCGCCCTCAAAGTCGGGCCAAGCCCCGCAAAAAGACGCGCCGCCGGCCGAGAAAGATAAAGGCTCCAGCCAGCAGCAAAAACAACCGTCACGCGATTCGCCCCCACCGCCACGCCCTCAATCGTCGTGGAACTGGGCCGCAATACTGGCCGGCATTGGCACGGTCCTCAAATGGATCGTCTTCGCCGCGCTCATCCTGGTGGTCATATTCTTCTTGCTAAAGGAAGGTCTCAAGTTTCTCGCCAATTTCACCGATTGGGCCAAGAATCTGCTCCGCGCCCTGCAAAACTTCTGGTCCAACCTCTTCAAGGGTCGGGTGAGAGAGGCAGCCGGGGAAAGCGACGATGACGAGCAAGCGGAGCGCGCCGCGCCGGCGAGACCGTTCGCCTCCTACGTCAGCCCATTCCTCGACGGTCGCGGCGACCGCTTACCGATCAAGGAAGTGGTGCGCTACACCTTCGCCGCATTGCAAGCCTGGGCGCGGGAGCGGAACGTGGAACGGCGGCCGGAAGAGACGCCGCTGGAGTTCGCCAAACGGCTCGGCGAGGAGTTCCCCGGATTGGAGATGGACGTACGCAGGTTCACGACCCTGTACGCCCGCGCGGCTTATGATTACAGCCCGCTGCCTGGTAACTCTCTGGAGGTGGTGCGGCAACTCTGGAAGCGTCTGGAGACGGCCGCGGAACAACCGAGCTTGAGGAGCCTGTCGTGAAGCTCAAGCTGACCATCATCTCAGGACCGCACCAAGGCCGGGAGTTCGTATTCGACGGGCACGACACATTCCTCGTCGGCCGGACCAAGGAAGCCCACCCTATCTTTCGGCTGTTTGCGGCCGCGCGAGTAGCGGGTACAATGCCTTTCCAGGTGTTCCCAACCTCCTTGTGTGCGCGTGGCGGGCCTGAATCGGCAGCACTGTCCAATCCCGCAACTCTGTCTACACATCAATTGCGGCGGTACGAATGAGAATCAGCAAGCAGGTTAGCGGCAATGCAGCGCGGCGGGATGTTGACGCCAGACAAGGCCGCGGTGAGTACGAGTGGTGCGGACTTACCGAATATGACCCGACGCATGACGAATTGCTCAACCGTAGGGTATTCCTGACGCTGCCCGGCGCCATCAGGCTCGATACCCGGTGCGTTCTCGGTTGGGATGAGGAGACGCAGAAGAAGAACCGCATCCGCAACGACGATGACGCGACAGGGGTCCGCCACAACTATCCGCCCTACCATTTGGCGGCGGCGCTGATGCTGCCTCTGCAGACCCGGAAGGAGCAGAATTGGGGTGAAGGCCGGCCAATCCTGCGGACCGAGGAATACAGCATCCTCCATATTTTCTGTGGGCAGATAACTCTCGCCGATGACTCGCGCGGCCGAGGTGGCGGGGGCGGAACCAGTACATCGGAATACGAGGCTTCCGAGTGAAACGACTTTCAGACTCGCGTTTCCTCTCTGAACGACCTGATAACAGGCTGATCCGGTTCAGGCTCCCTGACGCTAACCAGTGTGTACACAGTGGTTTGACCAGCTAGGCGAGCGAGTTTAGCCCGATGCCACCCGTCCACAAAATATAGTTCGCCGCGTCGGATAGCGGCCACTATAGGACACTTTTTTAGACTTTTTTCCCAGCCGTCGTCGTCTTCGACCCAGGCAAGAATGGTCGCCTCACGCTCCTTTTCGTGGTCGTGGCGCCAGGGATCGCTCATCATCGGTCCTAACTCGTCGATTGTGAATTTGCAGCCGAAATGTTCGATTGGCATGTCAACAAGGAACCAGGTGCTGGTGCGTAAATCATCCGAACCGTCCTCGGCCTCGTCGTCAAAGTAAAAGTCCAGATATTTATAGAGCCAGGGTAGGTTAGATACAGGCACGGCCTCCAGCATGACCTCAGCCAACATTTTCATAACCAACTCCCACGGGTTGCAAAAAACCGATACTTTTGCCTTCGACTCGGGCAACGATGATTAGCTTACCCGCTTCCGCCAGATCGTACAAACTGCCTCCAGGCAATTGCCGGGCGGCGTGAGTCGGCTTGCCGGCCGCATCCGCGAACAGGGCTATCTTCTCAACCAAATTCAAGACCCTCGCTTTCGCAAACAGTGTAGCCAAGAGAAGTGAAGGCTGCCGCAAAAGCGGCCTGCGTCCGCTCGCACGGCACACCCAAGGGCCAATACTCACGGTCCACATCTCGGCCGGGCTACCACCAAGCGTGGGAGCCGCCGGCGGCCCACGCGATGCAGTTGTAGTCGCTGTCCGGCGGGCTCGTCACGCGGTAGTCGCCCCTGCTTAGGCCGGGGGAACACGTATTCGAGCGGCGTCACCATTGGTAGCCGTTGTCTTTTGCCCAGCGGAGCCAGGCTTCCGCCATTTTGGGGATGTTGCCGGCGGCCGATGGCGGTATCGGCCGCGCTCCGGTAATCGCTTCCAGAGCAGCAAACCAATGCGTGTGGTTCTCCGCGAGGTCGCGCAGAAGCAGCGGCGCGACTTCAGAGCCTAAGCGGATAATCTCCTGGTATGCCGGATGACTGTCCGCCTCGTCCATTGAGGACAGGTAGTCCGTGTCTCTGTGCCAGGCGGCGGCCAGGCGGCGGAAGCGTTCCTCCACCGTGTCCGCCGACGATGCCGGTGCCGATTTGACAGGTGATATGGCCATTATGCGCCCTCTGCGACGAATCAGGCGATCCCTTGTTAGATTCTTTGCCTCCCGGATTATAGTCGCTTCCCGGTTTACACCCAAAATTCTTCCGCGACAGTTCAAAGAGGTAAAGGAATCGGCATTGAAGCTCATCGCGTACTTTTCCCTATGCTTCGTCTGGACCAGTGCCAGAACCATAAGAACTAAGGGCAGCCGGTCAGGGCGGCGAAAACTTTGGCGCATTGGCGCAAGCCGGCTTTGCACAAAAATTGCCTTGCGAGGTCGAAAAATAAGGACTTACGACGAAGGCAAGGCTCTCAATTAAGGACTTACGGCGAGGACCGGGACTTTTTGTGCAAAGCCGCGCAAGCCCTTCAAAAGAGAAACCTGCCAACAACTTACGTTGCGCCAAACCTCCGCGCCAAGTGGCGCGTTGGCGCGGCAGTTTGGCATGGGCATCAGCATCCCCGTACTCCTTGACGCCGGCCCGCCCGGCGCTTATCTCTGACCTTTATCGCCCCTCATTCGCCGACGTACCCCGATGGGCCTCCGCCATGTCCTCGTCCTCCAATCCGACGATCACCAGCGTCCTCAAGGAAACCCGTACCTTCCCGCCGCCGCCGGAGTTTGTCGCCAAGGCCGCGATTAACAGCGTTACCACCTATGAACGCCTTTTCGACCGTGCCAAAGACGATCCGGAGGGTTTTTGGGGCGAGCAGGCCGAATCGCTCGCCTGGATCAAGCGCTGGGACAAAGTCCTCGTATGGAACGAGCCGCACGCCCAATGGTTCGTCGGCGGCCAGCTCAACGTCAGCGCCAATTGCCTCGACCGTCATCTCGACGGCCCACGCCGCAACAAGGCCGCCCTCATCTGGGAAGGCGAACCCGGAGATTGCCGAGTTCTTACGTATCAGATGCTACACCGTGAGGTCTGCAAGTTCGCCAACGTCCTCAAGGGTCAGGGCGTTCAGGCCGGCGACCGCGTCACCATCTATCTGCCGATGGTCCCCGAAGCCGTGATCGCCATGCTGGCCTGCGCCCGCATCGGCGCCGTCCACAACGTCATCTTCGGCGGCTTCAGCGCCGACGCCGTCGCCGACCGCAATAACGACGCCAAGGCCAAACTCGTCGTCACCGCCGACGGCGGCTGGCGCCGCGGCAAAGTCGTGCCCCTCAAACAGAATGTTGATCTCGCATTAGACAAATCGCCCACCGTGCAGAAGTGCATCGTCTTCAACCGCTGCGATCAACAGGTCAACATGAAGGCCGGCCGCGACCTCTGGTGGCACGAGCTGATGGCCGACGCCTCCGCCGCCTGCCCGCCGGTCGCCGTGGACAGTGAACACCCGCTGTACATTCTCTACACCAGCGGCTCGACCGGCAAACCCAAAGGCGTGTTGCACACCTCGGCTGGCTACCTGCTCGGCGTGGCCAAGACGCATGAATGGGTATTTGACCTCCGCGAGGAAGACATTTACTGGTGTACGGCCGATGTGGGCTGGGTGACGGGCCACAGTTACATCGTCTACGGCCCACTGTGCAACGGCGCCACGACGCTCATGTACGAAGGGGCGCCCAACTACCCGCGCGAGGATCGCTTCTGGGAAATCATCGAAAAGTATCGTGTCAATATCTTTTACACGGCGCCGACGGCCATTCGCGCCTTCATCAAATGGGGCGACCAATGGCCGGCCAAACACGATCTGTCCAGTCTCCGTTTGCTTGGCTCGGTCGGTGAACCGATCAACCCCGAAGCGTGGATGTGGTATCACGAGCAAATCGGACATAAGCGATGTCCGATTGTGGATACGTGGTGGCAGACCGAGACGGGCATGATTATGATCGCGCCGCTGCCTGGGGCGATTGCCACCAAGCCGGGGTCGGCGACGCGGCCATTGCCGGGCGTCGTTGTGGAAGTCGTGGACCGCCAGGGCGAGCCGGTCGGCGCCAATCAGGGCGGCTTCCTGGTCGTTAAACAGCCGTGGCCGGCCATGCTGCGCACCATCTACGGCGACGACGAACGCTATCGCCAGCAGTATTGGGCGCAAGTTCCGCACGCTTACTTCACGGCCGACGGCGCCCGCCGCGACGCGGACGGCTATTTGTGGATCATGGGTCGCGTGGACGACGTGCTAAACGTGGCCGGCCATCGGCTGAGTACGATGGAGATTGAGAGCGCTCTTGTCCACCATGGGAAAGTGGCGGAGGCAGCTGTGGTGGGCCAACCGGACGAGATCAAGGGCGAGGGCATCGCCTGTTTCGTGACGCTCAAACAAGGCGTGGCGCCGAGTGAGGAGCTGAAAAAGGAGCTGCGCGAGCACGTCGCCAAGGAAATCGGCGCTCTGGCGCGGCCGGACGCCATCCGCTTCACGGAGAGTCTGCCCAAGACACGGTCGGGCAAGATCATGCGCCGGCTGCTGCGCGACATCGCCTGCGGGAAGGCCACCACCGGCGACACGACGACGCTGGAAGACTTGTCGGTGATGGCGAAGCTGCGCGAGGAAGATGAGGGGTGAACGCCAATGCAGTCGGCGTTAGCGATAGAATAGATGGATAAGGTTTGCCAAGCGAGATTGTTAGCGAGGATCAGTTATATGGCTACAATGATCGAGCAACTGGAAGCGATGCGGCGATTGGCGGAGAACTGGGACGGCTATGGTGCGGCCGCGCCGCGTTCCGACGTGATCGACCTCGCCTAAGCGTTTGTCAGCCTTGCGGAGGCGGCGATACGAAGGAAACTCGCGCCGAATGAAGGGACGTTGTACGTTAGCCCGACCCACATCGGCAGTGTACTCATTGAATGGGAGGACGCCCTGAAGGAACACGAAGTCGATCTTTGCCACGACGGGCCGATCGACTTTCTTCACATGGACAAGGAAACGAAACAAATCCCAACCCGCGAATTCGCGCCTGAAGGAGCCTAGTGGTCTACCCCAGCTGAATCGACAGAGGTTATATGATCCTCCGTTTGACACCCAGTCAACGGAGGTATGTCCTTTCCGACGGCATGGCCGCGGCCGCCTTCTCCATCTGTCCCTTCACACGCTCCAGCGCCTTCTCCAAAACGCGGTCCACGAACGGCGGCTTCTTGTCCTTTTCGCCCTTAACCGGCTCTTTCTTCTCTTCTTTTTTGCCGTCGCGCACAATGTCGCGGTCGCTGCGGTAGACGAGGTATTCGTACCGTTCCGTATCTTTCATGAGTACTTCAAAGCCCTCATCCGGCTTCACGCCCCATTCGTCGGGGTCGATGTGGGACGCCTCAAAATCCTTGCGGTCGGGAAAGCGGTGAATGTTCTTGCCGCTCGGCCGCCAGTAACTGGCTGTCGTCAACTTGAGGGCGCTGGCGCCGTGCTCCATCATAATGATGTTCTGCACGCTTCCCTTGCCGTAGCTGCGCTCGCCGACCACCGTGACCCGCTGGTGATCCTGCAGGCAAGCGCTGACGATTTCACTGGCGCTGGCGCTGAACTTGTTAACGAGTACAGCCATCGGATGTTTATCGGCCGGCAGCAGCAACGTACCTTCCGGTTTGGCCTCCCATGTTTTTTCCTCATGGTTGCGGCCGCGCGTGCTGACGATCGCGCCTTTCTCCAAAAACAGATCGCAAATCTCCACGGCCGATTGCAGCAGGCCGCCGGGGTTGTTGCGCAGGTCGATGACCAGGCCGCGCACCCCTTCCTTCTCCAATTGCTCGACGGCCACGCGCACTTCGGCGGTCGTCGTCTCGCCGAAATTCGTGATGCGGATATAGCCGATCTTGTTTGTCTTGTCGATCATATAATCCCAGCGCGCCGGATCGTCGGCCCGGCGAAGGTCGCCGAGGACGCTGGGGACGTGGATTTCTTCGCGCGCCATCGTCAGTTCAATCGGCTCGGCCGCGCCTTCATGGCGCACGGTCAGGGTGATCGTCTGACCGGGGTCGCCCTGGATCATATCGACGGCCTCGCCGAGGCGCATCTGTTCGGTCGCCTTGCCGTCGATCTTGAGGACGACGTCGCCGGCCAGTACGCCCGCCTTGTAAGCCGGGGTGCCGGGCATAGGGCTGATGACAGTGAGTTGGCCGCGCGTCTGCGGGTCGGCGCCGACGTGGACGCCGATGCCGCCGAACTTGCCTTTGCTGGTCTTGGTGAACTGCTTGTATTCCTCGGGGTCGATGTAGGTGGAGTGGGGGTCGAGTCGTTCGAGGCCGCCCTTAATCATGTCGGAGACGAGCTTTTTTTCGCGCTCCTCATCGACGGGGGTGACGTAGCGCTCGCGCACCTCGTGAAGCGTATCGACCATGAGGCGGACCATTTCATAGTCCTTGTCCTTCTCACGAGTCGGGGCGCTATAAAGGACGGCGGCGCCGAGCAGCGTCAGGGAGACGACGCCCAGGAGCCAGGCAAGATTGCGGCGCGGCATGAGATGAACTTCCTCCGGCAAAGAGACGGCGGGTTCGACGCTTCAACGACTGGATTATACCCCGCCGGGTCGCGGCGGGCGAGAGGAGAACGGCGGGCGTCACGGCCGTTTGGCGGGAACGACGGGATTGGCCAAAGGCGGCGCGACGGTTTCCACAGGACGACCGCCGCCCGGCCGATTGGCCACGACAGGTCCAGGCGAAGGCGCGGGCGGAGGCGGCGCGGGCATATGCTTGGCGACCTGATCCTGGATACGGGCGCTGACGGCGTCGTCGCCAAAGTGGCCGACGCGCACAGAGATTCGCGTCAGAGAACCGTCGGCGGGCACCGGGCTTGTCAATACGTCGAGGAAGATTTTCACCGATAGGCCGTCGCCCGTGCGCGTTTCGATAAGCGTACTAGCGCCATCGGGCTGTTCTTTAATGAGCGGGAATTGCAATTCGGTCAACGATGTTTTGACCGCCGCCAACGCATCCGCGTAGTTGACAGGGTATTCACGCATTAACGGAGCGGTGTAGTAGGCGTAGCTGACGGCCGCGGCGCCGCCGGCCGCCGCGCCGACGGCGGCGATGAGGCAACCCGCGTTGGCCAACGCGACCGCCGCCACGGCGAGAAACGCCGTTCGGCTCAACCAGGTTTTCCACGCGCGCGCCATGCCGGCCGTCCTCCTTGACCTGACGAACGAGGATACCGACAGGCCGCATCGGAGCAAGACCAGCTTCTAGCGAGCGGCGGGGTTTATCCCCGCCGGGACAAGCCCGGCGGCTCGCCTTTTGGGAGTGACTCTAAGGAAGCATGTCCTGAACTGCGACGAGGACGGGCGCGTTGCTTCCCAGGACTACGGATATGCTGTCGCCGGCGCAATGATCGACCCGGAGCGCATATTTGGGGTCCGCGACCGGACCGGACGGCGAGGTGTACACCTCGATCCAGCCGTCATGTACATTAACGATCCAGTAACAAGGAATACCGGCGCGCGCGTAAATACGGCCTTTATCGTCGCGGTCGCCTAGCAAAGACGAGTCGGAAACCTCGACGACAAGGCCGATGTCCGCAGCCGTCGGATGGTGCATCAAATACGCATTCTCATCTCCGCGGATGATTGCGAAATCCGGCTCCGGCTCACTCTCCGGCAACGTGATGGCGCATTGCGCGCGCAGATCCCAGCCGGGCGGCAAGACGCGGAACAACTTCTTAATACCTTTCTGAATGGCGGCGTCGTGCGGAGGACTGTGTGGTTTTTTATTTACCAGATAGCCTTCGAGCATCTCGATGTTGTCGTTCTCGGTGAGGACGCCGGCTTCAATCAGCCGGTGATATTCGGCCACGCTGAATTGCTTCACCTTCACGGCCCCCTCACAATCGGCGTTGTCTTTCCGCGCCGGTTCGATTACAACGCCGCTTATGGTACCATACAACCCCAAACAATGGGACCGCATTCTCTTCAGCGTTCACGGCACGGTCCTGCCGCGCACCCTGAAGCGTGTGGTCTTTTACGGCGGTCTCACCGCCGCCGTTTGGGCCTGGAACGTTTACGGTATGCATCTGCCTGCTATTGATCCGCTCGGTCATTCCCTGCTGGGCGTGGCCTTGGGCCTGCTGATCGTCTTCCGCACCAATACGTCTTACGACCGTTACTGGGAGGGCCGCAAACTCTGGGGCCAAATGGTGACGGCCGCGCGCAATCTGGTCCGCGGCGCGGCGTCGGCCGGGGTGGACGTGGCGGAGCTGGTGCGGCTGGCGGCGGCGTACACGGTCACTCTGAAACAACACCTGCGCGGCAATCGGGATTTTTCGGAGATTCAATCTCTGGTATCGGAATCGACCTACGCCCATGTCACGGCAGGGTCGAACCCTCCGTCCGTCATGGCCTTCTACCTGAGCGCCTGGATTCAGGAGCGGCTGACGCGAAAAGAGATCGACACCGCTCTGTCGCGCGGCCTGGAAGGTTGCGTCTGCACGATGGTCGAAAACGAGGGCGGCTGTGAACGGATCGGCAAGACGCCCATCCCGTTCGCCTACGCCGCCCACCTCAAACAGATGCTGACCGTCTATCTGCTCACGCTGCCGTTCGTGCTAGTGCCGAAGATGGACGTGATCGCCATCCTGGTGGTGGCTGGCATCACCTTCGGCTTGGTGGGCATTGAGGAGGCCGGCGTGGAGATCGAAAACCCCTTCGGCACGTCGCCGAACGACCTGCCCTTAGAGGAGTTATGCGACACAATCACCCGCGATACGGGGGAATTGGCTCGTTTATCGGAGCGCGTGTCGAAAGCGGCATAAGAAGCGCCGGCCGTCTAACCAAAGATGATCGTGCGTCGCCCGTCCACTAAAACGCGCCGCTGTAAGTGCAGCCGGACGGCGCGGGCGAGCACCTGCCGTTCCAGGTCGCGGCCCTTGCGGACGAGATCTTCCACTTCATCGCGGTGCGTCACGCGCACCACGTCTTGCTCGATGATCGGCCCTTCATCCAGGTCCTCGGTGGCGTAATGGGCCGTCGCGCCGATCAGCTTCACGCCGCGCGCCTTGGCCTGATGATAAGGCCGCGCCCCCGCGAACGCCGGCAAGAACGAGTGATGAATGTTGATGACCCGGCCGCGCCAGCGCTCCACGAACTGCGGCGATAGGATTTGCATGTAGCGCGCCAACACGACCACATCGACCTTGTACTCCTGAAGCAAGTCCTGTTGGCGAGTTTCCGCCTTCATTTTGTCGTCTTTATCGACCGGCGTGACAACAAACGGTACGCCGAAATAGTCCGCGGCCAGCCGCGCATCCTCATGGTTGGATACGACCAACACCACATCGCCCGCCATTTCACCGAGTCGTTGCCGCAGCAACAGGTCGTACAGGCAATGCGGTTCCTTGCTGCAAAAGACGGCCACGCGATCGCGACGGTCGTCGAAGCTCAATTCCCATGTCAGCCCAAAGCTGCGGGCGTAAACGTCGAGGGCCAGGCGCACGCCATCGGCGTCGTGGGCGAAGCGCTCCATCGACCAGACGAGGCGCATGAAGAACCGGCCGCCGTCGGGATCGGTGTGCTGATCGAGGTCGATGATGTTGCCGCCGTGGCGGAACACGAAGTCCGAAAGGCCGGCGATGATGCCGGTGCGGTCGGCACAGTGGACGCGAAGGATGGCGTTCATGGTGCTATTGTCGCGGCATCCGGTCCCGGCGGAAAGGGCGGATTGGTTTGACCGGCGCCGCCGCCGTGTCCAGGGTCGGTGTTCCCTTCTCAAGCCAGTCCGTTCAACGTATATTGGTTACGTAGTGTTCATTCCTGTTGGAAGACGTTCCCTCTCATCCGGGTCCGCGCCTAGAGGTCTGCTCCCATGGCCGTTACCGTTACCTACCCCGGCTGCGGCCGCCGTCTCAACGCACAGCCGACCAGTCTGGGGAAGCAGATCCGATGCCCGGCCTGCTCCACAGTTTTCACCTGTCAGCCCGGCAGCGCGGTTCCGGTTGGCGACGCGCCGAAGCCCACGCAGGAGCGCCGCGCTCAGGAAGCACCGCCTGTCGCCATGCCGCCGGTGGCCGCGCCTGTCGCCCGGGCGAATCCGGCGGACGCCTTCGCCTTCGATGAACCGCAGCTTCCGGCCGGCTCGAAAGAGTCTCCCTCCACCCGCGTCCGCCCGAAGTCCCGTCCTCCTACACGAAAACGCTCGTCCGCTAGCCTCTGGATTGGGTTGGCCGTCCTGGCCGGCTTCATCCTCCTGTGCGGGATCGGAGGCGCCGGCCTCCTGTTCTTCATGCTCTTGCGAAAGCCGTCCATACCGGATGGAGATTGGACGCAATTTACCACGCCCGACGGCGAATGCTCCGTCCTGATGCCGGGCACGCCCGTACTCGACAATAGCGCGCTTAAAGGCGCGAAGGGAAATAAGTATTTGTTAACGCGCACGAAGGAAGATGCGTTCTTCACGGTGGCCTATGTTGATTTACCAACTATCGGCGTCGGGCCGAGCATCCTCACAAAGGGAGCCGTCGCCGAGCGCGACGCCTTACAAAAGAAGGTGGGCGGTACCGCGACTGTCGAGCAAGACGTCAGCGTATTAGGCTACGCCGGCCGAGAGCTTCAAATCCAGGCCACGCCCCCCCAGCGCGGGGTAGTGATGGAACGGCTGTTCCTAGTCCCGAAAGGCCCGACGACCCGGCTCTATATTGTGGGGACGGGCGGGTCAATCATCGAACCGGGGACGGGCGCCGCTGCTAAATTCTTTGACTCGCTCGCCGTCAAAGCGGCACCCGCCGAGCTGGCCCCCGTCCCCGCACCGCCCAACCCTATCGCCCCGCCCGTCACGATCCCACCCATTCCGCCCTTCCCGCCGATTGTGCCGGCACCCCAGCCAACCCCGTCAGCGCCCAAGCCCGACGCAGTGTTGACCGAGGCCGCCAAGGTGGACCCATTCTTGACGTGCGCTGTCGATACCGACCGAAAGACCGCGTTTTTCTGCGGAGGTTCTGCGTTCCTCAAGGCCACGTCCTACCCCGATTTCAAAGTCAAAGGCACTTACGCGATCGGGGGAATCGCCTATCGCTCCGCCCTGGACGCCAAGGGGGGCAAGCTGTACCTGGCGGTCGCGGACCCGAAAGACTTGGACCAGGGTGCCCTCCAGGCAGGCTGGGCCCCCAATCGTCGTGTCTTCGCCACCGCCAAAATTCATGTCTACGATGTAACGGGAATCGCTACGGGCGAGATCGCGCCGGGTACGAAACTGAAACCCTCCGCCGTCTATACATTCGGAGCCAAGATAGAAGCGATACTGCTTTCTCCAGACGGAAGCTCACTCTTCTACCTCGACGTTACCGACCCCGCCAATGTCAAGGTGGGGCACATCGAGACGGCCAACGGGCACACAACGGGGATCCAAGTGGAGAACAAAACGGAATTGCTTCGCATGTCTCCCGACGGGAAGAAGCTCTACACCGCCGTCAGTGTGAATGGCCATCAATACAGCCCGACGCTACCGTTGGCGGGCACGTTTCAGGTTTTCGACACCGTCCCTTTTAAGCTGGAAAAGTCCTTCGACCTCGACGTCGATCCGTTCGACGTGGCGGCGACCGATGACGGCCTGCTGTACGTGCCGGGCGGAAGCGCCCAATCGACGGACCTGACGGTGATCGACGCCAAGACCGCTTCGGTGACCGCCCGCTGGCCGGGCGTGACCATGCAGATGAGCGCCCGTCTTTCCCCAGACGGCAAGCGCCTCTATACGTCCACGACCCAGGGTTCGCCGGGGCGGATCTATGTTTACGCAGTACCCGACAAACCGGAGGGCGGCAAAAAGGAGCTTCAGACCGTTTATAGCGACTTCATGGGCTACGACTTCTACCCAACGCCGGACGGGCAATATGTACTGATCCGAGCCGGTAAAGTGTACAAGGTCAAGCCCTGAGATCGCGCGGAGGTTTCGTCGTGCAACGCATCCTGCGCGAACAGGCGCTCAAGTACGCTTTCGACTGGAGAGACGAGCCGCTGCTGCGCGTCCAACCCGGCGAACCCTTCGAGATCGAGACATGGGACGCCGGCGCCGGCTATTTCAAGACGCCGGCCGACAAAGCGATCCCGGCACTGCGCCCAGGCTTTGATCGCAGTCCGCCGCAGGCCAACCCCATCGGCGGCCCCTTGTACGTCGAAGGGGCCGAGCGCGGCGACACGCTCGTCGTGGTGATCGAAGAGATTTTAGTAGGCGAATACTCCTGGATTGCCATCGGCCCGAAGCGCGGCCCGCTGGGCCAATCGACGCGCTGGCCGGAACTGTCCGGCGACTACACCACGCGCATCTTCCGCCACGAAAACGGCGTCCTACACTTCAACGAGCGGCTGTCGTGGCCGATCACGCCGTTCGTGGGCACACTCGGCGTCGCCCCGGATCGCGAGGTCTGCACCAGCCTTGACGGCCAGGGCGAATGGGGCGGCAATCTCGACGTGCGCGACGTGCGCCCCGGCAACCGCATCCTGCTGCCGATATTGCACCCCGGCGGTCTCTTCTACCTCGGCGACGTCCACGCCAGCCAGGGCGACACCGAATTCAGCGGCACGGCCGCCGAAACCACGGCGGTCGTCCGCTTGCATCTCGACCTCATCAAGGGCCGACGGCCGCCGTGGATGCGCATTGACAAGCCGGACGCCATTGTGGCCGTGTACGCCTCGCGGCCGCTGGAGGTTGCCGTCGAGATGGCGACGACGCACTTAATGGATTGGCTCATCAGCGACTTCGGCTTCTCGCCCACGGACGCTTATTGCTTCGTCAGCACATGCCCGGATTTTCGCATTAATGTGTACCAGATGTGCAAGATTGGCAAACTGAGCTTTGTGGCGGGGGCGGAACTTCCAAAGAGATATGTAGTTACGTAGCGCTGTGGATCACTAGATTTCACCCGCCGCACGAAGGTGCGCGAGGGCGGCACGGAGGGACGTGTAATACTTCAGCCCGGCGAGCGTGAAATCACCTTGGAGATCGGAGTGAACTTGGGGGCTCGATGGCTGAGCGAAGTCGTTGGTATTGGAGCTCACCCACACCCGCGACCTCGGGAACCCGGCGTTTTGCAGGCGGCGGCTCAGTTCCAGGCACTGCTCCAGGTTCATGGAATCCTTCATCTCCTTCCTGTGGGAAGGCCTGAACTTGTTGATCAGCCGATGCGCCGCCCTGTGCAGGCAGCCCTGGTCCCGGTCCAGAACCCTGGCCCTTGCCAGCAGGCCGTCCGCAAGTGCCCGGAGCATGGCTGCGAGCCCGTGAGGGTGGACCGTGTGTGGCACGGGCAGCGCCAGCGCGACGCACAAGGAAGCCTCGACGAGCCATCCCTGGTTCCGGTCATGAAACTCGGTCCACTCCCCGAATTTTGTCTGGATCGTGTTTGCGTGGTCCGCGTACTCGCGTGGGATGAGTTCCGGCACGATCAGATGGGCCGCGTTCGGAAGGACGGTCACCAAGTCCAGGAGGTCTGCCGCGGCACGGATTTCTTGGTGGGGCGCCCTCGGCTGGAAGGACAACTTCGTGGTGGTTTCATCTGCCCGGAACAGGTCGAGGAAGGAGCAGGTGTCTATGAGGATAACTGGTACTGGCGGTTGGGCCTGGATGTGGGCGAAGGCGTCGGCGATGGTGATCGTCATGCGGCTGACACCTCGTCCGCGTACCGCGCCAGCAATTGGCACTGGTCGAAGAAACGCAGGTTCAGTTCCGCCGCGTCCTCTTTTTTCCAGCTTTCGTGGACAAGCCAGTTAATGAACCCTTGACCGTCGATGACGGCCCTGGCTCGGTATGCACCAATCACGAAGGCCCGCCAAATCTCCGCCTCGTCGCTGTTGAGTGGAAGCACCTTCCTGGCAGACTGCGAGAACCTCTGGAGATGTTCGGCAACGTCGGGCGGCAAGTCGGCAAGGAACAGAACTTCGAGGGTGGGAACCCAGATCGAAGCCCCCGCCGCCTGAGCGGCGGGAACAATGCCCTTGTCCAGGAATAGCATGACCTGATCCCAGGCGGCGGGGATGCTCGGGGTCTGCGTCTGAGATGAAGGGCTGGCGAACCAGACGCGGCCCCCCCGCAACTCGGAGTCGCGTAATCGCTCCACGCTCAAGGTCACGCCAGCATGGGACGGGGTCGTTTCGAGGGAATACCAGGCGGATCCCGGCCGAACGAGTAACTGGTAAGGCTGAAGCTCTTCACCCCACAATCGCTTCCATTCGTGCGATATTGTCGCGTCCAAGTGGTCGAGCACTTGGGTGAGTTCGCCGCCAGAACCCTTCACGGACCACTGATGCCAGCGGTTGGCACTTTCGACCGGTTCCATGATGACACCCTCCCTCGCGTGGCTTCCCCCGTGCTTCCTGTTGTATATTCTATCCCGCCTAGCGGGCCTTGTCAGGACGGGCGAGGACGCAGAGGCTAAGGTGCATACGGCACATGACACCGCACACCAGCAGGTCATTCAACGCGGCAAAAGACCGCCTTGAGATAACGGCTCTCCGGTACGTGCAAAAGATAGGGATGGTCGGCGCCGGCGCCGGCGATGCGCAGCACCTGGACGACGCGGCCGGCCTGCCAGGCGGCGCGGCGGATTGCTTCGAGAAAGTCGTATTCGCTGACGAGGCCGGTGCAGGAACAAGTCAGGAACAGGCCGCCCGGCGCCACAGCCTGCAACGCCAGCCGGTTCATGTCCAGGTAGCGTTTCAAGGCGTAATCCACTTCCTCACGGTCGCGCGTTTGCTTGGCGGGGTCCAACACGACCACGTCGAAGCGCTGGCCGGCGGCCGTGGTCTCGCGCAGCCACGGAAAAAGGTCCGTTTGTACGAAGCGGATGCGGACTTGATTCAGACCGGCGTTCTGGCGGGCCAGAGCCAGGGCGTCCTCATCGAGATCGACGCCGACCACCTCCTCGGCGCCGCCCAGCGCCTTGGCGTAAACGGCGAAACCGCCGGTGTTGCAGCAAATGTCGAGGACGCGCTTACCGGCGCAGAAGGAAGCCAACGTCTTGCGATTGTCGCGCTGGTCGAGGAAGAAGCCGGTCTTGTGCTTGCTGCCGGGGGCGACGCGGAAGCGGACGCCGTGTTCCGTGATGACTTCCGGCGCCGGCGGCTCCGGCGGCCGGCAGTCGAACGACTCCTGTTTCTGAACGTGTTCCTCGGCGAACCAGTAAAAACGGGCGTCGGGGTAGTGAACCGACAGGGCGGTCTGAATGGCGTTGCGAAAGCGGTACATGCCGGCGGAGAAGAACTCCAGCACGACGACCGGGCCAAAGCGGTCCACCACGAGGCCGCTCAGTCCATCGCCCTCGGAGTGGACAAGGCGATAGGCGTCGGTCACGGCGTCAAGGCCGAGCCAAGCGCGGCGAAGCTCGACGGCCCGGCCGAGCCGATGGGCGAAAAAAGCATCGTCCACCGGCTCATCGCGGTTGGTGGTGAGGATGCGAAGGGTGATGCGCGAGTGGCCGTTGTAGAAGCCGCGGCCGACCCATTGGCCGTCGCGGTCGATCACGTCCACGACGCCGCCTGGGGGAATGCGCGCGGCCGGCTTCTCGACCATCTTCTGATAGATCCACGGATGCGACGACCGCCGGGCGATCTTGAGCCGCACTTGCGGGAGGACGGCGGGAACAGCGGGGGATTCGACGGTACTCATAAATGGAATGTTTTTGCAGTTAAACTGTTTAGAGCCTGTGCGAAAAATCATT